>DDYO01000033.1 GCA_002348045.1 Anaerolineales bacterium UBA2232
GCAACCTGGCGCGCGCTGCACTGCCACGCCAGGCGCGAAGGGCCTCCCAAGCGATTTGCAGTTGGCGCTTGACGATCGGTCGCCAGTAACGAGCGAGCAGGGGAGTGGGAACGTCCCTGGCGAGCACATAAATGGTGTTGCGCGCACCAAAGTAACTGGCGACGACACCACCACCACTGGCACCAAGGTGGTGATAAACGAGCGCTCCGGGAACGTAGAGAGTGGGCCAGCCCGCGATCTGGTGGCGCCAAGCCATGTCAACGTCCTCATAGTACATGAAGAACGCCTCATCGAACAGACCGACGCGGTCGAAGACTTCCCTGCGGTACACGGCTGCAGCTCCGCAAGCGCCGAAGACATAGCTCTCGTCATCGTATTGCCCAGTATCCCGCTGCCACACACCACGATTGGCGGCCACGCCATCCTGACAGTAGAGGTCCCCAGCCGAATGAAAGTGATCAACGGGATCAAACAAGACAATCTTGGAGGCAAAGGCGCCGGCTTCTGGGTGCGCCTTAGCGGCCTCCATCAGGGCGGCTGCCCATGAAGGGTCGGCTTCGGCGTCCTGGTTGAAGAGCGCTACGAGGGATCCTCGCGCCCGCTCAATGCCCGCGTTTACGCCACCAGCGAAACCGCGATTGGATGGCAGGCAAAGGAGCTCCACCTGGGGATAATCGCGGCGAATCAACGCCACTGATTCGTCGCTGGAGGCGTTATCCACGACCAGGATTTGCTGCGGTGGAGCCGTCTGACGCAAAAGCGATGAGAGACACCCTCGTAGGAACGGCTCGCCGTTCCAGTTCGGGATGACGACCGAGAGGGTTTCACTTGTCACTGAAATACGCTGCCAAGGCGTCGCGCCAGGGGCGCAGGGTGATGTTGAGCTGTGTGGCGGCACAGTAATTGCGCAACTCGCTGTGGGCTGGTACTTTGGCGGCTCTCTGGTATCCTTGCGTAGGAAACAAGGGATAGCTCTGGCGGCCTGCCAGTTCAAGAATGGCCTGTGCCCACTCGAACCGGGAACAGACTCCAGAATTGGTCAGGTGGTAAACACCGTACAGTGGTGCGGCGATGAGCTTGACAAGGGCTTGACCAAGATCTGGCGCATACGTGGGCGAGCCGACCTCGTCGGTTACATAGTGGAGTTCCGGACGCTCGTCGGCGAGGCGGAGCACGCTCTTGACAAAGTTGTTGCCGGTGAGGCTGTACAACCAGGCGGTGCGTACGACATAGAATCGACGCAGCAGGGTCTGCACATAATACTCGCCGGCCAGCTTGGACTTGCCGTAAACGCTCTGGGGGTTCGGCTGGGACCACTCGAGGTAGGGCTTGTCACTGGTACCATCAAATACATAATCCGTGCTGAGATAGACCATGGCCGAGTCCGCCTGTGCTGCTGCCAAAGCAACATTCTGAGTTCCCAGGGCGTTGATGCGGTATGCCAGGTCCGGCTCGCTTTCGCACCGGTCCACGTTGGTCATGGCGGCCCCGTGGATGACGACATCGGGCCTGTAGGCCGGGATAACCTGCTGCACCTGCCGGTAATCCGTGATGTCATAGTCGGGGAGGTCGATAAGGAATAGGTCATGGTTGGAGAGCTCGGCCTGGAGTGCCTGGCCGAGCTGGCCGGCACTTCCAGTGATGACGATACGCATAGTCACTTCCTCCAGCGATGGACGATATCGCGGGTCCGTACCATAACCTGATGCAGAACGACAAGAGGCAATGGCAGCACCACCGCGAACAGGGCTAACAACGTTCCCTGAACGATTAGGGTAAGCAGCACGAACACCAAGCGAAGGTCAGGAATGAACCAGGATAGCCTGGGACCAGTACTGATGGCGCATAACCCAGCCGCTAGACCAACGATCCACAACTGAAGGAGGGCATACATCTGGGTTCTGACGGCCATCGTGTAAGCGGAGCGCTCCCGCCAGCCGGTTAACAGCACCACCGCAAGGCCGCAGGCAAGGACAACGGCCGTGCGTTCCACACTGGCGGAAACCGTTGTGGTCAGGCCGCCGGCGGGCACCGCGCTGAATGAGTACACCTGGCCTTCCCTCAGATAAAGCACGTGGTACAGGACGGCGGAACCCAACGATGCCAACAGAACGCACAGGGTAGTGGGGCTCCTGGCCCTCCAGAGTGCAATCAGTAGGAGCACGGCGGCTGCTGCCACGATGGCGCCGTACCTCTGAGCGGTTTCACGCCACCGGGAGTCTCTAATAAAGGCCATGTGCCGATCGGTCTGCTCTACGGATAGGGCTGCCAGTTCAGCAGCACTCGCGTAGTTGCGGACTTGGAGCGAACTGATGGCCACGGTGAGGTCACCCAGGGCGGTTTCGCTGACGGCGCCCAGCCTCAAGTTCTGGAAGTACACCCTTGCCAGTTGCACTCGCTGAGCAGCAAGTCCCACCAAGGCCTCGGCCTTGTCCTCCACGGGCAGCCGTATCATGTCCAACCGCACCTGACCCTGCGCCGCGCTGGGAACCGGCACTCCCAGCAGAACAGCGATGGTCGGTGCGATGTCAGCAGCATCGATGGAGCTCCGGTCGCCGGTCAGGATACCAGCGCCGGAGGCCAACAAAGGGGTGGTGAGCAGGACAGGTTCATGGCCGCCCCGCCCTCCCTGGTCCAGGTGGCCAAAGCTGGAGGCGATGAAGAGAGCGGACTTGGTCAGGTCGAGGGCCTCGGCGATCTCCTGGAGCAGTCCGTCACAGGTCAGGGCGGCAAGCCTGTACTCGTCACTGGCCGCTCCAGAGCGATGGGCGACGGCGTCCAGCTCGTCCAAATGAACCACGAGAAGGCAGGGGGAAAACTCCTGAAGGAAGCTGACGGCGCGTTTTACGGTGGACTGGTCGCGGTTGGCGGCACCGCTGGGCGCAAAGTAGCGCAAGTAGAGGCTGTCCGGAGGCAGGAGGCCCTGCCAGAGGGCGCTGGCCGCAACGCCGGCATTTTGTCCCGCTCGGTTACAGCTTGCTAGCAGGGTGTCGACAGCGATTGGCCGCATCAAAGCTGGTTCAACATCAAAGGCCGGAGCATCACTAATCTCGGGCCAGGCGCCGCTCAAGATGGTTGTCCAGGCTGCAGGAGCGCTCGTGAAAGGCCGGTGAATTAACCGGGCGTGGGAGCTCTTCTGGCGCATGCCGTTCAGGAAGGGCATCTCGAAGGAGACATCATATCGCAACCCGTCGACGATGACGAGCACGACCTGAGAAACGATCCGGTTGTTGTGCTGTTCAGTAGGCAAGGGCATGACGGTCAGCGGACTGCGGTATCCGTACACCGAATTCGTGAGATCGTTGGCCCAGAGGTATCCCAGGACCGCGGAGGCCGACAGGATCAGGGCAAGGACCAGGAGCGTCGCAAACCTCAACATCGATTGGCCGTTCTGTCCGTCCCGGTGGGCACTAGGCGCTCAGCCTGAGCGAGGCCGGGATCATCCGGATTTGGGCGGGTGTCTCTCCCACCAGTTCACCCTCGGCCTGGATATACGTGCGCTGTTCAGAGGTTACCGATACCTGGCTTCCACGAAGCGACTGGACCTTGGGATGGGTGAGGTGGGTTCCATTGTAAACCCGCGGCAAGTTCGCCAGGAGCTCCAGCCGATTCAGATCTTTCAGGATAACCACATCAAACAAGCCATCATCGACAACTGCCTGTGGTGCGATATGCATGCCGCCACCATAGTACTGGCCACTGCAAATGGCAATTGAGTTGAAACGCCCACGGATGCACTGGCCGTCTACCACCAGCTCGACATCCTTGTTCCGGTAAGAGAATAGGGTCAACACCAAACTCGTGACGTAGGGTAAGGTGCCAGTAAGGCGCTTACTGGAGCGATTCACTCGGATGCACACCTCGCCGTCAAAACCCAGCCCGGCAACGTTGGCAAAGTAGCGCTTCTCGGGCTGCCCGTCGCGATAGCACGAGATCTCACCCACGTCCACAGCACGTATAGGTTGGGTGAAAACGGACTTGGCTGCATCCAGAGGGCTCCTGGGAATGCCCAACACACGTGCCCAATCGGAACCCGTTCCACCTGGAATAACGCTCATGGTGACCTGTGGATGTGGCATCCCCCCGACGATGATCCCGTTCAGGACTTCGTTGAAGGTGCCGTCACCTCCCACCGAAATGAACTCACGGTAGCCAGCTGCTAGCGCTGCCCGCGCGAGGTCGGTCGCGTGGCGTGGATGGGTGGTCAGATCTGCGTCAAAGACGAGGCCACGCTGACCAAGTGCCTGGGCTATCTGCGGCCACTGCCGAGCTACGCGCCCACCCGAGGCGGCAGGATTGACGATTGCTTTGATCATCGATAGGCTCTCCGTGAGTGATGGCCGTTGCGATTGCGAAGCAATTGTACTGGACAGGTGGGCAAGAGGCAACTACACTGCCTGCAGCGACCTTCGTCGGTTCGCCTACTGCTGGGCGAGGAAATGAACCGCGAGGGTGGCCATGCGGCCGGTAGCCCCGAGCTTGTTTACGTCGATGTTCAGTGCGGTATCCTCGGAGGTGTACGACACATCCTCGCGCTCCCACATCAGCGTTACCGTCGGAAAACGCTGCGCGAGGAGCGCATGGTCCGCACTGGCATCCCCGCGTGCCCTAGTCAAGCGGCCCGCAAGCTGGCGGGCGGCGCTTTCCAACGCAACTAGGATCTCCGCGCCAGCGCTGTCATCATAATGGGTAAGGTAGTATCCGCGTCCCTGTCCGACGCGGTCGAACTGCAGCGCTGCCGCGATTCCGGTGCGTGGCAAGGGAGGGTGTGCCAGCAGGTAGGAGAGACCGAGGCTACCCGTTTCAGAGGCGTTGGTGACGGCAAAGACAACGGCGCATTCAGGTCTGTAGCCAGTGTCCTGCCAGAGGCGCGCGATTTCCAGCATGATGCTGACGCCGCTGGCGTTGCGGTTGGCGCCTGGGTATTCGGCTGCGCCCGGAACCGAGCCCACGCCGTCAAGGTTGGCCGTGAGTAGAATGGCTTTGTCGGTACGGTTGGCGTTGCTGGGAGGCATATAGGCCAGAACATTGGCCGCCGATGTGCGGTCGGACACTCGCAGCTCGATGCTAACGTGGGCATTGAGCCCGAGCATTGTTGCCGGGTGCATGGCCAGGGATGCCGCGTCATGCGACGTGCACGACCGCAGGACGGCTTCGGATGCGGCGGCAGTGAGCTCGATTACCGGGATCGAATTGGACTCGATGGCCTGAGTGATTGGGTGCCGTAGCGACATGTCCTTCGGCCACTTGTCGGTCATCAGCAGCAGCGCGCCTGCCCCGGCCGCCTGGGCTGCCCGGACGTCGGCGGTTGCGTCGCCGGTGCCGTGGGCGAGGCAGATACGGCCGCCAAGGCGCAGCCCTGGATAGTTCAACTCCCTGAGGTAGACCAGCGGTCCGCTCACGGTGCCTCCGCCGCTTGCTGCGCCCAGCCGTTCGCTGTAGTCGATGGAGTATGTCAGCTCTAGCGGCTGTCCTTCGGCATCAAAGATTCGCAGGACGGGCGCTGCTTGCAGTTGGTGAAACGCCACTGGAAATTGCTGCAAGAATGTGCCATTGTCCCCTGCGGGCAAGAGTCCGCAATCGGCCAAGCTCTGGGCGATCCAGTCCACCGCCGCCTGATTGCCAGTCGATGACAGCCCTCGTCCAGCCCAGCTGGACTGGGCTAGTTGCGCGATGTCATTCAGAGCGCGCTGCGGATCAAATTCCGCAGCGATGGAGATAGAGCGGGCATCAATGTGGCCGCGCGCAGCGGACTCTTGCCAGGCCTGGTGGAATTCATGGTAGGAGAACCCAGTGGCCGCTTCAAACGCGCCTGACACATCCTGGCCCGAGGCAACCAACTCCAGCCACCGCTGCAGCGAAGCTGGCGATTGCCACTGCTGCAAGAACTGCACAGTGTCCCATGCCAGGGCCTGGAGGAAGCTCTGCGGGACTTGGTCTTCTGAGGGCGGATCCAGGCTGACCAATGGCAGGTTGCGGTTGCTGCGAACGTGGTCATACAGGAGTTCTTGCCACAACCGTCGCTTGCCGGCAAGCCACGAGCCATCCACTCGGCCAGCGATATACAGGCATGTGCCCTCCACAAGGGCAGTGTGCCGAATACCTGCCTGGGCAAGAACGTGCCCTGTCATGCGGTAGGCCAGCTGCCAGTCGTCCGCAGGCAGTGCGGTTTCGTCCCAAGCCAGAAGCGCGACGCCGGATGACGAATCGGGCTCTTGACCGTACGACCACCTGCAATAGGCCAGGGTGTCTGGGCCGGGATAGACCTCGATGGTGAGGTTGCGCACTTGCAGTCCGGAGATCGCCTCCACTTCGGCAGCGATGATGGCCGATTGGTCGGCCAACTTGCCAGCGATCTCGCTTCGCGCGACTGACGGTGAGTCGGGAATAGTCCTGACCAATATAGACCCGGACTTGATTGCACTCCAATCGATGCCAGAGTACAGCCAATCCCCATCCCGCAGAACGAACCTTACTGGCAACTCGACCTGTTTCAGCAACGGCGAGGTCTGGGATACTTGGTAGATCGCGGTGACGTCCACCGTTGCGGTCAGGGGCTCAACACAGCGCAGCCTGGAGAGGAATCGTAGTGCCATGGGTGGAGCGGCGCTGAGCTGCCGGAACCACTCGGTTTCTTGGCGACTCAAGTCCCCATCGACAGGATCCAAAGTCGCCAGAAAACTCTCTTCATCATGATCCCGTATGCTTTGCTCGCGCAATGAGAGGGTAGCGCTGATTCCTTGGGATGCGCTGAGCCAGCGGTCCAGGTACTGCGACTGCCAGCCCGACACAGCATCAAGGTCAGCTGTTCGAAACACCAATGGATCGCCACTGGTCAGCAAGTAGTGAGTCATAAGAATGGCCTGAGCCTGCCAGACGGAGAGCTCTGCTGCATTCACAAGCTCTCCGGTAGGCATAGTTTCGGGCGTCCAGATCCTAGCAGCAGAGTCTGGGTTCGATAGCCGCTCCAGGTGGGCGGAGAGATAGTCTTCAGCACCGTTCTCCCATCCGGCCGACCAGGCCTTCGCAAGGCCGTACGCCAACCAGCTGGCCGTGGCACTTGACCACCCCACCCTCTGAAGGGCTTGCCGGGTTAGGGTCTCGGTCAGTGCGCCTGCGTGAATCAACTGCACCGGTCCGTCGCTGGCGCTGACACCTTGCGAAGCTGGGGCCGCCAGTGGCGCGAACAGGTCGGCGCTAACCTGATTGTCGTGGAGGAAGATGGTCACGCTGGGAGGTAGCCCAAGCTGAAGGTCATCGTACAGCCGTTGGCAAAGACCGTCCACGATTGATGCAACTAGCCGAGCCTCTGTTGCGTTGGTGAGGTGGGCAATCCGGGCCCGCTCCGTAGTAGTCTCTTGCCATGCTGGCCCAGCATAGATCCAACTGCCGTCCTGACGCAGCCACCGAACCGGGAATGAGACAGTACGCGCGTCTGAATCGGCTTGCCAGCGAAATCGTGCTGTCGCCGTGGACGTGACTTGGTCGGAAGCCATGACGGCGCTGCCCATGGTGACCGACCATTCATGTGGCTGTCGGGCCTCGATGGCGGCAATCCAGTCAGCGTGGCCGGCCAGGAGTGCCGCGTGAGGGGGCTCCATGCGGCTCAACAGGGCGTGGGAGTCCAATGCCGAGAGTGCAGAGGCCACGAGGTGCGCTTCGGCAATCCATTGCGGCCGATCCCAGGCAAGGTTGAGAAGGACGAGGTTTGTGAGGTCGCCAACCGCCTTAAGCTTAGAAAGCTCGATACCATCAGCTCGATCCTCTGGCACGTGGTAAATCACACCGGGTGATCGGCCATCCCACCATATCAGCAGGCTGGCCGGGACGCCGGCAGCTACAAAGGGGACGTGGTCCGACGCTCCCAGCGACATCGGCCTTGCACTGATTTCCAGCTCGGCTGCTGAGACCAGGAGTTGATCTGCAACGAGGCCACCCTGGTCAACCAGCAACGTGGAACCGCCCGCGCCAACCATGTCAAGCTGCAGCATTCCGATGGTGTTAGTGAGAGGATAGTGAGGATGGTAGACATAATGGGTCGAACCGGTTAGGCCGATCTCTTCTCCGTCCCAAGCCGCAAAAAGGACAGAATGTAGAGGCACGAACCCCGCCTGCTGCCAGGTGCGGGCGATCTCAAGAAGGACCGAGATACCCGAAGCGTCATCGTTGGCGCCGGGCCAGAAGGTGCCATCGGCATCAGCACCCATGTGGTCGAGGTGAGCGCCGACGATGAGAATCTGGGCGGCCGCCGTGGGATCAGAGCCTGGCAAGACACCCAGGACATTATGGCCGCGGGCGACCGGGTCGTATGCTATTGGCACGTCCAGCGACACGTTCGCGGCGAGCTCTTGCGACTGGAAGTGGATTGTGAGGTCATCTAACGTTAGTCCGGTTCCCAAGAGCAGGTCCTGGGTCGCCGAGGGGCCAATGATGAGGGTGGGGATTCCTACCGGAAGGATCGCGTGCTCCCGCGCAGTCCTCCGCATGCGAAAGTTGGCACCGTCGGTTCGCAGGAGCAAGAGTGCCGCCGCGCCGTGTTCGATCGCACTGCGCTGGAGTTGATCCAAAGGCACCTGGAATCGGGCCAAGACGATGGCATCGCGTACATCCAAACC
>DDYO01000183.1 GCA_002348045.1 Anaerolineales bacterium UBA2232
CATCTTGACGAGGTCGATGACGCCATCCTTCCCAGCGGTTGCGGCGATCTCTCCCAGCTCTGCCAAAGAGAGGCCAGAATCGCGGTTCATGCACACTTCCAGCATCATCGGCAAGTTTGCGCCGGTCACTGCGTACAGGTCTGTCTTTTCCTGCAAGAGTGCACCTGTGACATTGCAGGGCGTACCCCCGCACAAGTCCACCAAGACCAGGACCCCCTCAGACGTGTCCAGCGCATCAACTGCCTTGAGCATGCGGTCACGAAAGCTCTCCGGCGAGTCCTCACAGAGCAGGTCAATAGTCGCCACGTTCTCCTGAGGCCCAACGATCAGCTCTGCGGAACGCAGGAGATACGTGCACATTTCACCGTGTGAGACCAACACCAAAGCGATCATTGATTGATCATCCCTCCCATGAATCATCGATCCTTGACCCCGGCCCTGAGAGCCCAGCGGCCTTGCAAGGACCTAACCCGAAACACCCAAATCCCGGAGACGGCTCGACAAGGGCACACCGTCTTCATCCCAGCCTCGCAGGCGATAGTAAACCGGCAGCGCATCAGCTACCAGCGAGGCGGTGTTTTCCACGCCGTTACGAACCCGGGGTATCTCGATGAACCGAGCAGGTAGCCGATCGTCTTTCCGGCTAATGCCTAGCTTGGTCACAAAGGCTCGCTTTAGCGTGAATATGCGCTCCCCAATCACCGCCAGACTCTCCGCCGTTGCTTCCTGGCCGGTCACAGCCGCCAGCAGTTTGGGGATATACTCGCGGGACAGCCCGCCGGCGAACTCTGCGACGGAAAAGCTGCACATCACCAGGCTATCCATCACTTCAGCATTGTTCTGGCGCTGGATGACGGTCTGAGCCAGCCGCTCGGCTTCTGGAGCCACCTCGCCCTCAAACGGGCAGCCCTTGCCATGGTATGCGCCCATGGACAGCGTCGCGTATTTGAGTCCCATCTCCTGACGGATGCGCGGGTCGTGCATACACAAGGATGATCCCTTGACTTGCATGGCGAGGCCCTTGGCTTCGCCGCCGATTGCCGCCGCTGCTCCCCTCACGCCTTGCGCCAACACCTCTCCATAGTCCCGCCGAGCCGCCATCATCTCGACAGCTGCTACGATGGCTTCCGCGTTGCCCCACCGCAGAGGCAGTCCTACTGACTTTTCCGAAACGAGGCCCCGCTCCATGCATTCCATGACCAGGGCAATAGTGGTCCCCGCCTCGATGGTATCCAAACCCAAGCGGTTGCAGAGGTCGTTGGCTTTGGCTATCGAGGCATAGTTGTCATTCAACAACAGTGAGCCCAGCGCAGCAACTGTCTCGTATTCGGGTCCATGGCCCTCGGCCACTGCAAAGGGACCGTCAGCAATCTCCACCTGCTTTTCACACCCAATTGGGCACCCGAAGCAGCCGGATTTCATCTTCTTGAACACGGTTTCCGGTTGCTGGTTGATGGAAATGCCCAACGCAGAGAGTCGATCCCACTGATCACCAGCCCAGTTCTTGAGCGGGAGGTTGCCCATGTCCAGCATATTCTCCAGATAGGCGCCCGTTCCGTACCGACTCAGATTCTGCGCACCCCGGCTGTTCTTGAGATCCTCCAGCATCTGGCGGCGCACCTCGCCCAACCCCTCTGCATCGGCAACCTCCACTGGCAGACGGCCGGACACCACAACTGCCTTGAGCCTCTTGGATCCCATGACAGCGCCCAGGCCACCGCGGCCGGCGGCGCGTCCGCCGTCGTTGAGTATTGCCGCCAGACGCACCAGTTTCTCCCCGGCCGGTCCAATGCAGCAAACACGGGCAGCCGAGCCAAGCTCCCCACGCAGGCTTTCTTCGGTTTCCAGGGTATCCCGCCCCCACAAACCCGCGGCCGAACGTATCTCCACGCCATCATCGCTGACATAGAGGTAGACGGGCTCCTGAGCCACTCCCTCCACGATCAACGCGTCGAAACCAGCTCGCTTCAGGCCTACGTTCCAGAAGCCCCCCGCATCCGCCTCGCCCCAAAGACCGGTTAGAGGTGACTTGGCCACCACCACATGCCGGCCCGCCATGGGTACCGGCGTGCCCGTAAACGGCCCCACAGCAAAGACCAGTTTGTTGTCTGGGCCCAGCGGGTCCACGTTAGGCGCGACTTCTTCGTAGAAGAGGCTGCTTGCCAGTCCACTGCCTCCAAGGTACTTGCTTGTCCGAGCGGGGTCCAGTTCTTCCACCCCAATTTGCCGGTTCGAGAGATCAACCCGCAGGATCCGTCCCATATAGCCCTTCATGAACATCCTCCTCCATTAACGTGCGTGTTCCACTTGACGAGTCGCCAGCAACGCTCCCAGCACATAGAGTCCAGCCACGAACCACATCCCATCTCGGTAGCCACCTGCCATACCGTTTGAGGTAGCCAGCATCCCGGTGCCACCAGCATAGACCGCGCTGCGAATGGAAAACAGCCCTCCAACGATCGCCACTCCGGTAATCGTACCCAGGTGGCGCATCGTGCCCAGGAATCCCGATGCCGTGCTATAGGCCTCACGGCGAACCGCGCCCATCACCGCGCTGTTGTTAGCCGTCTGAAAAACGCCCGATCCCATCCCCAGGAATGCCAACCGGACAATGACGTCAAGGTTGGTTGAGTCGGGTCGCAGCGCGCTCAACCACAGCAAAGCAGCCGCATCCAAGACGAGGCCGATGATCGTCAATCTCTTTGAACCCAGATGATCGGTCAGCCAGCCACTGATCGGCCCAGCCACCGTCTGCACCGCTGATTGCGCCATCAGCACAACCCCAGCCGCCGCGGCGGTCATCAACATCACTCTCTGCAAGAAGAACGGCAGGAGAAAGCTGATGCCCGACATACCAAACGAAGAGATAAAGTTGCAGCCGTTGGCCACTGTGAACTGCTGGTTGCGCAATAGCCTTAAGTCCAGCACAGGATGCGCTGCCTTGCGGCTGACGGCGAAGAACGCGGCAAATGCCACAACGCTCACCACTACCATGACCAGGATGTAGGGAGAGAGCAAGCCAAGGCTGCGCGCCTGATTGAGCGCCACCGTCAAGGTGGCCACGCCCAGCATAAAGGTGACTGCGCCAGCCAAATCAAAACCCTCATCCTTCGCCCGGGGCATCTCCGGCAGCAGCAGCAACGTCGTAACCACGCCTACAAGCCCGTAGACACCATTGAAGTGAAAGACCGCTCTCCAGCCGAATTGGCTGATCAGGAACCCCCCAAGGCTGGGGCCGACCAGGGATGCGACCGCAGTAATGGTGGAGTTAAGGCCCAGCGCCCGTCCACGCTCCGACGGGGGAAACGCCGCGGTTAGCACCGCCATGCTGTTGGAAACCAGCATCGCACCACCGCACGCTTGCATCACCCGAAAGGCAACCAGGAGAGGCAGGCTGGTTGCCAGACCACACAAAAAAGAGCCTGTGCCAAAGATCCCAAAACCCAGGGCGTAGATCCGGCGACGTCCCCATACGTCGGCCAGCCGGCCAAAAGCCAGCAACAGGCCGGCCATGGTCAGGGAGTACGCCAGAACCACCCACTGAACCATCGTAACGTCGGTGCGCAGGTCGTCCACCAGTGTGGGCAGGACCAAGCTCACCATGCGGAGGACGGACACCGACTGAAAGGTGCCGATACTTACGGCGACAAAAGTCGGCCACTTGCGGGATTCGCCTTGTTCACTCACGAGCTAGCTCCTAAGAGGCTGTTGGGGGACCAGGCAGGCCGAAGGTTCGTTCTACTGAACCTCACCCTTCTCGAGGCGCCCAAAGAAGACCTGGTTGCAGACCGCCAGCGCGATGGCTGCCCCTGCAGCCAGATAAGCCGGCGTAGCATAGTCAGCCAGGTTCAGAAGATATCCCGCCACCGGCGCTGCCACGGCTTGACCCAGCCAGAACGATCCATTATGCCAGGCCATGGCCGCTACCTTCGCTTTGGCGGTAGCCTGCTGCATCATAAAAGCTACCAGGATCGTCGGTGCTATCGTGAAGAGAACTCGATAGCCCCAGAAGGCCAAGGTGCCGATCCATGGCTGTGTAGTGAGCGCCAGCATAATCACAAACGCGGGAACCAGGAGGTGCAGGAATGTGACAGTACGCACCTTTCCCAGTTTCCTGGCCAGCACCGGGCCCAGCGAAAGGGCAATGATAGAGGGAAACAAGGTGAGTGCCGAGATCGTGCCAAAGTACTCGCGGGTTGTGCCCAGGCGCTGCACAAAGTAGATATTGGCAAAGGGCCCAATGATGCCCATGGAAAGGCCCATGAAAAGGGCAACGATGGCATTTTGGACGGTAAAACGATCTATGCCCCACAGATACGGCGCCCAGCTGAGCTCACGCCTTTGCTTTGGTTGCTGCGCGCGGATGTAAGCCGTAGGTACGAGGGAAAGCAGGCTGAGAGACGCCGCGATGTAGAGAGTATAGCGGTAGGCGGTAGCGAGGTCCGGGGTCACCGCCCGGAACCAACCTGGCCCAAAACCAGCCAGCAGAGCTCCCAAAGCCGAAGCGATGCTCATGAGGATGCTGGCGGTGCTGTACACCTGG
>DDYO01000113.1 GCA_002348045.1 Anaerolineales bacterium UBA2232
CGGGAGGGCGCTTGCCGACGGAGGCCGAGTGGGAGTACGCGGCCCGGGGCGGTCCGTCGAGCCGTGGGTACAAGTATGCCGGCGGCAACGATCCGGGGGCGGTGGCGTGGTACAGCAGCAACTCTGGAAGCAGGACCCATCCGGTGGGGCAGAAGGCCGCCAACGAACTGGGTCTGCATGACATGAGCGGGAATGTGTGGGAGTGGTGCGCGGACTGGTATGGGACATACAGTGGATTGCCTCAGACGAATCCGGTCGCGCCTGATTCCGATGGGTGGTGGCGGGTGGAACGTGGGGGCTCGTGGTACCAGGAAAGCCAGTACCTCCGTGTCGCGGGCCGCATGCCGAACTCGTATTGGTCGCGTTACAGCAACGACGGTTTTCGCGCTGCCGGGTCCTCTCTCCCGTGAGGGGCGCTGGTTTCTGATGGCTGGGTTCTGGATTCTGTAGGTCTGGGGGGTACTCCCCCCGGCGTGGGTGGCCGCGGCAGCGGCTCGCCGGCGTGGGCCTGCGAAGGGGTAGAGTCCATGTTGGGCAGGGCTGGCCCGTGAAGACGACCAAACACCTGTGTGAACGGGTCTGTGCCTGTGACAACCTGCAAGGCGCGTGCCCCGTCAAGCGGGGCGAACGGGCGCCTTGCCCGGCGGGGCAAGTGGGGCCGGCCCTCGATGTGCGGCTTTGAGTTCGACGCCGAGACCGAGCTGCTGTGGCTGCGGGACGAGATGCTGGCGCAGACATACCTGCCCGGCCCGTACTGGAGCTTTTACGTGCTGGAAGCCAAGCATCGCTTCGTCAGCCGGCAAGGCGCAAGGGCGTGAGGTGTATCCGTGGACGTCCGGCTGAGCCAGTAACTGCCGGCCCTGCCCCGGTAGAGGGCCGGCCTCTAAGCCCGCCTGGTCCACCCTGGCCCTGACAGCCCTCCACACGATGGCGCCCTGGATGCTCCCGCGCCGATTGAGGGTCGTTCGGCGAGACCTCCGAGCTGCCCGCCTATGGTCCGGTCACCGCCAGTCGTTCCCACGGCCAGCGCACCGGGTCAGCCTGGGCGTCCACGATCTTGGTCACCTGGCTGCCATCGCTGCGCATCCAGTAGATGGCCCACGTTCCCCCGCGGTCCGATCGGAAGGCGATGTGCTCTCCTCCAGGCAGCCAGACCGGCACGGCGTCCGTCGCCGGATGGTCGGTCAGTCGCCGGGGGTTGCCGCCGTCAGAGCCCATCACATAGATCTCCCAGTTGCCGTCCCGCTGCGAGGTAAAGGCCAGCTTGCGGCCGTCGGGCGACCAGTCGGGATTCTGGTCGTTGGGCTCGGTACTGATCATCTTGCGGCCTGATCCATCGGCGTTGATCACAAAGATGCCGCAGTTGTTGCCGTCGCATGATCGGCAGGCGAACTGCATCGCCGTTGGGTTCCAATCCGGCTGGTCGCCCTCGGTAATCATGCGCCTTCCCTGGCCGTCCAGGCCCATGGTGTATATCTTCAGGTCAAACTGCCAGCGCGACCAATTGATGTTACCCGACCGAAACAGCAGAGTGTAGCCGTCGTTACCCACGTGAGCATAGCCTGCCTCATTGTCGCCAATCAGCCGGCGGCGATTGCTGCCATCGATGCCCATGATGTCCACGCCGCCCCCTTCCCATGTGTAGAAAAGGACCTCCTTGCCATCGCTGGTAAAGGCTGGAAAGCCGGCTTTGCTGGCCAAGAGCCGGTTGTTGCTGCCGTCGAGACCGATCAGGTAGAGGTCGTACTCCCGCGTGGCGCGGTTCACCGTATAGGCCAGGGTGCCTTTCGGCGGCAGCTTGACCTGGGGAGCGGTCGTCGGCGGCTGCGCGGCTGCGGTACTGGAGGGCACGGACATGAGAGGGGCATTGGTGGCGGCCGGATATAGGGTATAGGTAGGATAGAGGGTATAGGTGGGCTGCACCGTGGCCGTCGCCGTCGGAGGCGGCGTGTAGGTTGGGTAGGGCGTGTAGGTGGAAGCCGGCGCCGAGGCCGGTGGGGGCTGCGGCGCGCAGGCGCCGACCAGGAGAACGGCAATTACAAGCCCCATCATGGACGCGCGGTTCATGGGTTCCTCCTCCGGTCTTGGAGCGCCGCCAAGCTGCGCCTGCTGGCAAAAGGCAAAGTCATCGCTCCCGAGTCAGCGCCAGTAGCTGCCCGGGAGTGAGTGCTGAGCTGGCCCCATTCTACACCCTCTCGCCACCCCTTGCAACCTCTTCTGACAGGCCCCTCCCATTCGATCTGACATCTTTCTCCTGCAGAACCTGGCCGCATGGCCTGGCGAGGCTCGCCGCAATTGACACCGCCTGCGGCGAAAGTAGAATAGCCGCTGACACACTGACAGGCGACCGTTCTGCATGTCCCTCCGTTGCGATGTTGCATGGTCCGATCTCTAGCTGGTGAAGGAAGCCGGCTTTGTCTCGGCGATGCGGGTCGTCTCATTGGATATGTCACAACACATCGTGTTTGTGCGCCAGTAAGACGAGGGCATACAGGTTCAACATCTGAAAGCTGATCGCGAGCTTATTTGCGCAACTGCCCTCCTCAATGCCGTGACTCATCGTTGAGCCGGCAGCTTTAGGTAGGCGAATTGGAGGGCCCTTTCTGTATGACGCTCCGGCTTTCGTGGCCGCGGGCGTCCAAGGGTCGGGTTTAGAGACTACGCATGAGGCCATGGACACGCTAGATCGTAGGGTTTGCATGTCGCCGGCTGCGGCCAGCAGAACCAGCGAATCGGATGGGGGAAGGAGCGATGGTCATGTCCACCACATTTCGACATGGGAGCGCGCAGCATTTCGAGTGCGAGCAGACCACGACACGCTGGTCGGGCCCCAAACAGCGGGCGCGAGAGGCCCTGGAGCAGCCAGGCGCAGGCGGTGGAACGCAGGAGCAGTTCTTGGATCATGTCCTTGCCCGCTATCCGGAGCTATACGACAATCTGGAGTGGGTCAGATTCCACGATTTTCGCGAGCAGGGGTTTCACTACCGCATTGCTGTCATCAACGTGGCGCCCCGTCCCGACCTGCGCAAATTGCTCTTCCAGCGGCGCAGCGATCTTACGCTCCAGACGGGCTGGTACCCACTGGTGCAGGGCAGCCGAGCCAACATCCCCTTTCACTGGCGGCGCAAGCGGCTACAGGGACGAAAGCTGTTACACGTCGGTCCCTTCGGAGATCTGAAACGAATTGTGCCCATTGCCAACAGGCCTGAGTTGGGAACGAGCTTTGCCCTGGAGGGTACGGCCGGGCGGTTGTGCCTGGACTTTGGCTACACTTGGCCGGCTGGTAACTGGGGGCCGTTTGCCTTGCGCTCTCTCTCCCACTTTCATCGTGACCATTCAGGCGGTATCTGGGATTCCATCCAAGAGGATGATTCGCCCATCGTCCTCTCGCGAGCAAGCCTGACCTACCTCTGGGCACTGGAGGGAGTCCCCCAGGCAGCCAAGGATGTCGTGGCCCTGCGCTCCATCTTGGCCGAGGACATCCCTTCCATCCCCACGCCTGACGGCGGCTGGATCGAGTTCTTCCCGGTGTACCACTGTCCTGGCGCCTATGGGATTCGCGTGACCGATTTGAACGACACTTCTGTTACATATTTGGGAGACCTTTGCGCAAAGAACGGGTTCCAAGACTTTGCCTCCCAGGCAGAGAAGCTGGTGACCGAACGTTGGGCACAAAACCGCTGGGTGCTTCTGGACGCGGCCATGGTGGGGAAACACGATCAGATTGTAGCTGAGGAGGACACTCCCGACCTCATTCTGGAGAGGATGGTTTCAGCGCTGCAGAGTCGCAACGTATTCATTGTAAGCGACCAGCCGGAGACGCTGACCTATACCTGCGTGCAGGCCTTTGCGGCAACTAGGAAAGGAGCAGACTTTATTCGCCTGGTGCTCTCTCCGAGTCTGTATATGCTCTTGAGAGCCTTGTGGAAGCCGGTCATCCTGGGTACCCGGGACGCCGTAGACCCCTTGGTAGCCAAAACCATTGGCGCCCACTATCTGAACTTTGCTGAGAGCCACCGGGTATACCCGCTCACGGAGGATGTGCTGTCCCGAATCCCGTCGCAGGATCCTAGCGTCATCCTCTGTTCCCCGTCCGACATCGCAGCCCAACCGCGATTGCGGGACAGGTTAGAGCGCAGCGACGTGATCATGGTGGGCGCGTCGGCTCTGTGGCGCAAAGGCGTTCCCGCTGCGATCCTCGACGCTCTGGGGGCGAAGCCACGCCAGGTCTTGCGCGTAGCTTCGCCTGACTGGAGCTTTCACTCGGATGAGGACAGTCTGGCGACGCTTGTGCGGCGTATCACCGATGGTGGAACGAAGGTACTGCTGTTCCACAACGTCAACAAGGCTTTGCGAAAGTTTATCCGAGACCATGGTCTTGATCCGGCGAGAGTAGAGCCTGTGTCCATGGTTGGGAAGGCGGTGGAGCTGGTGTAGAGGGCCTGCCAGAAGCAGTGCTTGCTGTTGGGGGTGTGGCTGCTCGCATCATCGTGGGCGCGGAGATATCTCTCTGGCAACCACAGTGTCTAGAGAATGGTCAAGGTCGACATTGATTGAGCAAAGCACAGGAGGGCCATGCATGCCATCACGTTTCGGATGGGTGGATGTAACCGAGGCCGAGCGCCAGCGGATGATGGACATCATCAAGATACTCCGCGAGCAGGACACGCGGGACGAGTTGGGAATAGGCAGTATCCGGGACGCGTTTGCCAACTGCTTCTTCCCTGGCACCAGCACGATCCAGACTCGTGCCAGGTACATGCTCTTTGTGCCCTGGATCTACCTGAGCCTCAAGCAGCGCAGGGTTGGGTCGCTGCAGGTCGCCCAACGGGCACGCAGCGACGAGATCCGGCTGATTTATGCCCTGCTTCAGTCGGACGACACAGACGGCTTGATTGGCAAGGAGGCGAAGGACAAGCTGCAGCGCCTACCCAGCAGTGTCTACTGGTCCGGTCTGGGCTCGTGGGGCATCCGGCTTTTCCCTGGCTCGCAGGAGCAGTACCATCGTTTCGCCGACGTGCTGCTGGCTCGACAGGGGCGGATCGAGCGTGACGACGACGGCGAGCCCGTCGATGGCGGCGGTGTACGCGACTGGGATCCCGGGCTTCCCGAGTCGCCACCAGAGCTGTTGGAGCGTGCAGACCTGACGTTGACGCCAGAGGAGGCGCATTACCTCCGTGATCGCATCCTTTTGGCTCATCCGCAAACCTTGCTGGCCTTTGTCCTGCGGCACGGCCAGGCGGTGGAAGCCGATTTTGTCTGGGAGCACCCGGTGATGGCAGCAATCCCTGAGGAGCTGCGCCGATCTGTGACCCACGCACAGAACGTGTCCGAGACCATGTACGGGTCCGTCTTGCTCTACAACTGGATGCTGGCAGTTGAGGCAGCCAACGATCCGCTTCGGGAAGGCTATCGCCAGGCGCTGTCCAAGTGGCGCGTGTCGCTGCAGCAGCGGGAAGGCCAATTGCGGGCATGGTATGCGGACCTGGGAAAACTCTGGACCTTGCCGGCGCTGAAGTGGGCCCGCATTCCTGAGTCAACAAAGCGCTTTGTGAACGACTGGTTGGCGCTGGTATTTTCCGCACACACGGCTGACGATCTGCTCGATCACGATGTCGGCAAGCAGCTCATTCGCCACCGCGAGGTGAGCTTGAAGGGACAGCGCTCCCGGCTGGAAAACCGGCGACAGCTCGAGCTGTGGACCGGGGCAGCGGGCACGTTCCGCCTGGACTATCGCTGGACCACTGCGCGCACGCTGAGCCGCGACATCCTCCTGGGACTAGAGAAGAGAGGCAAGCACCATGCTTGAGCCCAATCAGCGACTGCTTTACATGGCTGAGCTGCGCCCACCGGAGGGCTACCGTCTGGACCAGGCCGTCGGCACGACTTACTCGCTGGACCTACTTGCCCTGCTGATGGCGCCGCTATCCATGGTGCTCTGGGACTACCCCGATCAGAAAGACGTGCTGCAAAACCCTATGCTGCTGCTCGAATCGATTCGGCGGGCGGCGAATCGTGTCGTCATCTTCTGCCATGAAGGCCAGATAGCCGTGCCAAAACAGGACACCCTCCTGTACAGCCTTCTCGAGCCAACGGTGGTGCAAGCCCAGCCGCCCAACCGTGGCGGGGTTTTTCATCCCAAGTTGTGGTTACTGCGATACGTCGCCGATGATCAGCCGGTAAGGTATCGGTTTCTGTGTCTTTCGCGCAACCTGACCTTCGACCGCTCGTGGGATACTCTGCTGGCCCTGGAGGGCGTCTTGGTGGACCGTCGCGTCGGCTTTGGCTCCAACCGGCCGCTTGCCGACTTCCTGCTGAGTTTGCCGGGGCTGGCCACCCACGCGCTGCCGGATGGCCTGGACGCTCGCCTTGAATCGCTGGCGGACGAAGTGCGTCGAGTTCGCTTCCAAGCGCCGCAAGGTTTCGATGATGGAGTACAGTTCCTGCCTTCGGGCATTCGCGGCTATCCTCGACAACCCGATTTGGACTGGCGCTGGCGTTGCATGGTGGTCTCTCCCTTCCTGAGTGAGGGTTGGTTGCCCAACCTGCAGCACCGTGATGGCGGGGTCAAGAACGTGCTGGTGAGCCGACAGGAGAGCCTGGATGTGATTCCGGACCGCGCCTGGTCACAGATTGAGCAGGCCGTCGACGTCTATGTTATGGACGAGGTTGCGGAGCATGGTGATGATATGGAAGCGAGGGCGGATGCGGCATCTGCCAACGCCCCAGACAGGGATTTGTCGGGACTGCACGCCAAGCTATACATCACACACGATAAGGGTTGGAGAGCGCGGCTGCGCACGGGTTCGGCCAATGCGACCGAGGCTGCCCTGGGCGGTGAGAATGTGGAGTTCACAGTGCAGTTGGAAGGGCTGGCGAGTACAATGGGAATCGATACGATCCTGGGAAAGCCGAACGACCAGGCAGCCTGGGGAAAGTTGCTGACTCCCTATCGCCGACCGCCAACTCCCAAGACACCTGATCCGATCCTCCAGCAGCTGGAAGGCAGGTTGACCAAAGCACGAAATGCCATTGTGGGTGCGCGCCTTTGTCTCGACGTCAGCAAGCCAGGCGAGGGCGGCTACATGATGTGCCTGAGGGCTGATCACCCGCTGGACAGCACTGACATGCTGGTAGAGGGGCGGTGCTGGCCCATCACCGCGGCAATTGGTGCGCATGAACTGACACCGCTTTGGCAAGGCGAGCCGATCTGGTTCCGGGGTCTGTCGCTGGAGGCTTTGACCGGATTCGTCGCTTTCGAACTGCACGCCCGGGAGTGCACGAAGGAGGCATGCGCCTCATTTGTCCTGAACCTGCCTGTCCGCGGGATGCCCTCTGAGCGTGAGCAAGCCATCGTTCGGCGGACCCTAGGTGACCGAAACGGCTTCCTGAGGTATCTGCGCTTCTTGCTAGCGGATGATGCTCAGGAGGTGGCCGAGCTGCTGGTGCCGGTGGAGGGAGAGCGAGGGGAATCTCGCGGTCCTGTCCTAACCGACCTCGGTGTGCCGCTGCTAGAGGAACTGGTACGGGCCTATAGCAGGCGCCCAGAGCAGATTGACCGCATCGCGCACCTTGTGGATAGTCTCAAGTCCAGCCTGGAGGGGCGCGAATTGATACCCGAGGACTTTGCCCAGGTTTGGGAAGCCTTTGTCACGGCACGCCGAGGGGGGAGGAAGTGATGGACCTGCAAGCACAACGGCCTGACGCCGAACAAGTAATTGCACCACTGAAGAACTTTCAGCGGCGCACTGTTGACTATGTCTTCCGTCGCCTGTACTTGGACAAGGACCATGTGGACCGCTTCCTGATTGCCGATGAAGCTGGATTGGGCAAGACCCTGGTGGCCAGGGGTGTCTTGGCGCGCGCGGTTAATCATCTCTGGAACGATGTCAGGCGTATCGATGTGGTGTATGTCTGTGCTAACCGTGACATTGCCGCACAGAACATCAGCAGGCTCAACATCACCGGAGAGCGAGATGTGGCCGTGGCAACCCGGATGACCCTGCTGCCCATGTACGCGCGAAACTTACAGGGCAGAAAGCTGAACTTTGTGTCCTTCACGCCACACACATCGTTTGACCTGCGGTCGCAGGGTGGGATAGCCTATGAGCGAGCCATGATCTATCACATCTTGCGACTGAAATGGGGGTGGGGTGATCGAGCAGGTCCTCGTAACCTGCTGCAGTGCAATGTGCGTCGCGACAGGTGGCTGCAGACTCTGGAAGGCTTCCCCACAAAGGAGATCGATCCTGGCCTTGCAGAGCAGTACCTAGAGTTACTGGACTCACAGTATTCAGAGGTTCGACAGGACTTCGGCCAATCGGAGATGGCCTTTGGTCGCCACCAACAGCACGTGCCAATGGAGGACCATCGAAAGCGGATGGCTCTGATCGGCAGGCTGCGTGCAATTCTGGCAGAGAGCTGCCTGAATGCTCTGGAGCCGGACATCGTCATCCTGGACGAATTCCAGCGCTTCAAATACCTGCTTCAGGAGGATAGTGAATTAGCCTTCCTTGCTCAAGCGCTGTTCCAGTATGACAAGGTGAAAGTCCTTCTCCTGTCCGCAACCCCCTACAAGATGTACACCATGTACCATGAGCGGGAACAGGAAGACCACTGGCAGGATTTCCTCAACACCAGCAGATTCCTGCTTCAAGCCAATGATAGCGTCGGCGCACTCAAGGAGTCTCTGGACCGATATCGCACGCATCTCCTTACTCTGGGTGCGCGCGAAGATGGGCTGGAGGCACTTCGCAGCGCCCGCTCCGATGTGCAAAGACAACTGCGGAAGGTGATGGTGCGCACCGAGAGGCTGAGCGTGACACAGCAGCACGATGCGATGGTGGAGAGGCGAGAGGAGCCGCTGCATTTGACGGCAGCCGATCTGGATGCCTTCAGCGGTCTGGACCGCGTCGCCAAGGCCCTCTCCGTGCAGGATACGGTCGAGTATTGGAAGTCCACGCCCTATGCATTGAATCTGATGGATCGGTACGGATACAAGATCAAAGAGGAACTGGTCAGAGCGGTTGCCGGAGGAGAGAAGGCCGGTGATCTGAAGGCTGCGCTGGAGGCGGGCAATGGGCTGCTGTCGTGGAGCGAGGTTCAGGCCTACCAGCAACTGGATCCGGCCAATGCTCGGTTGCGGGTGCTCCTCGAGCGGTTCAGTGCAACGGCTGCGTGGCGCCTGCTGTGGATACCGCCCTCGCTGCCTTACTACCAGGCAACATCCGGTCCCTATTCGGAGTTGTCTGCTGCTGGGATGACCAAGGCGCTGGTCTTTTCATCGTGGCGCGTGGTGCCCAAAGCGATAGCCATGTTGACCAGCTATGAGGCAGAGAGGCACATGGTCTCAGCCTTTGATTCCAGCGCTGACTATGAAACCGAGCGACGTAGGCGCAGGCCGCTGCTGCGCTTTGCCCTGTCAAGGCTAAGCATCGGATCGAGCCGGTTGACGGGCATGTCCAACTTTAACCTGCTGTATCCTTGTTGGACTCTTGCTTCGCGGTTTGATCCACTTTACGTTTGTTCGGGACTGGCCGACAGTAGCTTTCTGCCCGACCTCCCAAGGCTCATGGAGAAAGTCACTGCCGAGGTCCGCAAGCTGCTGCAGCCTGTTCTCCAACGGCATCAGGCAAGGACCAGCAGGACGGACGAGCGCTGGTATTGGGCCGGGGCCGCGCTGCTGGACCGGGAACATGCGCGGCAGGAGGCAGAATCGTGGCGCGAACGCCGCGGGGGTGGGGCCTGGCGAGACATGCTGCAGACAGACCGGGATGATCCAGACGACAGCAACTTTGCCGCGCACATCGATTCGTTTTGGGAATACTTCTCTGGGCAGGAGGAATTGGGCCGACCGCCCGATGATCTGGCAGAAATGCTGGCCAAGGTAGCCCTTGCTTCTCCTGCCGTCGTGTCCCTGCGGTCGCTGATGCGTCTGATGCCCGAGTCGGAACGTTCCAGGAACGCGGCGGCTCTTCTGGCTGGCGCTGCCAGCGTAGGTCTAGGCTTCCGCAGCCTTTTCAACATGCCCGAGAACATCGCGCTGGTACGCAGCATCTGGGCCGGTGATGATGCACGCTATTGGGAAAGCATCCTGGATTACTGCGCCTCAGGCAACCTGCAGTCTGTCATGGACGAGTATGTGCATGTTCTGCGTGACGCTCTCGGTCTCTTTCGAGCGCCATGTGACGTCATGGTGGAGCAAGTCGCTGAGGAGATCAGAAACGCTCTGTCCATCCGAACAGCCAGCCTTACGCTCGATGAGATACACCTGCGCGGTCAGCATGGGGTGGAACTGACTGAACACCGGCTGCGCTGTATGTTCGCCCTCGCCTTTCAGGACTCGGAAGATGAGCTGGGTGGAAAAACTCGGTCCGACCAAGTCCGCAGCGCTTTCAACTCACCCTTTCGGCCTTTCGTGCTGGCGACGACGTCCGTCGGTCAGGAGGGACTGGACTT
>DDYO01000172.1 GCA_002348045.1 Anaerolineales bacterium UBA2232
CCCGTCGGGGTGCGGCAAGACCACCACGTTGCGGATGATCGCCGGTTTCGAGTTCCCGACATCTGGCCGCATCCTTCTGGACGGGAGCGCGATTAACGAGGTCCCCCCAAACAAGCGTGACATGTCCATGGTATTCCAGAGCTATGCGGTCTTTCCGCACCTGAAGGTATTCGAGAACATAGCGTATGGCCTGCGGGTGAAGCGCCTCCGGGAGCAGGAGGTGCGCAGCAGGGTGGGGCGCGTGATGGCGATGGTCAAGCTGGAGGGCCTCGAGAACCGGGCTCCCGGCGAGCTTTCAGGGGGCCAACAGCAGCGTGTTGCGTTGGCCCGGGCTCTGGTGATGGAACCCAAGGTGCTGTTGTTTGACGAGCCTTTGAGCAACCTTGACGCCAAGCTGCGGGAGCAGATGAGGGGCGAGATCCGCCGCATCCAACGCGAATTGGGAATTACCAGTGTCTATGTCACCCATGATCAGCGGGAAGCGATGACCATGTCGGATCGCATCGCCATCATGAATGAGGGCGTTCTCCAGCAGGTAGGTTCGCCGACCGAGGTCTACCAGAGGCCTGCGTCCACCTTCGTGGCCGACTTTATTGGTCGGGCGAACTTTGCCGATGGCGTGGTGATGAGTGCCTCCCAGGAAGGGTGTTCGGTGGCCGTCTTTGGAAGGACGCTTCACTTGCCCGGCCGACGCGAGGGGCTGAGTGCGGGAAGGCGCGTGGTGTTGGTCGTGCGTCCCGAGACGCTTACCGTCAGGGGTGGTGGAGACGGTTTCCCGGCCATTGTGCGTCGCGCGACCTATTTGGGTGCCGTGGTGGAGTATGACGTTGAGGTTGCTGGGCAACTGCTGGAGGCCATAGACCATGAGCCTCACCGGCATGAAATCCTCAACGAGGGCCAGCAAGTGTGTGTGGACCTCGACACGAGTAGCGTGCACCTGCTGGACGGAGACATTTAACCAGTTCTGCTGGCACGGTCAGGACCGGAGTGGAGGATCGAGCATCATCCCGAGCAAGTCCCCGTGTGCTCGTGACGACTGTGCCGCATACCTACGGACCTAGGACCGGTCAGTTGCGCTTTGGTCTAGCCCTGATGCCTGGGTCACCCGATGGGTGGCCTTGCGACACACATGTCGGAAGGTCGTTGTATTGGTGAGATGGCCGGTGCAGCCTAGGAGGGGGATAGCGGCATGGTTACGCCTCGTGTGGTGGATCTCTCACATCCCTTGCGTCCGGGCCTGGAGGCCCGTGAGCTGGGTATTCGCCGGGTTGACGCGACCAGTATCACCGGTGCTGCTCCTGAGGATGGGTGGTACATCATGCACTCGGTGAGCCTGGCAAGCCATGTAGGAACCCATATCGAAGTACCCTATCACGCTTTGTCCTACGGTGGCGATTTGGGCAGCCTGTCAGCTGATCGCTTTGTTGGGCCAGGAAAAGTGCTGGACCTGCGTGGTCACGAATCGGACCAGAGTGTACCCGTGGAGGCCGTCCAGGCAGCTGTACATCGGGCTGGAGGATTAGAGGCCGGGGATATCGTGCTGTGCTGGACCGGCTGGTCAAGTTACTATGGTCAGCCCACTTATGACAGTCCTCCCTTTCTGAGTCGCGGCGCCCTGGAGTTTCTCATTGGTCTGGGCATCAAGGTGCTGGGGATTGATACGCGTGGCAGCATGGATCCCCAACGCCCGGATCGGGAGAACCACCTTCCCCTCTTTGAGGCCAACGTCGCCTACTTGGAGAACCTGACCAACTTGAGGTCCATTGGCACGGGGCGGAACTTGATCATTGCCTTACCGCCAGCCATACACGGCCTGGAGGGTATGCCGGTCCGAGTCGTGGCCATTGTGTGGCAGGGGGAATCGCACTAGGCGCCAGCATGTTGTCCGCCATCGGCGCGGGTGTTTTGGGGCAAGGCAGGAGATGGTGACGTTGGGGGCCGGATGAGCGGTGTGGCGGGCCGAGGTTCCCGGTCCGCAATCGTTGACAAGCAGTCAGGGTGAAAGGCAGGGGCATGAACTGGAGGCAGCTGGCCAACTATCGCACGGTGGCCGCGGTTGGTGTTGGGCTAGTCGTGGTATCGCTGTTCGCCGAGATGGCGGCCATTCTGCTGGTAGGAGTTGTGCTGATTCTCATCGGCTATGCCAACCAGCAGAAATGGCCTAACAGGACTGGGCGGCAGTAGGGCGCATGCCGTCCTGCTCATCGTGACTGTCTGCGAGTTCAAGGTGAACAGGTCAGCTCGCGGGATGACCGCGCTGTTGCAAGCGCCCCTCCGTTTCGAGGCTTTGGTTTGTCCCCTGACCAGGTCCCTCACAGAGCTTGCCGATAGGACGCGATGGGGAGTTGCTACACAGAGGGAGAAGAACTGATGAACAACAACGAATACGTGGTAAGACCCGGACAGCCCTTTCTCCTGGCTGAGCGTGACCCAGGCGACACGGGTCGCTACGAGAATGCGCGGAAAGCGAAGAAGGCTGTCGACGAGAACCTGGTACGCCTTAATGAACTGCAGGAGAAACTCTATGCTCAAGGGAAACGGGCGCTCTTGATCGTCCTGCAGGGGATGGACACTGGTGGCAAAGACGGCGCTATCCGCCACGTTATGGGCGCCTTTAACCCTCAGGGCGTGCAGGTCGCGTCATTTAAGGTACCGAGCGAGGAGGAACTGGCGCACGACTACCTCTGGCGCGTCCACAAGGTTACACCCCGTCGCGGTATGGTGGCCATCTTTAACCGGTCTCATTATGAGGACGTCTTGGTGGTAAGGGTGAAACACCTTGTGCCCGAAGAGGTATGGCGTAAGCGTTTTGACCATATAAACGATTTTGAGCGCTTGCTGACTGACAATGGAGTGACCATCGTCAAGTTCTTTATGCATATCAGCAAGAATGAACAGGCGAAGCGTCTACGTGAGCGTCAGACTGACCCTACCAAGCAGTGGAAGTTTAACCCCGGTGATCTGGAAGACCGCAAGCTCTGGTCTGAATTCCAGGAGGCCTATGAAGATGCGCTGTCACGTTGCAGTACGACGCACGCCCCTTGGTTTGTAGTGCCCTCCAATCGCAAGTGGTACCGCAACCTGGTTGTTTCGCAGATTCTGGTCGACACCATGGAGAACATGGGCCTTGCCTACCCTCCTCCGATCGCGGACATTGACCAGTACGTGGTCTCAAAGTAGTCAGAAGTGGCACCATACGAACGGGAATTACGCGCGGCCCTGGCAGCCGCGCAGATCGCTGCGGCCTTGTGCGAGGCAGCTCGAAGCGACGCTGCGGGACTCCAGGAGACGGCGAAGGTTGACCTCAGTCCGGTAACGCTAGCAGATTATGGCGCTCAAGCGCTCATCTGTCGGACCCTGGGTGAGGCGTTTCCGCGCGATGCGATCGTGGGTGAGGAGGAATCCAGCACACTTCAACAGCCCCAGAACGCTGCCCTGCTGCGCCGGGTGCATGATTACGTCAGTCGCTTTGGCAGGACCTGTACGGCAGACGATGTGTGCCGCTGGATTGCCGCCGGGAGCGCCAAGCCTTCCGACCGCTTCTGGACCGTGGATCCTCTGGATGGGACGAAGGGGTTTCTGAGGGGCGGGCAGTACGCCATCGCGATCGCGCTGATCGAGGGTGGTCACCCGGCGGTGGGAGTGCTTGCTTGTCCGGCCTTGCCAAGAGTCTGGGACGAGCCAGGTGCTGAGGTCGGCATGCTCTATGCCGCGGTGCGAGGGCAGGGAGCATGGGCATCTCTGTTGAGGGGAGGCCCCCGCACTTCCGTGAGCGCGAGCTCCAACAACGATCCGGCTGGCTGGCGGCTGGCCCAGAGCTGGGAATCGCACCATTGTGATGCTATGCTTCAGGAAGAGGCGGCCCGAATGGTAGGTATCACCCTGGCTCCTTTGTGCTTGGACAGCCAAGCCAAGTATGCAATCGTTGCTCGAGGAGATGCGGCCTTGTATCTCAGGTTCCCGTCGCCGGCGAGCCCGGGCTACCGCGAGAACATATGGGACCATGCGGCTGGTGCGTTGATCGTGACCGAGGCCAGCGGACGCGCGACCGACATGGACGGCCATCCTTTGTGCTGGACCTCAGGAGTTCGATTGGTGGCTAACCGAGGTCTGGTCGTTGGCAGCGGAGTGGCGCACCCTTCGGTCTTGCAGGCCATCTCTGCGTTGCATGTCCAGCGTTCAGCAGTCTGACGCACGTGAGCCGGTTGCTTGCATTCAACTCGCGCACAGTGGTGTTCTGGCCGTGGCTGCGAATGGTCCGCACAACCGAAAGCCTGCCGCCTCGCCAGCGATCCGAGGTCTAGCGGAGGAGCACAGGGAGCCATATCGAGTAGTGAACCAATGTTGGTGATGGTGTCTGCGTGGGCATGCCTGTGGGGGCGCTGGTCTCGGTCCCGGTTACGCTGGGTGCAGGGGTAGCGGTCGCACTGGGTGTTGCGGTGGTAGAGGGTGTCGGTGATGGC
>DDYO01000285.1 GCA_002348045.1 Anaerolineales bacterium UBA2232
TTGCCGTCCTTCTTGATGAGCGGCTGAGTCAGGCGGTCGGGATGGTGCACATAGTCCCAGCCAAAACGCCCCTTGACGCAACTGGCGCCGCGGTTGGGCTGCTTGTCCCAGTCAGACGTGACCTTGACGATCTCGTTGCCACGGGTCCAGTAGGTGAGACGGCAGCCCACCCCGCAGTAGGGGCAGATGCTCTCCGTCTTCTTGAGCTGCCAGACGCGGCCCTGGCCCAGCGACTGCTTGGGTACCAGTGCACCCGTCGGACAGACCTGGACGCACATGCCGCAGAACTCGCACGTGCTGTCCTCGAGGTTGCCATCGAAAGGAGTTCCTGGCTTGCTGCGGAAGCCTCGCCAGACCATGCCGATGGCCTCAACGCCGTTGATTTCCTGACACGCCCGTACGCAGCGGCGACATACGATACACTTGTTATAGTCCCGCTGCAAGAACGGGTTGGGATCGTCCACGGCGTAGGCGTGCGCCTCGCCAGGGAACATGGTCTCTTTGACGCCGTACTCGTACATGAGGTCCTGCAGCTCACACTGGCCTGTGGAGTCACACGTCATGCAGTCCAGTGGGTGGTCAGAAAGCAGCAACTGCAGCACGAATCGGCGCGCATCCATCACCTGTGGCGAGTGGGTCTGCACCTCCATCCCCTCGCTAATGGGGAACGTACAAGCGGGTTGCAGGGTGCGCTGGCCCTTGATTTCGACCAGGCACATGCGGCAGGCGCCGATGGGTGCGAGGGCCGGGTGGTGGCAAAGCTTGGGGATGCTGAATCCCCCTGCCTCTGCCGCCTCCAGCAGCGTACTGCCTGCCTCAGCGGTGACCTTTCGGCCGTTGATGGTCAGGTTGACAATTGCCATCGTGTCACTCAACCTCCTTTATGCGAGTATGGTCGGTCATTATGCCAACTCAGTCTCGGCGACTTGGCTTTCTGCAGCCTTGGCAGCCAGATACTGAGCATTTTCGAGGTCACAGCGCAAGCATCGCTTGCACTCTTCACGGGCTACGGACTCTTTCAATCCCAGTTCAATCTCCTCAAAGGTGCGCGCACGCTCGCCAGCTTCTCTGGTGGGCATCACGGGGCGCTTGGCGTCGGCATAATCCTCAAGGTTGAACGTGAGTTCCACCGTATCGTACGCGAGCCAAGATTCTTTTGACTGGGGTGCGCCGTCCTGCAAGTACGAATCGACGGCCATGGCCGCTTTGTTTCCTTGGGCCACGGCTTCGATGACCGTCGCAGGGCCGAGCACGGCATCGCCGGCAGCGAACACGCCGGGACGCGAGGTCGCCAGGTTGCGCTCCACCACAAACGTCGAGTCGCGATTGACCTGCGGGCTGTCGCCGTTGAGGCAGGAGAGATCCGGAGACTGCCCAATCGCTGGGATCACCACGTCGATCTCCATGACGTAGCCAGAACCCTCGATGGGGATAGGGCGGCGCCGACCGCTTCGGTCGAATTCGCCCAACTCCTGCGGCTGCAACTCGATGCCCGTGACTTTCTTCTCACCCAGGATACGAACCGGATTGGTCAAGGTGTGGAACTTGATGCCCTCTTCCTCGGCCTCGTGAATCTCGATCTCCTGGGCTGGCATCTCGGCACGGGTACGGCGATAGATGACGTTGACTTCTGCGGCGCCCAGCCGCAGGGCAGTACGGGCAGCGTCAATCGCCGAGTTGCCGGCACCGATGACCGCAACCTTCTTACCATCCATCTTGGCGGGCTTGCCCAGAGCCACATCCTTCAGGAAGACTGTGGCATGCAGCACGCCATCCAGGTCCTCTCCCGGGACCCCCAGCCGACGGCTGCTGTGAGCACCGATGGCCAGCACCACGGCTTTGAAGCCCATCTTGGCGGTCAGGTCGTCCAGGGTGAAATCCTTGCCCAGGGCTGTGCCCAGCTTGATTTCGACACCCGCGCGCTTGATGCTCTCGATCTCGGCGTTCAGCACATCACGGGGCAAGCGGTAATCGGGAATGCCCATGGCCATCCATCCGCCCGCCACCGGAGCTGCCTCAAAAACGGTCACCGGGTACCCCCATTGGGCCAAACGCAGGGCTGCGGTGAGACCAGCCGGACCAGCGCCAACGACGGCCACTTTCTGACCCTTGGGCGCCTCGGCCACCTTGGGTGTCCACGGGTTCTTCATTTCCTCGTCGGCCATGAAACGCTTGAGCTGGCGGATGGCAATGGACTCGTCGATTTCGCCCCTGCGGCAGCGGTCTTCGCAGAACGCCGGGCACACGCGGCCGCACACCGCCGCAAACGGGTTGCGCTGCCGGTGGATCTCGAGTGCCTCGGCATATTTGCCCTCTCCGATGAGGGCCACATAGCTGGGCACATCCACGCCAGCCGGACACGCGTTGGAGCACGGAGCATGTACAAGCTCGCGGCAGACCCCGGCCCTACACTTCTTGTCCAGGATATGCTCCACGAACTCGTGACGGAAATAGCGCAGGGCCGCCTTGACCGGACCTGGGGTAAGCTGTCCCAGTGCGCAGAGGGAATCGTTCTCCATCCCCATGGCCAGGTGCTCGATAACCTCCAGGTCCCGCATCTCACCGTGCCCCTCGGAGATACGTGTGAGTACCTCCAGGAGACGGCGTCCGCCTACGCGACAAGGTACACACTTGCCGCACGACTCTGCAGTGGCGAACTCCAGGAAGAACTTGCTGAATTCCACCATGCAGGTGTCTTCGTCCACCACGATCATGCCGCCAGAACCCATGACGGCGCCAATTTCCTTGAGGGAGTCAAAATCGACTGGTGTGTTAAGCGCCTCGACGCCCAGGCAACCGCCCAGCGGCCCTCCGGTTTGAACTGCTTTGAACTTTTTGCCGTCGGGACATCCGCCTCCAACATCAAAGACGATCTCGCCCAGGGTGATGCCCATGGGCACTTC
>DDYO01000055.1 GCA_002348045.1 Anaerolineales bacterium UBA2232
ATGGCAAGCAGCGAATAGAACCATCCCCGGGTCTGATCAATGCCCTCGCAGATAAATGTGGCCGGGAACTGGTCGCGGAAGAGCTCCTTGTTCTCGAATGGATAGTGCCACTGGGCTACCTGCATTGCTCCGGAGTCAAACCAGCAGTCAATAACCTCGGGCGTTCGCCGCATGCTTCCGCCGCACTTGCAGGTGACCACAACCTCATCGATGAAGGGCCGGTGAAGGTCCAACTCGGTCAGGTCAAAACTGGACTGGGCGAGGCCAGTCCTCCTTACGGCCGCTTGGCGCTCCCGGAGTTCCTCGACACTTCCGAAGCACTCCATCTCGCCGCAGGACTGGCACACCCAGACCGGAAGAGGAGTGCCCCAAAAGCGGTCGCGTCCCAGAGCCCAATCCACATTGTTTTCCAGCCAGTTGCCAAAACGCCCGTCGCGGATGTGTTCGGGCACCCAGTTGATCAGGCGGTTGTTGGCCAGCAGACGATCGCGTACCTGCCGCGTCGCGATGAACCACGTTGGCTTGGCATAGTACAGCAAGGGTGAGTGGCACCGCCAGCAGTAGGGGTAGGAGTGCAGGTATGTGGCGACCCGGTACATGAGACCGCGATGCTCCAGGTCAGCGATGATGAGGGGATCAGCATCCTTGACAAACTGATTGCGCCAAGGGGTGACCTGGTCGATGAAGCGACCCTGGGGGTCAACGGTCTGCAGCACGGGCAAGTTGTTGGTCTTTCCGACCTCGAGGTCATCGGAGCCAAAGGCGGGTGCGATGTGGACGATACCGGTGCCATCTTCGGTGTTCACAAAGCTGGCCGAGATCACTCGACAGTAGTCCTGGTCAACGGGAACAAAGGTGTAGAGGGGCTTGTAGTGCTTGCTCACCAGTTCCTGGGCACGGTAGCTCTTCTTGACCTCATAGTCGCCGTGAAGCGCTTTTTCCATCAGGGCGCGGGCGAGGATCAGTTTCTCCCCGTTCTGTTCGACGAGCACGTACTCCACATCAGGATGAACCGCCAGCGCGACGTTGCCCGGCAGGGTCCAGGGCGTCGTAGTCCACGCGAGGAAATACACGCCAGGCTCGTCGCGCAGAGGGAACTTGACAAAGATGGAAGGGTCCTCCACGTCTTCGTAGCCCTGAGATACCTCATGGTCGGACAGGGGAGTTTCGCACCGGGGGCAGTAGGGCACGCTCTTGAACCCCCGGTAGAGCAGGTTCTTGTCCCAGATCTGGCGCAGGCACCACCACACCGACTCGATATAGTCGTTGGACAACGTGACATAAGGATCATCCATGTCAATCCAGAAGCCGATGCGGTCGCTGAGCAGCTTCCATTCCTGCACATATCGAAAGACGCTCTCGCGGCAGAGAGCGTTGAAGCGGGCCACGCCAAACTCCTCGATGGCCTGCTTGCCCTTGCCGACGATACCCAGCTCCTTTTCGACCTCAATTTCGACGGGAAGCCCATGGGTGTCCCATCCGCCCTTGCGCAGGACGTACTGGCCCTTCATGGTCTGATAGCGCGGGATCGTGTCCTTGTAGATGCGACCGAGGGCATGGTGAATTCCGGGCAAGCCGTTAGCAGTGGGCGGGCCCTCATAGAACACATAGTGCGGCGCGGCAAAGCGCTGCTCCATGCTCTTCTGGAACGTCTGGTGCCGTTCCCAGAAGCGCAGGATGCCCTCTTCCAATGTGCACGGGTCCAACTTGTTGGACACTGGCTTGAACATGATGCCTCCTGTCGACTTGGGTGAGGCGAAAGCACAATAGAAAAGAAGCTCTCGTCCTTTCTGGGACGAGAGCTGACTCCCGCGGTACCACCCGGTTTGACACGGTGAACGTGTCCACTTGGTGAGGTACGTTCTCATACCTCCGCAGAAGTAACGTTCCGCGACTCCGGCCAAGCCTACTGGACAGGCGCTGGGCCCATCTTTCGGTTGGCAGCTCGGGAAGGATTTTCCACGCAGGTGCCGCGTCCCGCTTGCACCTCTTGGGCGGGGCTCTCTGGGCGTTGGCTGCATGTACTCGTTTCCGTCATCGCCAGTGGAGATAGTAAACCACAAATGGGCGCTTTTGTCAAGCTGGAGGAGCTCGGTCCAAGTGATACCCTATCGCAGCGCAACGAGGGACTGTGAGGGCGGCTGCCGCTGGGTAGGGAGAGCACCTGCCGCGGTCCAAAGAATCCGGGAGGGTTTGACAGAATGTCCGTTCGGTGATATAAGTCGCCGGTTGCCTTTGCCCAGTGCCCGTGGAATCGCAAGGGCAACATCACTGTTGGGAGGAGATTTGGATCATGCAGTTTGGGTTCCGCGCGCCGGAGACAGCCGGCCGATTTGAAACAGTGGCGAACGAGCTGTTGCAGAATGGCTTTTCGTGGATCGAGGTGTCGGCGGCCCGGTCGCAGGACAGCGGCTTTTTGGCGGTGCTGGAGCGTCTGATCAAGCGCTATGAGCCGACGCTATCTGTTCACTGTCTGTTTGAAGATGTCAACCCAGCGGCTTCTGTGCCCCTGGTGCGCGAGGCAGCTCTGGCTGTGCAGCGACAGGACCTGGACTTTGCGGCGAGAATCGGAGCGGTGCGGGCCGTGATCCACAGTGGCAAGGTTGGCTGGGCTGACAGCCTGCCGATCGAGCACCCACTGTTCAGCGAAGTGGCGAGGCGGGATGCCCGGACGTATGAGAAGCACTTGAGGATCATGGTCGACTCCATCCGGGAGCTGGCAGCGTATGTNNCGTATGCGGCTGAAAGAGGGGTTCAGTTGACGGTGGAGAATGAATTCCTGCCCATCGTTTTGTTCAAGACTCCGCAGCAGGGCAGTCGTCTGCTGGTCGAAGAACTGGGTTCGCAGGTGCCGATGACGCTGGATACGGGGCATGCCGTAATGGCGGGCTACTCGTCGGCGGAGTATGTCGATACGCTGGGCGGCCTCATCGTTCACACCCACATACACGACAATGACGGCATTTACGACATGCATCATCCCCTGGGAACTGGCAAAGTGGCGCTGGTTCCAGCGATCCCTCGCCTGGTGGCGCTTAACCCTGAGGTTACCCTCCTGCTGGAGCAGCCCAGTCGCAGCGCAGCGGAGATGTTGGACGGTCGTCAGCGGCTCCTGGCGGTACTAGTCGCCTCGGGCCTGGGGAGTGAGCCTGTCCCTGTACCTCTGGAGTCTCGCGCTATCCGCTAGGCTCCTCGGACCGCTGCGGACGCAAAACATCGGCGGCACGAAGCAACAACTCACCAAGGACCTCCTGGGGAGTGTGCCCCTCCTTGTGGTGAAACAGCTGTGTTCCGCAGACCAGGAAGCGGAATCCCTCGGTGACGGCGGCGGCGATGGTCTGGGTGGTAATCCCACCCTGCACCTGCAGGGCTCCGTCAAAGCGGTGGCGAAAGGGCTCAAGGTAGGCTCCCAAACGCGGCGAATCGAAGGACCCTGCAGCGGCATTGGAGCGGGAGGCTGTGCCAGCCGCCTGGAAAGTGAGCATGCCGATACGGTCCAATCGAGGCGATAGAATCCGGTAGACCGCGTCGGGGCTGGGCGGAATGAGGTGATCGGATCCTGAGGTTTCGATGACCGGGCTGGCGCAGGCACCCATCTCTAGGATAAGGTCGAGACAGCGGTCGAGCTGGTCGGCTTCCACGGCATCCAGCTGAAAGCACACGGCACCGATGGGAACGTCCCGAAAGGCCAGTAGGCGCTCAGCGATGCTGCCGGTGAGCAGATGAACGTTCACAAAGGCCTGGTGCGGACGCAGCGCCTCGCACAGCTCGGCGAGGAAGAGCGGTGAGAAGATCTCCGAATTCATGTCGGGCAGTTTGCTGGCAAAGCCCCCATAGTCCTCAAGGTTGATGTCAGCGTGGAATGTCCGGACCCCATCCGCAGCCAGGTTGAGAACCGCCTGCCTCACGCGATCCTGCAGCACCTGGATGCTGTCGCGGGCGACCATGCCCTCGGTGAGGGTGATGAGAGCAGGGTTGATGTGGACAACATGGCCGTCTAGAACGTCCTGTCGCGAATAAGCAGTTGGGAACGGTCCGTAGAAAGCCTGAGCGGCAGTAGTCATGGGACATCATCCTTTCGAGTTGATGATTGTGACAGAGAGTGGTTGTGCTCTGGGCGCAGTACAGTCAGCACGGCATCCAGTTCTGGCGGCAGGGGCGCGCTAAAGTGGACTGACTGTCCGCTGCTGGGCAAGGTGAAAGAGATGCGGGCGGCATGGAGAAAGTGCCGCCCAATGAGCCATCGCTGCCGCCGGAACCCATACAGGGAATCGCCCACCACAGGATGTCCCAGCGAAGCGAGGTGAACGCGGATCTGGTGGGTGCGGCCCGTCACCGGCTCGGCCTCCACCAGGCTGTGCTGCTCAAAATACTCCAGCACGCGGTACTGGGTGCGGGCCTCGCGGCCTCCGCGGGCCGTAACGGCCATGCGCTTTCGATCGCGCGGGTCGCGCCCCACAGGCGCATCAATGATTCCACGAGGTAGAGGCAGCAGGCCCTCAACCAGGGCAAGGTACACTTTGTGCACCTCCCGGTCTTTGAACTGCCGCTGCAAGTGGCGGAACGCCAGGTCATTCTTGGCCACGAGGAGCAGGCCCGAGGTATCTTTGTCCAGTCGATGAACGATGCCAGGTCTCACCTCCCCGCCGACTCCCAGGAGGTCGGGGCAGTGGGCCAGAACCGCGTTGACCAGCGTGCCCGTGGGATGGCCGTGGCTGGGGTGAACAACGAGTCCGGCCGGCTTGTTCACCACAAGGAGGTCCTGATCTTCGTACACGATGGACAGGGGGATGGACTCTGGCTGCAGGTCCACCGGCGCTGGCGGCAGGAGCTGGACTTCTATGCAATCGCCAGCAGCGAGGCGATAACTGGGTTTGGGAACGATGCCCGACACGGTAACCAAGCCGCCTTCCAGCAGCTTGCGCACAAAGGAACGAGATAGGTCGGGCAAGGCTGCAGCAAGGTAGCGATCGATTCGCTGACCGCTCACGTCGACGGTTAGGTTCACTGTTGTGGTCATGACATAAGCATAGCACAGAGGTGGGCAAGGCGCAAAGGGACATGGGGCAACGGGCCGAGGCGGATTGCTCAGGCCAAGGAGGGTTCAGGAATGAACGTACAGCTGAAGGCGCTTATTCTGGACGTCGGAGGTGTGCTGATACTGGGGCACCAGAGCGCTGGACGAACCAAATGGGCCGACCGCCTGGGAGTGTCGCTCAAAGAGCTCGATTCCGTCATGTGGAACAGGCCTGAGGCGGCTCGACTGTCGCGTGGTGGGATGACGTTTGACGAGTATTGGCGGTTGCTAGGACAGGAGCTGGGCCTTACGGAAGCCGAAAGTCTGGCGATGCGCGGCGACTACTTTAGCGGGGACAGCGTGAATGACGCCGCGGTGGCCCTGGCGAGGCAGGCGAGGGAGGCTGGGTTCAAGGTAGGCATCCTCAGCAATGCGTTTGGCAGCCTCGATCAGTTGCTGGAGAGCATCGGAATCCGCACCCTGTTTGACGATGTCGTCGACTCTTGGTGCGTCGGGATGGCCAAGCCGGAGCAGCAGATCTATGAGCTGGCATGCCGGCGCCTGGGTGTCGTTCCCGAGGAAGTGTTGTTCGTGGACGACAGAACCGAGAACGTCGAGGCAGCAGCGGCTCTCGGCATGGTAGCCCTTTGCTATCAAAGCGAAACCACCCTTGAAGCAGCCCGCAACGCGTTGGGTTTGGCGCCAGGGCGCAGTCGGGACGAGAGCAGTGACCCCATCGGGACGGCAGAGGTGGCCTAGGCGGTCTCTTCGGGAGGAAGCTGCAACGAAATGACCCGCGATACCCCCTCTTCGCTCATGGACACACCGTAGATCGTGCGGGCGGCTTCGATGGTCCTGCGGTTGTGGGAGATGATGACAAACTGAGTTCGCTGCGCGAACTCTTGCAGGAGGGAGCGGAACCGGCCCACGTTGGCTTCATCCAGCATGGCGTCGACCTCGTCTAGAAAGCAAAAAGGCATGGGCCTGGCCTTGAGCACGGCGAACAGCAGTGCCGTGGCCGTGAGGGCACGCTCGCCGCCCGAGAGCAGAGCCAGCGACTGCTGGCGCTTGCCGGGTGGATGCGCGATGATATCCAGCCCGGTGGTGGCGAGGCTCCCCGGGTCGAGGAGCTCCAGCCTGGCGCTTCCTCCGCCGAAGAGGGTCTCAAAGTGCCGGGAGAACTCGATAGCGACGGCTCGAAACACGGTGAGGAACTCTTTTTCCATCACCTGATCCAGTTCTTGGATCACCTGTTGCAGGCTGCTGGCGGACTGGGTCAGGTCCGCCAACTGGGTGGCCATAAAATCATGGCGCTGCAAAAGCTCACGATACTCCTGTGGTGCGGCGGGATTGACGGGTCCAAGCCGTCGCAAGTGGGCCTTGATGTTGCGGATGTCGCTCTGGATGTCTTCTGGAAGGTGCACTGGTACGTCAAGGACGTGAGAAGTGTGGCCAAGAAACTCTAGCCGAAGTTGCTGGGCGCGCTCGGTGGGCACTTCGATGTCACCCAGGTCTTCCTCGATGCGTCGCTGGAGGGACTGAATGGCGTCCAGGCGGCGCTCTCGCTCCAGCACCTGCTGGTTGTAAAAGGCCTCCAGATCGACAAGGCGCTGGCGGGCCTGGTCAAGGTCGCTTTCCAGTGCGGCCAGTTGGTTGTCCAATCGGACGACCTCTGCCTCGGCAGGCTCGAGATGCTGTCCCAGGGCCACGAGGTCCGCGGACAAGCGGAGGGCCTCGGCGTCGAGGGACAGGACCCGTGAAGACAGGTTGGCAAGCTCGTCCTGCTCCTGCTGCAGCGTCTGCTTTCGGGCAACGAGTTCCTGTTCGGCGCGTTGGGCGCTGGCCGCCTGGGCAGCCACCAACTCCTGCTGCATCTTGACCTGTCGCTGCGCAACGGCAACAGCCGTTTCGGCGGAAGCCAGCGCCTGCCGGAATGACTGCTCCTCCTGCCGCTCTCCTTCAAGGCGAGCAAGGAGAGTATCCAGTTGCAGGCGGTTCGCCTCGTAAAGCTCGCTGCGCTGTCGCTGATCCTGCTGCAGGGCCGTGAGTCGCTCTTGGAGAGCGGCCATCTCACGGGCTTGTTGCTCCTGAAGCTGGTTTCCCCACTCCACCT
>DDYO01000188.1 GCA_002348045.1 Anaerolineales bacterium UBA2232
ATCAGCTTTGCCATTGAGGATGGCCCGAGCTTCTACCTGCCGATCAGGCACGGGGGCGGTGGGAATATGGACCCCGCCGCTGTCCTGGGCTACGTCCGGGACCAGGCAAAACGCTTTGACGGTATCCTGTGCGGCGCCAACCTCGGGTATGACTTGGACTTCCTGGCAGAGGAGAGGATTGAGTTTCCAAACGTCAAGTGGTTCCGCGACATTCAGGTGTCTGACCCGCTGATCAACGAGCTTCACTTCAATTATAGCATGGAGGCCATCAGCGAGCGATGGTCTATTCCGGGGAAGGACGAAACCTTGCTGAACGAGGCTCTGGCAGTCTATGGCTACAAGGGCAAGTCTGCCAAGAGCGGAATATGGGCGCTCCCGGCGCGCCACGTCGGACCCTACGCTGAGCAGGATGCTCGCCTGCCGCTCGCGATCCTACGTCGCCAAGAGCGGGAGATTGAGGCGCAGGACCTGTGGAACGTATACAACCTGGAAAGCCGTGTGCTTCCGGTGCTGGTACGGATGCGGCGCCGGGGGGTGGCCGTATCCCAGGACCGGCTCGCTGAGGTGGAGAGGTGGTCACGAGAGCAGCAGCAATTGGCCATCGACGCGGCCAATCACGTCCTGGTCGGGAGGCGCCTGAGCTTCCATGACATTACAAACAACAACGTGCTGTCGTCTGTGCTCCGGGAACTGGGGATAGACCTGCCCAAGACAAAGACGGGCAAGGACAGCGTCACAGCCTCCATCCTGGACAGTATCCAGCACCCGGTCGCGGATCATCTGCGGCGCGCGAAGAAGATGAGCACGCTGCGGACCACGTTCGTGGACGGTGTGAAGCATCACCTCACGAACGGTCGCGCTCACTGTACCTTCAACCAGTTGCGTCGCCAGAAGGATGATGGGAGTGGCGACACCGAGGGCGCAGCCTTTGGGCGCCTCAGTTCAGCCAACTTCAATTTTCAGAACCAGCCCGCACGGGATGAGGAAATTGGGCCCATGTGGCGGTCCATTTACATCCCGGACTTCGTGGAGGACGGGTGCGAGTGGGCAGCACTCGATTACAGCCAGNNGACTCAGCCATTCAGGCAGGCCCTCAGCTGATTGGAGAAGCCGCCTTTGAAAGCGCCCAGGAAGCGGCGCGACGGTACCGGGATGACCCGACCATGGACTTCCATCAGATGATGGCAGACATGGCCGGTATTAAGCGCAAACCGGCCAAGAACATCTTCCTGGGGTTGTCCTATGGGATGGGTGGGGCGAAGCTCTGCCGCGACCTCGGACTGCCGACCGTGTGGAGACTTCAGTGGGGGCAGGGACGGCAGCGCAGATTCAAGGACTTCCTTACGCGTGAGGAGTGTGTGGAGAAGGCTGACGCGGGACGCCAGGCCGGCTACCCCGTCCGGTATTGGGAGGCCGCTGGACCGGAAGGTCAACAACTCACTGATACCTTTGACCAGCGCGTCCCGTTCGTGCGCAAGATGGCGCAGCATATGCAGGACCTTGCTGCGAAGCAAGGGTATATCGAGACGCTATCTGGCCGGCGTTGCCGCTTCCCGCAGAAGGAGGACGGGACCTTTGATTGGCTCCACAAGGCGTTCAATCGGCGCATTCAGGGAGGCTCAGCCGACCAGACCAAAATGGCGCTGGTGGAGATGGACGCTCAGGGGCTGTATATCCAGCTTCAGGTCCACGATGAAATTGACGGTTCCATGACGCGTGATGATGCCCGTAGGGGGGCTGAGATCATGGAGAACGTGGTCCAGCTTAGCGTGCCCATGAAGGTCGACATTGAGATGGGACCGAGCTGGGGCGAGTCAATGTAATGAGGTAGCCCCTGACGCCGTCCGGGGATAACCTGCAGGTCCAGAAAGGGAGAGACGTGATGCACGAAATTCTGGCGCAAGCCTTTGAAGCGGCCAAAAGGTCGCATGACCCATCCACCAAAGTTGGGGCTGTCGTTGTTGACCAAAGGGGTTGCCGGTGGTTCGGGTGGAACCAATTCCCGCGCGGTATACCCTCAACGTGGTGGACTGACCGTGAACTCAAGTATCGGGCGGTGGTTCACGCTGAAATGGCTGCCCTTTTGCAGTACGGGCTTTATACTGATGGGGCTACCATGTACGTCACCCACCATCCCTGCTGCGAGTGCGCAAAGTTCATTGCCTTCGCAGGGATATCCAAAGTGGTCTGTCCCTCCGGCCCCTGGAGGGACGATCCTGCGATTGACCGGATGTGCCGCCAGGCTAAGTTGATACTTGACCTGGCCGGCGTGGAAGTGGTTCACCACACCAACGGGGTTCTGGACTGATGCCGAGCGAAGCGCAGATGTGGACTGCGTTACGTCCACATATGGAAAAAGCTGGACTAGACCCAATACGGGTTGAAAATCCCGCGCTTCCCGGCACGCCGGATGTCAACTACATTGAAGGGTGGATCGAGCTGAAGCATGCTGACCAGTGGCCCGCGCGCGGTGGGCCCCTCCGGTTGAAGCATCCTCCTACGCCTGAGCAGAAAGTGTTCATGTATCGCCGTTTCCGTTCGGGCGGCAACGCTAGCCTTC
>DDYO01000288.1 GCA_002348045.1 Anaerolineales bacterium UBA2232
GGGTCGCGTGCGTGGATGTGCACCACGGCGGCGCCGGCCTCCCACGCGCCCACCGCGTGGTCGGCAATCTCCGACGGTGTAATAGGGAGATACTCACTCATAGTCGGGGTATGAATCGCCCCTGTAATCGCTGCCGTTATGATTCTCTTGTCCAAGGTCGACTCCTTTCAGGCGCAATGCGGATTGTGTCGCATCGGCCTCCGGTTCTGGCTGGATCTAGGTGTTTATACCACAATGTCCTGGAATCCCTGCAGCGAGCCTAATGGCTAGCCACCACATTCGTATCATATTGTTCTTCAGCCTCAGCAATGAGCGGCAGCATCAATTGTGAAAAGTCCGAGACGCTGCGGCCGTGATGCTGCCATTTGTGGAAGTATAGTCCCACGTCCATCTCTTGCCTGGCTCCAGTGGCCAGACCACAACACACAGCGCTTGCGGGCGGAGGTCCGCTGAGCCCTCGATAAGTCGTGCCGTATGTTTGTCCTGGTTCACTACTTGAGCAGACTCGGAAGGAAGAGGGCCAGTTCGGGAACAAAGGCAACAAAGAATGTGACGATGAAGCCGGCAACGGCGAAGGGCAATGCCGCTCTGCTCAGTTTGACCAGGGGGATCTCCGTTACGCCCGAAGTGACGAAGAGCAACATGCCCACGGGTGGAGTGATGAGCCCCAGCGTGGACATCAAAGCGAAGACCACTCCGAAATGAATGGGGTCTATGCCGACGCTCATGGTCAACGGGTACATAATGGGTGCGAAGATGAGCATTGCGGCGAAGCCCTCAACCACACAGCCTATCAAGATGAGGGCAAACAGCAGCAGCAGCAGCACCATGTTCGGGTCGGTGGTCACTCCGGTGATGCCATTGGACAGGGCCTGGGGCACACCATCCATCACCAGCGTCCAACCAAGGATGTTGGCAAAGGCGACGATCAGCATGATAGCGCTCGTAATCTTGGCCGCCTCAATCAGGATGTGGAAAAGGTCAGACAGCTTAAGGGTTCGATAGACAATGCCACTTATGATCGACACCGCCACTGCCACGGCTCCGGACTCTGTTGGGGTGAAGACGCCCAGGAGCACGCCGCCAACGATTATCAATGGAATNNGGCTTGGAAATCACCTTGGGATAGTTCTTCTTCCTCACGTGGGCGTAGATCACGATCATGTATCCCAACCCGAGGAGAAGACCGGGAATGACTCCCGCCATGAAGAGCTTGCCCACTGAAACGCCAGTCAGCATGCCGTAGATGACGAACGTGATGCTCGGCGGGATGATTGGGCCCATTACTGCGGCGCTTGCTACCACAGCTGCCGCGAAATCCTCCTCGTAGTGTTGTGCCTTCATCGAAGGCACCAGTATCGAGCACAACACGACTGCGACGGCGTTGGCCGATCCCAGTATCGCCGAGAGTTGGGCCGCAACGAGCACCGTTGCATAGGCTAATCCGCCGCTCAGGAATCCGATCAGCTCGTTGGCCAGGCCCAGTATCCGCTCTGTGATGCCCGTCTTATTCATCAGGCCTCCGGCCAGTATGAAGAACGGGATACACATCAGACTGAACTGATCGATGCCAGTGAACATGCGTTGCGCGAAGACGGCGAGGTATGCCTCGTTGCCCATCACCAGCAGATGCACGATTCCCGAAATCCCGAGTACGAAGGGGATCGCGACCCCCATCAGGAGGCACACGGCAAACGTCAGTACCACGATGATCATTGTCTTTGTTTCCCGTCTCGTGTGCCCAGCAGAATGGTGCGATAGTTGTCAAGGCTGAACACGATCATGAGTCCGAGCCCGATAGCGATCCCCAGGTAAACGACCCACATGGGGATGCCCAGGGTTGCGCTGCTTGCCTTCGTGACTGCGGGCGACCTCATCGCGATGACAACGCGATTGAACGCGAAGGCGATGAGCGCCAGGACCAGGCTATTGGACGCCAGGCTGGTCACACGAGCCTTGCCCCCAGTCAGCCGACACGTCAAGAGGTCAAAGAAGGCGATTCCGCAGGACCGGTAGGCCGCAGCGCCTCCTACGAACGTCAACCACACGAGCATGTACCGAACCGACTCTTCAGCCCATGGAAAAGACTGAGAGAAGAAATACCTCCGCACCACCTCCATCACGGTGATGAAGGTCATCACCGCTAGTAGCCCTGCCCCGAGATGGTTCAGGGCGGACACGACCCTGTTAGCTGCCCGTTCGAAGCTAGTCATGTATGCCTCCGGATCGATAGCGAAGCCACATACCGATCTATTGCGCAGCCTGACCCAGCGTCTCGAGCTGGCTGCGGTTGCTATACTCACGGGGCCAGACCACGGACTGATTCCGTGTGTGGCCTGGCCCCGTGGGAGTCAATACTGCAGTCGAGCAGACCCCTTGCGAATGGCCCTAAAGTTTACGCGCCATTTCGACGAAGTCCTTGATGAGCGGGTCCTTGGCCATCCACTCGTTGTACACCGAAGATGTTGCATCGAAGAATGGCTGGTAGTTCGCAACGGTGTTGAACTGGATGTTGGCGTCTTCCATAGCCTGCACCGCTCGCAGTTCTGCCATCTCGAAGAGCCCGAAGCAGTAGTCATCGCTGTCGTTGGCTGCGGTCTGTATCAGGTTCTGATCAGCAGCGCTGAGGCCGTTCCACCAATCCAGATTGACGATGAGCTGACTGGGGAACGGGAAGAAGCCGACGTAGGTGAAGTAGTCAATCACTTCGTACAAGTTCTCAGAGTAGATCGAAGTGAGGTTGATCTCA
>DDYO01000215.1 GCA_002348045.1 Anaerolineales bacterium UBA2232
CGATGCGCGCCTGCCCTGGGCTGCCTGTAATAGTGAGCACAGGGGAAACCCACAACCCTGCCTTCAGCGCCCAGAGCAAGGCAGTGATGGTTCTACCGGAACGATCATCCACCACGAGGACCCGAGCACCAGTGGCAGGAGGGGCTGCCTGTCCGGTGAATAGAACGGGACCTGCATGAAGACTCACCAGGTTCAGCAGCCCTTCAGGGTTACCGGCTGCCATGGGCGTCCCTATCTCAATGCCATGAAGGGACCGTCATGTTAACGGCAAAACAAGCAATAGGTCGTTGCGCAGACCATCTGGAATCAGTTTGTTGACCTCTCCCTCAGTATAAAACAGGGAAAGTTTGGTGTCCTCCTTGGCGCACAGAGCTTGCACGGCGGCAACAGCATCGGCCAGTTGAGCCTTGATCGTATCCAGCCCCCTGTCCGCCGAAGCGAAGGTTTCGATCATCTTTGTGTCAATTATGGCCTTGGCTTCCACAGGAACGCCGTTACCTCTGGCGATACTCAATGCGCGCCGGGCAAGGGTCTCCTCATGCGGTGCGGTGATCGCGAGCCGTACCCCTCCGAGAGGTGGAGCAGGGGTGACTGAGGCACTTGTCACTCGGGTGTCAGCGCGCTCTCCTTTAAACGACAGGTCACAATCCAGTGGTTTGTGGCTTCGGTGCAGGACACCATGTAACGCGTCCCTTCCTTCGAGCCCCACCAGATCGACCCCGGAAATGTAGGCTGCCCGCCCGAGCAAATGGCCGGCCACGGGGACGGTCAGCAGCAGAAACAGGATGGCCAACACTCCGATGGCAATGCCTTCGGCACTGTCCATCGTCAGCACCGTGCCGGCGAGCACCAAACCGGCTCCAATCGTGCCGGCCTTCGTCGAGGCATGCATGCGTTGCAGAGCATCCTTGAACCGCAAGAGTCCGAGCGTGGCGGCAAAAAGAAAGACCACGCCGGCCGTTTGCAGGATTATCGACAGCACTGCCAGAACGATGCTCATTGGTGGGCTCTCCCTTTGCGCTCAAGGAAAGCAGCAAGGGCACAAGTGCCGAGAAAGCCAAACAACGCGAGTCCGAATGCGACATCGAGGAACTCACGCCGTCCGGTAATGACGCACACCAAGGCTCCCATGGCCACGGCAAGCCCGGTCAGCATGTCCAGCGCCACGAAGCGGTCGGCGTAGCCAGGGCCGGACAGCATGCGTGTGATCGTCATGGCTAACGGTATTGTCAGAACAATCAGGAGGCCAATGGAAATGCTGTTTGTCAGCGAGTGAATTTGCTCGATCATCCTTCGATCTCCTGTATGCGGCGTTCGAAAGTCTCCTTGATATCGTCCATCATATGCTCGATGGATGGGGCGTCCAGGCAATGTACGTAGAGCGTGGATCGATCTTCGCTGACGTGCAGCGCAGTGGTTCCCGGCGTCAACGAGACGAGATTGGCAAGTGTGGCAATCCCCAGATTGGTGCGAAGCTTGATCGGGACGGCAATGATCGCCGGCGAGATGGTCGGGTTCCGGACAAATGCGGCCCGCGCCACGGCCATGGAGGAAAGTGCCAATTCTTTCAGGTAGATCACCGCAAGCACCATGATCAGCCACAGGCGTTTCAGAGCGGACGTGTTCATGGTCTGTTTCCTCCATCGTCCGGGCTGTCGAAGACGGCCGCTGCGTAAGACAGCGGGTCCAGTAAGGCGTCACCGGCTGCGGACGCATACGTCACGAATGACTCGGGCTGAAGGCCGATCCATATCGTGACCAGCCCGAGCGCAGCGATCGGGACCAGCATTGCAGCAGGCACCGTGCGTGGTGCGGACCTCTGGTTTGGAGGGGCTTTCCAGAACGCTTCGATCCATATCTTGCTCATGGAGAACACCGTCAGCAGTCCCACAAACAGGCCGACGGCCGCAAGCCAGGCGCTTTCAGCCCGGAAGGACGCATCGATCACCATGTATTTCGCCCAGAAGCCCGATAACGGTGGTATGCCGGCAAGGGAAAGCGCCGGGATGGCGAACAGGCACGCCAGTAACGGATGGCTGGTCATGAGTCCGCCGGCCTTGCGCAGGTCGTAGGTGCCGGTTGCTCGATAGATCGCACCCGCGACGAGGAACAGGTTCGCTTTCACGATGATGTGATGGATGATGTAGAAGATCGCACCTGCCAGCGCCAGGGGAGTTGCAAGTGCAAGACCCAGCAGCATGTAACCGATCTGGCTGATGATATGGAACGACAGAATGCGCCGGATGTCCCACTGGATCGCAGCACCGAAGACGCCGAACAGCATGGTTCCCGCAGCCATGACCGCAATCACCTCGCGCAGACCGTTGCCGTTCTCGAACAGCAGGGAAAACACGCGGAAGCAGGCGTAGACACCCACCTTGGTGAGTAGGCCAGCAAAGATAGCGGCCACGGTGATCGACGCCGTGTGGTAGGACGCGGGCAACCAGAAGAACAGCGGGAAGTACCCCGCCTTGATGCCGAAGCCGATGAGGAACAGCGCCGCAGCAAGCGCCAGGGCCGTGTTCTCCTCCGTCTCGGGAAGCACGCGCGCAAGATCCGCCATGTTGAGCGTCCCGGTAACGCCGTAGACGATGGCGATGGCCAGTAGAAACAGCAAGGTACTGAGAAGATTGAGGACAGCGTATTTCAGCGTGCCATCGAGTTGAGCGCGTGTCCGGTTGATGACCAGCAGCCCCATGGCGGTGATCAGCATGATCTCGAACCAGACATAGAGGTTGAAG
>DDYO01000118.1:0-35271 GCA_002348045.1 Anaerolineales bacterium UBA2232
CGGGCCGACAACCTGGTTCCGGTCTGGATGGTCAGCACGCCTCACGGACTGTTTGCCGCAGACAACCGCTTTGTGGATGTGGTCGGTGACGATGGCGTGCCGGAGATGGCCATCGGCAGGCTGCCCGCCATGACGGCGGCGGAACTGACGGGGCTGATCGCCAAGATCACGTCTTATGAGGGCGCCAGCGGTGAGGGATGGGCCAACAAGGTCATCATGCTGGCCGACAACCCGGACATGGCCGGGGACTTTCCGGTTACGAGCAACGGCGTGGCCGCGCTGGTGCCGCCGGCGTACGCGGTGAACAAGATCTATCTGGGTGAGGTGCCGCTGGCCACGGCCAAGAGCAATCTAACGAACGCCGTCAATGCCGGCGCCCTGTGGTTCAACTACATCGGTCACGGCGGGCTGGACCGGCTGGCAAACGAAGGTCTCCTGCTGGTGCCTGAAGTTGCATCACTCAGTAACGGCGCCAAGCTGCCCGTGGCAACCTTTATGACCTGCCTGGCCGGACAGTATGCCGTGCCTGGTTACGATGCCATCAGCGAGGTGCTGATGTTGCGAACCGGCGGAGGCGCCGCGGCCGTATGGTCTCCCACCGGGTTCTCGCTGAACCCGCAGGCCGAGGTCCTGAATCAGTCGTTGTTCCGGGCGGTCTTCCAGGACGGGGAGAGGGTCCTGGGTCGGGCCGTGCTCTCAGCGCTGCGGGAGTTTGCCGCGCGGGGTGAGTACCTGTACCATCTGGATGTCTACAACCTGCAGGGTGATCCGGCCCTCGAGGTAAAATAGCTTGGGCCTTTGGTACTGCAGGCGCGAGGATGTGGTAGCCCGCCAGATCGCTGGTGATTGGCTGCTGGTGCCGATCCGCAGCGATCTGGCGGGAATGCAGTGTTTGTTCGTCCTGGATAGCCCGGTCGCCGAGCACATCTGGCGAGCCCTGGAGGGCGCGACGAGTTCGGAAGCGCTGTGCGAGGGCGTCGTGGCGAGTTTCGACGTCAGCCCGGAGCAGGCTGAGCGGGACGTTGGCGAGTTTTTGTCCGAGCTGCTGGCAGCTGGCCTGATCGCTGAGGGTGGCCAGTAGTGGAATGCCAACAGGCGCCCTGGCCGAGCGACGACGAGTACCTGGTCGAGTTCGGACGAAAGCTTACTCGGCTCAGGATTCCATTGTATGGCAGCCTTGAGTTGACATACCGGTGCAACCTGAAGTGCGTCCATTGCTTTCAGGGACCGCGCGAGACCTGCGGGGCTGCGCTTGAGCCGGAGATGACAACGGAGCAGGTGCTTTCCGTTGTGGACGAGATGGCGGAGGCAGGGTGCCTCTTTCTGGTGATATCGGGGGGGGAACCGCTTCTGCGGCCGGACTTTGGCCAGGTATACCGCCATGCCAAGAACTGTGGCATGTTCGTTACTGTCTTGACGAATGGTACCCTGGTCACTGAACAGACCCTTGAGTTGTTCGGGGACCTTCCTCCGGAGGCGGTGGATGTGACCGTGTACGGTGCAACCTCTGCCACCTACGAGGGAATTACCGGCATCCCAGGGTCCTTTGAGCGCTGCATGTCTGGCATCCGACGGATGCTCGATCAGGGAGTTCGCGTCAAGCTCAAGACGATGCTGATGACGCTGAACTGCCATGAGGTTTCTGCCATGGAGGACATGGCCCGGTCCTTGGGCGTTCCCTTCCGCTTGGACGCAGGCCTCTTTCCGTGCATCAACGGCGATCGGGCGCCCCTGGCGTACAGGGTTGCTCCGGAGGATGTAATCAGGATAGAACTATCCGACCCAGAGAGGCTGCGCCAGTGGCGCGAGTACTATGAGCCGCGCAAGAACTTGGCCATTTCGGAAAGGCTCTACACCTGCGGCGCCGGAGTCACCGGGTTCCACGTGAACCCGTTTGGTCAGCTCCAGCCCTGCCTGATGGCGCGACGCTATCGCTACGACTTGCTGGCGGGCAATTTCGCTGAGGGTTGGATAGACATAAGGACGAGGATAAGGGAGAGGAAGGCAAAGGCCTCCTATTTGTGTAATCGGTGCGATAAGAGAGTGTTGTGCAATTTCTGTCCGGCTTTCTCCGAGATGGAGAATGGTTCGGAGGAGGTCCGGTCCGAGTACCTGTGTGCCATTGGGCACCTTCGGTATAATGCCATTAACGATCATGTGGGGGTGCAGTAATGCAGATCGAGCATAGAGAGGTCAATGGGAACGCCAAGAGGCCATACCAGGTCCCGAAACTCAGGAGAGTGCCTCTGGTTGCCCATCAGACTTTGGCCTATGGGTGTAAGACAGCCGACCCCGGATTCCTGGTTCCCAACGTACTTCAACCCATTGGCTGCGGGACTAATGTTCCCTGTTCGATAGTGGGCACTTGAGATTGGCTGGCTGCAGGATGTTCGCCACGATCCCATTGGCATTGTGGCTCGGAGGGTCTGCCAGGGATCGTTTCGACGAAACCGTGACGCACATCCTCTTCGCAGGGATGCGCGCATGCACCTCGTGGCAATGCCCGCTTCGATCTGACCCATGCATTGTGGCACGGGCGGAGCGGATTTGAACCTGGCCTATTGATCTCGCATGACGAATGAGGTCTTTCTACAAATCGGTGCCCTCACCCTGGACATCAAGAGCCCCTGTGCCCTCAGTTTCCGGGACACCTTGCCGGTCTATGAAGCTTTTCTGGAGAGGATGGCGCATCACGACGAGGCAGCAGATGTCCGAGTTCGGCTCGTGCTGGGCAGCATTCCCAGCACCGCGACCCTGAACCGTGTCTTTTCCGGCGAGTCTTGGTCGATGTTCCAGGATACCGGCTTCCGCTACATCAGCCGGCACCCCCCAGTCCTCGATGAACCCCTGTGCATCGCCCAGTTCGATCCCGAGGTCAAGCATGCGACCATCTATTGCGGCCCGAGCCTCTTGGACAACAACGGTGCGAGCGCTCTCCTGAATCCCGTACGTTACCCGTTGGATCAGCTCCTGGTGATGTACGCCCTGGCTGGCCGGGACGGCATCATCGTCCATGCCGCGGGGGCGACCATCGCTGGTAAAGGATTCGTCTTCCCCGGGGCGTCCAGCGCGGGCAAGTCCACCCTGTGCGCTCAGCTCGCCGGGCACCCGGACATTGAAATCCTCAGCGACGACCGGGTTATACTCCGCCAGATCGACGGCGAGTGGCGGGTGTTCGGAACCCCGTGGCCCGGAGACGCCGGAATCGCCGTCAACAAGGGCGTGCCCCTGTCGGCCATGCTCTTCCTGAATCACGGACAGGACAACCGCATTGCCCGGGTTGGCCCAAGCCAGGCCTTGGAGCGGCTTTTGCCGGTGGTATCGATCCCCTGGTACGATGCGCCGATGGTGCCGCTCCTGCTCTCGTCGTGCGACGCACTGCTCATGGGGATTCCTGCCTTCGAGCTGAGCTTTCTGCCGGTGCCCGCCGTAGCCGACTTTATGGTTGCGTCAGCCTCCTCGTTCTGATGGCGGGGAAGGACGTGGGGCAGCAGCCTCTATTTGCCCGACAATGCGGCCATTGGCAGGAAAAGACTCAGTCGTGAGTGACCGAACCGCCAGAATCCGCGCCGCGGAGGAGGTACTCTTCCGTGACGTAGGTGGAGAGGCAGTGATCCTTCACGTGCGCAGCGGCACGTACTATGCTCTGGACCCAGTGGGCGCCCGTATGTGGGCGCTGATCCTGCAGCACGGCCAACTGGAGCCGGTCTGCGAGGCTTTGTGTNNCCGGTCTGCGAGGCTTTGCTGAAAGAGTTCGATGTGTCCCCCGGCCAACTGCGACACGATCTGGTGCAACTCATCGATGAACTGGTCTCCCATGGGCTTCTCTGTGTCGATCCGGCAGAGGGCTAGAGCACTGCTCGCCCTGTCGTGGTATGACCGGCGGCTCTTCTGGCAAGCCTGGTTCATGCTGTCGGCAGTGGATGTTGGTTTGCGTGTGGTGCCGTACTCGCGAATACAGGCGTGGCTGGCAAGGCAGCCCGGGGCTGGGAGCGCTTCTGCTTCTGGAGACGAAGCGGCCGCAATTGAGCGCACGCTGGGCATCGTCGGAACCGCCGCCGCATGCCACCTCTACATGGTACGTTGTATGCCGCGGGCGCTGATTGGGCAGTGGCTGCNNTCGGTCGCTACGCCCCCTTGGTGGCGCCGGGCGATCATCGGTGAGCATCGCGTTTGAACAATGATGCCGGGGCGTGGCGGATGGCTGACTGACACGCGAAGCATGCCGATTGTATCACTATTGAGAATTGCAAGACCTGATCCCAGGTAGGAAGCAGGAGAGCGCGGCACTGGCCCTAGGGCCAGTGCCGCGCTCTTTCGTCCTGGCAGTCGTGTCGAGCTGCCTCCTCCGTCTGTCGGGGATGCCACTATGTAATGACTTGAACGTACACACAAAGTTACCGAGACCGCCTCAGGGCGGCCTCTTTCTATGCAAACCAAAATCAGTCTCTCCACCGATGACTAACCATAGAGTGCTTGGCATAATGTGTGTCAAGACAAGCACCAGACTGGGCGCGCTGTGCCCTGAAGCGCCAGTTCTGGCTTGAAACAGAGTGAATGAGTGACTTCTAAATCGCCAAGGAGAGGCCGCATCAATGAATACTAACCACCGCCCAAGATGGAAGAATCGCTTCGGCTGGATCACCCTCGTGGTGATCAGCGCCACGGTCCTGGGTATGCTCGTGGTGATCAGCGCCATGGGCCTAGGTAGGTTCCCGCTCCCGATCCCGCGAGCGCCCGGTCCCGCCGTGCAGGCCCACATCCTGCAGCCCCGCTATGTGCCCCTGGGCACAACGTACAGCGGTGCGGGTCAGGACGGTACCCTGCAGACCACTGCGTCAGCCGCCGGCGTGCCCGGCGTGGACGCGGGCTCGGCGGATGCGGGCACGGTGACCCTGGGATACACCACCGGCATGGACGATACCTGGCTCGACGTAAATGCTCCCAACAACGACTATGGCAATACGGAGGACGTTCGGGTTGACCCGGAAAGCGGCAGCCTGGAGCGCACGGTGATCAGTTTCACCCTCCCCATCACTTTGCCGGGCGATGCCGTCGTAACCTCCGCCGCGCTGAAACTCTTCAAGCTCTCCGGTGATGCCATCGATATCGTTGCTCACCAGGCGGCCAATGCCTGGGCTCAGGCGCAGGCGACCTGGAACGACCGTCTGACCGGCATCGCGTGGGATACCGCCGGCGGCGACTATATCCAGGACCCCAATGACCCGGTCGTTTCATCCGGTGAGGCGACGGGAGATTGTACCTGGTCGGTGGCCCATATCGTGCAGGCCTGGATCGATGGCCAGCCCAACTATGGCTTCCTGCTCAAGCATCCCCTGGAGGACCTGGGCAACAACGCCAATCTCTTTGCCAGCAGCGAGAACGCCACTCTGGATGCGCGTCCGATGCTGACGTTTAGTTACAGCTCGACGGCGCGTCCGGCCACCACCAATGCTATCACGGCTACGCCCAGCGTCGTCGCGGTGGGGTCGCCGATCACGATCACCATGTCCTTGACCTCGAGCGAGGCGGTTGCCGGCGTCGTGCCTTCGGAGCTCATGGTAAACGGCGGGGAGGCCACGTGCACCGAGCCCACGCCGGCCGTTCAGGACCTGACAGCCGACGGGGCAGTCACGTTTGCCTGGATTTGCACGCCCTCCTCAGCGGGTGAGTTGACCTTCTCCGCCACCGCTGCCAACGGAACGGTGAGCTTTGTGCAGGCTACCTCTAACGGCGTTCTCGTGTCGCCCGACGAAGAGAGCCCCTACGTGGCTCCGGATTTGGGCAGCAGCGAATTCGACTTGACCGCCGCCGCCCAGAACGAGTACCTCTATGCCTTTCGCGGCGACGATACGCTGGCCTTCTGGACCCATAATACAGCCAACAGCCTGTGGAACAATCCGCTTGACCCGGCCGATACGCCAACAGGCGTCACGGTCAAGGAAGGCGGCGCCCTGACCAACGATGGCGTCCGCTATATCTATGCCTTGCGGGGCGACAATACGCGCGTGTTCCTGCGCTACGACACCACCACCGATACCTGGGAGGATGCCGGCATCGCTGACCTGCCCGCCACGACCGCCAAGACGGTGATGAAAGGCGGCGCGCTGGTCTACTTGCAGGGCTACGTCTACGCCTTTGTCGGCAACGGCACATTGGATTTCTGGCGCTACGATGTGGCCGCCAACTCCTGGAGCCAGATGGCCAATGCTCTGGGCACGGTTGGCCATGGCGCCGGCCTCACCACTGACGGCGCCAACATCTATGCCACGCAAGGCGATGCCAAGAGGGGCTTTTGGCGCTACAACGTGGCCAGCAATACCTGGACGGCGCTCGCGCCCTTTGCCGAAAACATAGGCGACGGCGGCGGGCTGGTCTACGCGAGCGGCGCCATCTACGTGCTCCGCGGTGACGCCAAGACCACTTTCCGGCGCTACGACATCGCCACCAACACGTGGACCACGCTTCAGGACGCACCGGCCAACATCGACGACGGCGCGGCCATTGCCTCCGACGGCACGTCCATCTATGTGCTGCGCGGCAGGACGACCGTCTTCTACCGCTACAGCATCGCTGCCAACACGTGGACGGCTCTGGCTGCCACGCCGGCCGTCGTGGGTTGGGGCGGCGCGCTGACCTATCTGCCCACTGGCACCGCTGAGACCAATACCTCCGCCATCATCGGCGACTATGTGTGGCTGGATGAGGACAGCGACGGAGTGCAGGATGCCGGTGAGGGGGGCATCGTCAACGTCAGGGTAACGGCGATCTGGTATGGGCCCGACGGCATACCGGGCACGGCTGACGATATCACCTACACCACCTGGACGGACAGAGAGGGCGAGTACATCTTTGCCAACCTGAGCGCGGGCCAGTACCAGGTGACGGTGGATACCACAACCCTTGCCGGAGGACTCGCGGCCAACCCGACTTTTGACTATGACGGCATCGGCACGAGGCATACCGCAATCGTGTCGCTGACCCCTGGACAGCACTTTTTCGTGGCCGACTTTGGCTATAACTGGGCAGCCACCACCGATGTGCACAACGGCACCGGCACGGGCGCCATCGGCGACCGGGTCTATGTGGACGCCGACGGTGACGGCAGGCAAGATCCAGGTGAGCCGGGCCTGGGTGGAGTGACCGTGCAGTTGTGGTGGGACTCGGACGGCGATGGCATCATCGACGCACTGGGGGCCACTGCTACGACCGATTACGGCGGCAGCTACATCTTTAACCATCTGGCCGCGCGCATCTATGAAGTGCGGGTGATTGCCCCGACGGGGTACACGCAGACGGGCGATCCCGATCAGTTCGGCGTGACGTGCAACGTTTGCGATAGCAAGACCACCGTGCCGATCGTCCTGGCCCCGGGTGACGTGTATGTCAACGCCGACTTTGGCTACCAGCCGCAAGCCGGCTACGGCGCCACCATTAGCGGCTGGATCTGGCTCGATGCCAACGGCGACGGTGTACAGGGGTCGGGCGAGCAAGGAATCGCCGGGGTCTCGGTGGCGCTGATCCAGGACCTGAATGGCAATGGCGTATGGGACTCGGGCGAGCCCATCATCGCCACGACTTTTTCCGGCGCCCATGGTGTCTACGAGTTCACCGGGGTGCCAGTGACTGACGGGGTCGGCACGGATGACTACCTGGTGTGGGTGAACGACACGAATAACGTGCTGGACAGCCTGGCGCCGACGTACGACAGCGACGGCATCGGCACGCCCAACATCAGCGCTGTGAGCGACCTGGCCCCGGCTGGCATCGTTCCACAACACTTTGGCTATGCGCCAGCGGCCCAGACGCCGACAACCGGCCTGATCGGGGACGCGATCTTTCTGGACAGCAATGGCAATGGCATGTACGACATGGGCGAGCCGGGGCTGGAGGGTGTCACGGTGCGTCTTTATAACTCAACGGGCACCACCCTGCTGGCGACGACCTATACCGACCAGAACGGACACTACTACTTTGGCGGTCTGTCCGCAGCGACCTATGTGGTCAAGGTGGACACGAGCACCCTGCCTGGCAGCGGCATGTACCTCACCAACAGCGTGGATCCGGATGGCGGAACGGCTAACCAGTCGAGCGTCACCCTGGCGACCGCCGCGATCAACCTCACGCAGGACTTTGGTTACGCTGCTACCACGCCGAATACCATCTCGGGAACCATCTGGAAGGACACGGACGCGGATGGCATGCTCGATGGGAACGAAGGTGAGCGCTACGTGGGTGTGACGGTGGTGCTGCACCACGCGGCCGGTCATGTTGTCGCTACCGCCACGACCGACGCCAACGGCGACTATGCGTTCATCGGCCTGCCTGACGGCGCCTATACCGTGGACGTGACCGACGGGGCTAACGTGCTCAACGGGACCTGGCACAGCACAGGACCGAATCCTGGCGCTGACAACAACAGCCAGAGTGATCCCTACACGGTCACCGTGTCGGGCGGGCAGACAAACTCGACGGCGGACTTTGGTTACTATCTGGATCCAGGCGCCATTGGCGACCTGGTTTGGGCGGACGTCAACCGCGACGGCTGGTGGACCGAGGATGAGCGGGGCATTCCCAACGTCAAGGTTACCCTCACCATCGCCTATCCCAACGGTTTGTCCACCATCCTGGCGACCTATACCGATGCCGATGGCTACTACAGCTTTGGCAACCTGTTGTTGGATGAGGATTACGATGGAGTGGGCGCAAACGAGCCTACGTACACCGTGGTGGTCACAATGCCCTCGGGCTTGCAGTCAACTTATGCAGGTATCCCCGATCCAGAGGGTCCTGGCAACGGAATCGATAACAACTCGGACGACCCTTCCGGTACGGCAGCCTTTCCGTCACAGGGCACCGCGGACCTAACCAACGACTTTGGTCTGGTGGGCGCGACGGCCGTTCTAGTATCCGATTTTGGGGCCTCTCGGCACGGCAACCGTGTCGTGGTGCAGTGGAGCACGGCTTCCGAGGTAGGGACGGTTGGTTTTGACGTGTTGCGCCTGAACGATAGCACGGGCAAATATGCCAAGGTGAACAGTACGCTGCTGCCCAGCGTGGGGGAAGAGCAGGGTGGTACCTACCGCCTGGTGGACGAGGGCGCGGCTGCAGGACAGACCTACACGTACCTGCTGCAGGAAGTGGAGGCTCGAGGGGGTACGCTTACCTACGGTCCGTACACCGTGGCGGCGACAGGGTCCAGCGCGCCGATCAAGGGCAACTATGAGGCTAAGGCCCATGAGGCCTCGCCGGAAAAGATGGCGCGGTCCAACGCCCGGAAGGCAGCGAAAGCGCAGGAGAAGCAGGCGAAGGACTCCCGTACTGGCGAGGTACTGAAGCTGGTCGTCACGGAGCCAGGGCTGTACTATGTGTCGGCCGCGGAGATCGCGGGAATGGCAGAGATCTCGGTGAAGGATGCCCAGTCGTGGATTGCATCGGGCCTTGAGGTGCAGAACCGGGGCGTGAGCGTGCCGTACCTGGCAGCCGAGGGGAAGGCGGGCCTGTACTTTTACGGGGAAGGTTTGGAGAGCCTGTACACCGATGAGAACATCTACTGGATCCGTCGGGGCAGTGGGCCGGACATGGAGCTGGTCAAGGGACCGGGGCCCAAGGCAGTGGCTACCCCGCAGACGTTTGTGGAGCGGGTGCACTTGGAGAAGGACGTGCGGGCCTATCCGGGGCTGTTCGACGATCCGGAGGCGGACTACTGGATCTGGGACATGATCTATGGTGGCATGGCTGGCTGGGATACGTACAGCTACACGCTCAAGACTCCTGGCTCTGTCGCGGGTCCGGGGACGCTGACGGTCCACCTGCAGGGTGGCTCGGACACCGTGGCCCCTCTGGATCATCACGTGGTCGTAAGCCTCAACGGACAAGAGGTCGGGCAGGGACACTGGGACGGGCTGGCTCCCTTTGACCTGATCGCCTCCGGCGTGACCTTCAACAACGGGGACAATACCGTGGTGGTGAAGGGACTGCGGGACCAGGGAATCGCCTACAGCGTCTTTTACGTGGACTCGTTGAGCGCGTCCTACACTCGCGCCTACCGGGCGGTCGATGACAAGCTCTTGCTGCGCGGCGATGGGAACGCCGTGGTGACCGTTCCAGGCTTTACGGACCGCACGATCTGGGTCTTGGATGTCAGCGATGGGGCTCGCCCCAAGCGCATCGATGCGACGACCGTGCAAAAGACCGGGAATAGCTACTCGGTCAGTTTCTCGCCTGCCTCTCCCGATGCCGAGTACCTGGTGGTGACGCCCAAAGCGGCCAGCGCGCCCGCAGCCATGTTCGCCGACGTGGCTTCGGACCTGGCCAGCGCGGCGCATGGGGCCGACTATATCGTGGTGACCCCGCTGGAGCTCAAAGACGCCGCCCAGACGCTGGCCGACTACCGCCAGGGCAAGGGGCTGGCGACCATGGTGGTCGACCTGGAAGACATCTACGATGAGTTCAACCATGGCATCGTCAGTCCCGTGGCCATCAGGACCTTCCTGACCCACGCCTACAACACCTGGTCGCCAAGGCCCCAGTACGTGGTGCTGGCGGGCGAAGGCACCTACGACTACAAGGACCACATGGGCCGGGCCGACAACCTGGTGCCGGTGTGGATGGTGAGCACGCCCGACGGTCTCTTTGCGGCGGACAACCGCTTTGTGGACGTGGTGGGAGACGATGGCGTACCGGAGATGGCAATCGGCAGGCTGCCCGCCATGACGGCGGCGGAGCTGACGGGGCTGATCGACAAGATCACGTCTTATGAGGGCGCCAGCGGCGATGGGTGGGCCAACAAGGTCATCATGCTGGCCGACAACCCGGACATGGCCGGGGACTTTGCGGCCACGAGCGACGGCGTGGCCGCGCTGGTGCCGCCGGCGTATGCGGTGAACAAGATCTACCTGGGGCAGGTGCCGCTGGCCACGGCCAAGAGCAATCTCAAGAACGCCATCAGTGCCGGCGCGCTGTGGTTCAACTACATCGGTCACGGCGGGTTGGACCGGCTGGCAAACGAAGGTCTCTTGCTGGCGTCTGACGTTGCCTCACTCAGCAACGGCGCCAAGCTGCCCGTAGCGACCCTTATGACCTGCATAGCCGGACAGCATGCGGTGCCTGGTTACGATTCCATCAGCGAGGTGCTGATGTTGCGAACCGGCGGCGGCGCCGCGGCCGTGTGGGCTCCCACCGGGTTCTCGTTGAACGCGCAGGCCGACGTCCTGAATCAGGCCCTGTTCCGGGCTGTCTTCCAGAACGGAGAAAAGTCCCTGGGTCGGGCTGTGCTGTCGGCGCTGCGGGAGTTTGCCGCGCGGGGCGAGTCCCTGTACCATCTGGATATCTACAACCTGCAGGGTGATCCGGCCCTCGAGGTAAAATAGCTTGGGGCTTTGGTACTGCAGGCGCGAGGATGTCGTACTTTGTATGCCACGGGCGCTGATTGGGCAGTGGCTGCTCCAGCGCCAGGGCATTGCAGTGGATTTGAGGATCGGCGTCCGGCGGGACTTGGATGGGCTCAAGGCCCATGCCTGGCTGGAGTGCGGTGGCCAGCCCATTGGCGAGCCGGAAGAACTGCTCGGTCGCTACGCCCCCTTGGTGGCGCCCCTAGACCAGCAGTGAGTGGTACATGACAAAACGAGGGGGCTTGCTCAGCATGAGCATGCCCCCTCGACATTGTGAACCGGTCACATTAACCGGGAGTACCCCGTAGTTTGTGCAGCCAGCGATACGGATAGTACAAAGGCGCGAGCCCCGTGTGGCGGATTCTGTACCTGGCCTGCATGTACTCTGTCGACGGGAAGAGGAGGCAGCGCAGCAGGCGCAGCCGCGCTGCCCAACCCGGCGTATCCCGCAGGTCCGCGAACGCATCCCCCAGCACTGAACGAGGCCCGCTCAGATGTGAGAATAGACGCTCTTCGGCGCCAGTAGGCCTCAGCGAACGCAGCCGCTCCAGCACGTCAGCTGGAATGGGCACGTCCCACTCCTCTTTCACCAGGCTCAAGATCCCTTGGGTTGGGTGCACAAGATGGTACCGCTGAGCACGCTCCAGGAGCACGTCCCAGTCCATACGGTCCCGATTGGCGGCGATCACCGCGCAGACATCGAACAGGCGCAGAAGCCTGACATCAATGAGTCCGCTGTGGTGCAGGATATGTCCGCACAGGTGGAGCAATTGCGCCTCGGGGCCCAGCATGCGCGTAGGAACGCCCTGCACTCGCACAGCGAGCGATGTCTCCCAGAACCACTCTGTGTCTACGACCCGGCGGTAGTAGAGGGGGCCGAACACGTTCCAGTGCAGCTCAAGGAGCGACGCGTCTTCGCCGGGTATAAGCAGTGTCTCTTCGGTCCTGAACTCGAGGAGATAGCCCGGCCGCAGCTCCGGCTCGCGATCACGGTACCCCAATTCGAGCAGCGCAGACCGCGCCTGTTGCACGTCGCTCCGCCGCACCAGTAAATCCACGTCATCCATCGGTCGGACCACCGGCTCAGGATAGACCGTCTCGGCGAGGGCAGCTCCCTTTAGGAGCGCCACCGGGATAGCCAGTGCTGTCAGCCGATCCAGGGCTTGCCTCAACCAGTGAGAAGAGCGGAGGCTCCAGTGGGCGCTGCCATAGTATCGGCCGCTCCACTGGTCCTCCAGCCAGCTTGGCAGCAGGTCGCGGTCACGGATTAGGCAATAGAGAAGCGGCTCCACATGACCGTTTCTGGCAACCCGCGCCACCTCGTCCCAATCCGCTCCCCCCCCTTCGGCCAGGGCCCTTGCGGCCTCCAGGGCTGGCGGTTCCCAGTGGCTGCGCAGGCATAGCACGACAAAGCGGCGAGCCGTCTCGTCCACCGGATCCGGTACTGGCGGAAGGGAGGCCGGCCTGCGACGAGACATCATCGTCCTTTGGCCGTGCTGGGTTCCGCTGACGGCAACACCTCCCCTACGGCATCCCGGCCAGGGCGTCCATAGCGTACGTGAACAGTTTATCGGGGACAGCTCCTGCCCTGATCCCCGCTTGCAGGGTTTCCCTGGCGGCGGCAGGATTGGCCAGTGGGTAACGCTGGACCAGAGCGGCCAGCACATAGTTCTCCGCCCTCGCCGGATAGCGCGAGATCCAGTTCTGGTACGGCCAAAGCATATCCGCCCAGGGATCATGCCGTTCCTGGGGCGCTAGCCGGCGGCGTAGGTTCTCGAAAGGCGCATAATGAGCCACCGCGTTGCGCCCATCCATCTCCACGACCCCCTGCAGCGTCACCAACGCGGCAGCTTCCTCACCTGACCAGGCCAGCGTGCGAGCCAACAGGACGTGTGCTTCTGGCCGGCCATGCTCCATCGCCAGCGCCGCCTGCAACTCACCAGCCGCTTGCTGCAGCATGGCGGGGTGGGGCATCTGGCCCGCCTGAGCCGAGAGCACTAGCCGTCGAGACTGGGCGATCGCTAGGTTTAGATCCAGGCTGCCCGGGTGAGCCACGGCGACCAGTGCTACGATAACGAGGGCGAGCACTGCAGGCGCCAGGCGGCCCAACCGGCTTCGCGCGCTATGGGCAGGACGCTGATGATCGAGGTGTCCTTGGGCACTGCTCAGCGCCGCCATGAGGCCCAGGTTGACCCAGACCAGAACCGATGGCTTGGCGGTCCAGATGGTGTCCAGCAGCCCACAGGTGACATAGGCCACCACCCCGCCCGTGGCTCCCAGCAAGAGAGCGCGCTCCTGAGTGTCCCGGATGGCTTTCTGGGCGCGCAGCGCGTGTCGGACCAGGTTGCCCACGAGGCACAGGAAGGCGATTAGACCGGGAATGCCCAAATCCAGGGCAACCTGCAGGAGCAGGTTGTGGGCATGGGGTTCCGGCCCCAGCATCACGCCCGGGTAAAAGTTGCTCTGGACCAGCGGAAAGCTGTCCAGCCCGATGCCGGTGTAGGGCATATCGCGGATCATGGCAACCGCACGACTCCACATGTCCAGGCGCAGGGACGCAGCAATGCCGAACGGCGCCTGGGGCGAGATCGCAGCAAGGGCCGCCCGCTCCCAACCGTAGGCAAACAGGCCGAGTAAGGCCCCCGCCAGGGAGAGGGGCAGTATCAGGATGAACCAACGTTTCCAAAGCACGCCCAGAAACAGGACGGCCCATGCCAGCCCGAACGCGGCCTGCACCGACTGGGTCAGCAGCACGGTGAGGACTCCGGCCACCGAGCTGACCAGGCCGAGCACTTGAAGTCGGTGATCACGGGAAAAGACCATCACGGCCAGAGCGGTAGGCAACAGGGTCGCCAAGGCCATGCCCATCACCCGAGGGTTAAAAGCCTGCTGATCCTGAATGTCCAGCATCCAGTGGGGCAGGCGGTTGTAGATCTGCGGCAGGTTCAGCAAGCGCACGCTGCCCCACTCAGTGCCGAGCAAGGCCAGGGCCGCCAGGGCCAGACATGCCACGCATAGGGCGGTTGGCAACCACCGAGGCCTCCTGCCCCGCAACCCATTCACCAACGCATAATAAGTCACCATCCCCAGCAGGATACGCCACCACGCCGTCGTGCTGGCGGACCGGTCGGCGGAAACCAACCATCCCGCGCAGGACATGATCAATACAATGGCCATCGGCATTTCGGCGGGCGTCGTCACGCTGGGTCGCCCCCGGACAAGCCACCGCGCCAGCCAGAGCAACAGCACCACGCCCAAGGCGGGGGGCGTCCAGGGACCTGGAAAGAGCAGCGCGACCACAATCGGGGGCAGGAGCCAGAGTTCGCGCGCGCTGATCCAGTTGGCCGCAACCATCATCATCGGCCGGAGCTCCAGGGAGCTAACGCGAGGGAGCAATTCGCCATTCTCCGTGGATACCTGCTTGACTTTTGCGCAACTCTGTGATAAAGTGAACTTGCGAGGTGCAGAGACATGATTTCAACCGTCACGACTACAACTGTATCGTCGATCACGTCCACCGTTGCGGCGTTGGGTTTTGGAGCCTCTTTGGCGCTCGTGACCATCGTAACGCTCTTTGCGCTGCTCATTCCCAAGGAGCTTTCGGTGAGCACTTCCCACCCTCGGGTGAAGGCGTTGGGGTTGGCCGTTGATGTGGTCCTCCTCCCGCTGCTGATGGCATTTGCCATGATCGCCGTGACCAGGGTGGCGCAGATCCTCTTCTAGCCCTGGCTGGTTCTGAAAGAAGCAGAGCGGTACGCTTGACAGCGTACCGCTCTTTATTTTGCCGGAATGACAATCTCCTCCGCCCTGGGCACCGGTTCTCTCGCAAGGTCTCGGTCTGGGTGACGGGACCGCGGCGCTAGTGGACAAATGGCGCTACCAAGAAGAGCACGATGTTGGTCAGCCCATGTGCCAGGCTGACCCCGACGATGCTGCCCGTGCGTCGCACGATCATGGCAAAGACCATGGCTACGCCAAAGACGAACAAGACGTCCGTCAGCGAACGATAGCCCACGTGCAGAACCGCAAAGATGGCCGATACGTAGATATGGCTGGTCCATCCCAGCACTGGCGTGGCCGCCTGCTGCATCAGACCGCGGAAGATAACCTCCTCCGCAAAGCCGGTGCTCACGAGGAGGATGAGGGCGGGCAACCAAATCGCTTCCCAGGTAAAGGCTGCCGCCAGCGGCTTGGGCCTGAGGATGTAGTACTCCATGTAGCCAAAACCCAGGCCGAGGAAGATGACGGGGACCTGCAGGTGAAGGTTGCGCAAGTTTAGGCCCAGCTCGGAAGGCGAAAAGTGCAGCCGGCGCGCGGTAATGAGCACAGACACGAACAGCGGCACGCTGGTGATAAAGTACCAGTAAACCAGCGGGATGCCCACCAGAGGCAGAGACAGGCTCATCAAACGGATGAGCGGCGCAAAGCTCAGGCTGAGCAGCACGTCGCGGGAGGCCTTTTCCCAGCGAAATGTCACGTGAACCAGCAAAACCACCAGCAAGACTCCATGAAAGAGCAGCCCAAACTGAGGCTGCCAGAAGGTAGTCAACAGCTCGGCTGCGGTAATCGCCGCCAGGTAGCCCAGTGCCGGGCGCAGGACGTCCCATTGCGGTGCATTGTCACTGGAAACATGGGACATGAGCGTCATGGCGTTGCGTTCTCCTCCTTCACGCGGATGAACAGGTGCAGTTGACGGTAGGGTTCCACGCTCGGAGCCCGATACAGGCGGAATTCGATCTTGACATCTTCTCCCGTGAGGGTGGGAACCAGGCTCAGCGACCGCTCATCGGTGCTGTCCGGGTTGACGAACACCTGGTCGTACCCTCCGATGAGAGCCTGTCCGTCACTGACCTCTACTCGATAGACGGCCCAGGTGCCCTCCAGGTTGTTGATGCCCACCGTCACGGTAAAGGCCTGGCCCAGGATCACCTCCCGCGGATAGTTCTCCGCCAGGCCTTCGGGTCCGAGGATATAGAACTCGGTGAGGCGTTCACCCGGCTTGGGCGTGACAATGATGGCCACCGCACCAATGGCGAAGAGCAGCAACGCGACGACCAGCAACCCGTACACAAGCCTCTCCAGCCGGCTCTGCTGGGCCCACCACGCTCCCGCGCTAAAGCCGAGGCGCCACAGGGGCAGTTCCTCCTCGGGCAGCCACTGCCTGCGGTAGAGGGCCACGGCTGAGAAGCCGACCATGAACACCGTTTCACAGATCACGATGGGCCACAGACGGATGCCCCAGGGCAGCGCATCCAGGATGAGGGCCATGGGCGGAACCACGGCCACGCTCAGGCCGAAAGACAGGGCCAGCCGCTCGGGGCCGTCCAGGTCCTGGCTGCTGGGAAACAGGGCCGCCTGCAACGTGTAGCCGGGTGCCCAGAGCACATAGATGAGCCCCAGCCCCATGCGCACCCAGCGCAGCGGCGCCGGGAGCGCCGGCACGTCCACTATCACCAGGGCGATCAGCAACAAGCCGATGATCAGGATGAGAAGGAATTCGTTATCTACAGTCATAGGAGTTGACGGATCTCTTTCCGACACGGAGCCGTGGAGGCTATCGGCCTCCAACAAAGTACAGCCCCAGTTTCATATACTCGGTCCAGGTCTCCCGCAGCGCGTCGTCATTCTGCCACCATCTGGCGGGATCGTACCAGCTTGGGTTTACAGACCGCACAACGATACGGACGCCAGCGCCGCGAAAGGCGTCCTGGAACATCTGCCGGGCGCGGCGGGTATGAAAGGGATCGGTGACCACAATCAGAGAGGACCAACCCCGTCCCTCAACGAACGTACGCAGAGCAAGGGCCTCTTCATAGGTGGTTCTGGTCTTTTCTGGCACGCTGAGGATGCGTTCTGCCGGGACTCCCTGCCACATCGCTTCGGTGCGCATCAGCTCAGCATAGTCTGCTCGGACGCCCGGCATGTTCACCCAGTTGTCGGTGACCACGAACCAGGCCGCATAGCCTGCCTGGAACACCTCCACCCCTCCAGCCACCCTCTGCGGCCCGCCGCCGCCCAAGACCAGCACCGCCTCCGCCGCTTCCAGCGGATCGGACACCACCAGGAACTCGCCGATGGCCGGCAGCCAGAGTCCGGAAGTCCATACACAGGATACCAGAATCAACAAGCAAGATGCAAAGAGCAGCAGCCGAGGGGGCCGGCGCGCGGGCCTGTGGTCGGTGGGGGTCATGTGGTCAGCCGGCTCTGGGTTAGGATCCACTCCACGGCAGGCAGCAGGCTCTTGGTCACAACATCCGGCTGCCACCCGAGACCGCGGAATTCCCGTAGTGCCTGTGGGCCGTGTCCGCTCAGTACCAGGACGGTGCGGCATCCAGCGCGTCGGCCAGCTTCCAGGTCGCTGACCTTGTCCCCCACCGCCGTACAGCGCGACAGCTCTAGCCCCCACTCTACCGCAGCACGCAACAATAGACCTGGTCGGGGCTTCCGACACTCACATCCCGCGGTCGGGAGGTGCGGGCAGTAGTAGATAGCATCCAGGTGCGCTCCCCGATCAGACAGCCTTCTGGTGAGTTCTCTGTGGACCGCTTCCATTGCCTGCAGGGAATAGTAGCCGCGGCCAATACCGGACTGGTTGGTGACCACGATCACGAGCATCTGAGCCTCGTTAAGCAACCGGATGGCGCGGGCAGCACCGCGAGTCAATCGTAGCTTTGCGGGATCGTGCAGATACTGCACCTCGTGATTGATGGTGCCGTCCCGGTCCAGAAACACCGCCGCCCTGCCACTGAGTTGGTTGTCAGCATCATCCCCTACCTCACTCAGAGCAAAGGCCTGCGGAGATTTCATTCACCTTACCCGCGTACCATTCGCAGCGGAGTGGCCCGCCTGGTCGCCGAAAAGCTCCTCCTCCACTACCTCACAAATCGCATGCCACACCGTGATGTGCAGCTCTTGAGTTGCGGCTGCGGTTTCCGCCGGCACGCACAGGCATATGTCCACTAGGTCCTTCAGCGCGCCGCCCTGGCGTCCGGTCAAGCCCACCGTCACTGCCCCCTTAGCCTGGCCCACCTGGATAGCCTTGAGCACGTTTTGGGAGTTGCCGCTGGTGCTGATGCCCACCACTACGTCTTCCTCCTGGGCCAGGGCTTCCACCTGACGACTAAAAACCTGATCAAACCCCAGATCGTTGCCGACCGCGGTGAGGATCGAAGTGTCCGTGGTCAGGGCGATGGCCGGTAACGCGGCACGATCTCTGGCAAAGCGGCCCAGTAGTTCCGCTGCCACATGCTGGGCATCGGCAGCGCTGCCACCGTTTCCACAGAGCAGCACCTTGTGGCCCGAGCGAAAGGCCCGTACTAAAACCCTCGCCACCTCGGTTGCGACCGGCAAGAAAGCCTGTAGGAGTTGTTGTCGAGCCTCGATACTCTCCAGCAGGGTGCGCCGAAAAACGTCCTCAGCTCGTTGGGCATCGAAGGAGTTCATCGCGCCTCCCATGTCTGCAATCCGTGCATGTCAAAGTTAAAGTCCACAACCTGGGCACCAAGGCGCTCCAATTGCTTCGCCACAAGGTGCTTTGTCTGGAACGGGCAGTAAAAGTACATGTAGCCGCCTCCGCCCGCTCCCGACATCTTTCCCCCGAGAGCGCCATGCTGAAGCGCAGTCTCGTACATCTCGTCAATGCCCGCGTCGCTGATCTGGGCGGCCATCTTCTTCTTGTTCATCCATCCCTCGTGCAACAGCGCGCCAAAGTCGTTCAGCCGCCCTTGCAGTAGAGCATTCTTCTGAGCAACAGCAATGCGTTTGAGTTCATCCATTGCCGTGAGCACGGGCTCTCGCCGCTGCACATAGCCCAGGACCTGGGTGTCAATGATGCGAGCGGAAAGCCGCGTTTTACCTGTGTAGCAGAGCAGCAGATTATAGCCCAGTTCGTTGAGTACCTCGTCAGACACCCGCAGGGGGTTGACGATCGTCGCTTCGCGGGCAAACTCGATGAAGTTAAAGCCGCCAAAGGTGGAGGCGTACTGATCCTGCTTACCCCCCTTGATGCCCAGGTCCATTCGTTCTACTTGGTAGGCCAGATCAGCGATCTCATATTGGGTAAGAGGCAGATGCAGCCAGTGCTTGAACAGGCCGATGAGGGCAACCACCACGGCGGACGACGAGCCGAGGCCTGAGCCGGGTGGTGCATCGGTGTGCAGGAACAGGTCAAGCCCCTGTTGAGCGCTGTCAGGGTTCAAGCGACGGATAGCCGCCTTGACAAGGTCCAGGTTGCCGTCATAGATAAGCGGCTCATCGAGGTGGTAGCGGGCCTCCAAGTTATAGTCCAAGGAGGTCACGTGGATCTGCCGGTCCTCACGTATCTGCAGGGTACCGTAGGCGTACTTGTCAATGGTCGTGCTCAGCACCATCCCTCCGCGCTCTGAGAGATAGGGCTCCACGTCCGTGCCACCCCCGGAAAAGCTGATACGCAAGGGTGCCTTGCTGCGGATGATCAAGGTCGCTCTCCTGTATGAAAGTATGCCGTGTCACAAGCAGGCGTGCCCAAAGGTAGACGAAAGCTAAGCGGCAGGATCTCCGTCAGCGCAGGTTCCCCTTGGTGACTTCATAGCACGCACATGGTCCTGGAACCGCGCGTATCCCTCCGGCGTGCCGATATCCACGAAGAAGCCTTCCACCGGGCAGGCATAAAGATGACGCCCACTGGCCAGCAACAGGGGGAAGGTCTCTTGTTCGATGGATACCGGCCGACCTGTCGGTATCCAGTCCGGAACCTCTGGCTCCAGCACATACACACCGCCGTTGACCCAACCCGCTGCCGCGACGGCCTTCTCCATGAAAGAGCGGACGCAGTGGTCCTCGCCCAGCTCCAGCGTGCCGTAGGCCGCCGCGTCCTGGAGGGCAACGGCCGCCAGGGTGCCGACCGCCAGTGAATCCGCCAAGCACTGCTGGCGATGGCAATGGATCAGGGACCGCAAGTCGACCTCGAGGTACGAGTCGCCGTTGAGCACTAGAAATGGACCGTCCGCATAGGCCCTGGCATTGCGGATCGCGCCGGCCGTGCCCAAAGGCCGTTCCTCCACTGCGTAGCGGATCGACACGCCCCAGCGCTGACCGTCGCCAAAGTGGCTCAGTATCTGCCCGTGTAGATGGCCCACGCACAGCACCACATCTCGAAAGCCTTGCTGCCGCAGCCGGTCGATCAGATACTCCAAAAAGGGTCTGCCGCCGGCCTCAGCCATTGGCTTAGGACGGTCGCTCACCACTGACCGCAGCCGTGTACCTAGGCCGCCAGCGAGGATGACGGCGGTCACTGCAGCTCTTCCTGCTGAAGCGCCAGTGTCGCCACGATACCGATGGGCAATCATCTGAGACTCAAAGTGGTCTGTCGTAGACGATCATGATGCCGACGGGGAACAACCGCATGGCCGCGCTGGGAGGCAATCGATGGATCACTCGGCCCGCCAGGGCGAAAACAGGATCGTACTGGTAACTGGGATCTGTGTATATGCGCAGGCTCTCAGGTTCCATCCCGCTTGTTCTCACCATCAAAGACCATTGCGAAAAGGAGATGAGGTCCTCCTTTATGCCGTAGCGACGCGATCTATTGTTTGCTGTACCCTGGAAGAGCCAGCGAAAGTGCGCCGGCACTGCGGCGTCAACCGCCACAAAACGACCTCCCGGTGCCAGTACCCGCTGCACTTCGACCAGCATGCGCACCGGATTCGGCAGATGGTGCATCATGGTGAGAGCAAAGATGGAGTTGAATGTCGAGTCTTGGAAGGGTATGTTCTCGGCATCCAAGGCCACGAAAAAGTCTGGCTCTGACGGGAACATACGAGCCGTGGGTAGGCCGGCATTACGCAAAGCGTTAGGTGACACATCGGAGGCGTACACGGTCGAGTCGGGGAAGACGGACTTGAAGATCGCGGAGGCAAAGCAGCTCTCTCCCCCCAACTCCAGGAAGCGTCCGCCCGGGAACGTGTCAACGATCTCGCGGTCGAAGCGCTGCACTTCTGTGCGCCCCATGATCCTGCGCCAAGGCCTTGCTAGTGTCCTCGCCACCTCCTCACTTCCGTCCGCAAAGACCGAATCCTCATGCCGCTTGACATCCGCAAGACGCTCAGGCAACAGGTTGTAGACTCCCTCGTCAAAGGCGAAGCCTCGCTGGCAGGTCAGGCAAGTCAGACCCTTGCCTATACTTCCTCCGCAGTCAGGGCACCGCAACAGATCAAGCTCGAGATCGCGGTATGGACGGTCTATCGGTCTCTGCACGATGTCCTCCACTGATAAGGGGGCTGCATCTCAGTCTGGCTGGTGAGGGTTACCCGCATGGATTCTGACGCACCTGTCGTCGGGGAAAACTGCTTCACGTTTCGCCACTCCCCGTCCTGACCGGGTCCGGACTGCCTCCCGGTGTGACCTCCAACTGCCTGCCGGGGCAAAGCAACCGCTCATAGACAACCAACGTTTCTTGAGCTGTCCGCTCCCACGTGAACTCGGCAGCGCGGCGCAAGCCCCTCCGCCGCAGGTCCAGCCGTAGCTCGTTATCTGCCAGTACTCGGCGCATGGCCTCCGTCAGACCCTCGGTGTCGTGCGGATCTACCATCAGCGCCGCATCCCCCACGACCTCAGGCAAAGAGCCAGCATTCGAACAAACAACCGGTGTACCGCAGGCCATGGCCTCCAGCGGCGGCAGCCCAAAGCCCTCGTAGAGCGAGGGGAATACGAACAGGTCCGCGCCACTGTAGAGGCTCGGAAGATCCTTGTCGGGCACGTAACCGATGAACTGCACGTTACCCTGCAGGCCGAGCTGCTCCACGAGCTGCGGCAAGTCCCGTGCGTTGGAGCGCTGCACGCCGGCAACGACCAGCGGCCGTTGCTCACCCATTCGGCGCAGGCCAGCATAGGCCCTCAGCAGGCCATCCACATTCTTGCGTTTCTCCACCGAGCCGACAAAGAGAATGTAGTGATCGGGGAATCGGCCCTTTGCCTCGAAGGATCTAGAGTCCTGCTCAGATGCCCGGAACAGGTAGCTACTAACGCCAGGGTAGATGACGTGAACGCGGTCGGATGAAAGGTGTAGGTAGCGCACGATGTCTGTCCTTGAAACTTGGCTATCCGTGATCACCGCATCGACTTGTGGAAGCACTCGTGGTAACCAATGATGGTATAGCAGCGTATCCGCGACCGTGCTATGACCAGGAATACTCCAGGCAAAAACGTCGTGAACCGTCACCACGGTGCGAGCAGTGCCGCCACCCAGGGCAAACGGGGCAAGTCCAGTAGGGTCGTGCACCACATCCAGCGCCAAGCGCCGGGCAACCGATGGCAAGAGCACGGTTCCCAGAATCACCAGCCCCGGCAGTCTGTCGCACCCCGGAAGCAAGGCGGGGCTTGCACCCGCTGGTCTCGAGTGCAAATTCTGCTGCCCCGCGCTCAGCCACGTAATCCGTACCTGTGTATCCAACTCGTTGAGCGCACAGGCCAGTTGCAGCGTATACCTTCCGATTCCCGACATGGGACGGTCCAAGCCGTACGCGATGAACCCACAATGCAGGGCTGCAGTCACGGCGCTGCCGTCCAGCGCGATAGCACGATCAGATTGGGTTCCTCAACGATCTGCACGTAGGCAGGGGCGAACCACGAGGCGACCAACTGCACATCTTTCGGTATCCCCAAGACCTGGATGAAATCGTAGCCCTCGACCCGCCTCGCCGCCATGTCCCTCATGGGCTGCGTGTCCAGTGGCGGCAACACATCCAACATTAGTTGCGGTCTGGCCAATGGCGCCTTCTCGCGCAGCAGTCCCACGCCGAACATACCAAGCCCAGCGTGAATTTGCTCGCGTGACATAAAGCGATATAGGTCAAAGTAGTCCAAGATTGGCATTCCCACAGTGTATCGCGCCAGGGATCCACTGCCGACAGCGTCGGCGACGGATGTAGGCGCGCTCCTGAGCGAGATGGAGTACACAGAGGCGCCGGCAGGAACGACCCTGTCTGTAGTCTGGAAGATGCCCTCCAGCAGGGGTGCTATACGCACGAACTGCGTCGCGTTGACAGCCAGCACCAGCCCAATCAAGACGACCACTGCAGCGTCACGTCCGGTTGACCGTCGACGGTATCGGATCGCGGCAACGCCCAGCCACAATGCTGGCTGCAGAAAACGGGCGTCTGGCGGCCCCATGTTGGCAAAGAGGATGAAAGGGATCATTGCTGCGCACGCCAAACAGGCAAGCGCGGACGCCGCCGCCACGTGGTCGAAACGTGGTCTTCCTCGCGAATCACCCCGGTCGGCCTGTGACAACATCAGCACCAACACCGCCAAGAGGGCGAGAAGGTTAAGCACGAACGGAATGGGCGGCTGAATTCCAAATGGCTCGATCCGGAAGAAAAGCAGGAAGACTGAGAACCACGAGTAGAGCTTGATCAGCAGTGAAGGATAAAGCACCGCGCTGATATGCCCTGTCCGGCTACTGGCGTACCACAGCAACAGTCCAGCTGAGGGGAGGAGGAATGCCAATGTGCGCAGCGCCCCTAGCACGCCGTGACGCCGAAAAATGCTGTAGGAATACACCAGCGCCACTAGACACAGCGGTGCCCAGCCTAGTGCGTGGGAAAGGTACGTCGCCATGCCGAGCAAGGAAAGAACGAGCGTCGCCCTCGAGCGCGGCCAGTGGTGCCCAGCCTCGGTAGCGCGATGAAGGTACCCCACGGACAAGAACAGCAGTCCCAGTGCCATATGATAGTTCAGAATTCCATCCCACACGTATCGGTCGTAGACCCCCACAAGGGGCAAAAGCTCGAGAGCAGTTGGCCGTCCCTGCACCGACCGGATGAGGTATGCCGTACCACCCACGAATGAAATCGTGCTCAAAGCAAAGAAGAGCTTGCCCATCATGTCTGGCGATGACACGATGTAGCCGAAAGCCCATGAGACGAGTGCCCACGCGCTGTAAGGTACCGGGCTTCTGACCAATTCGTAGTGCTGGAAGACTAACCCCGGCTCCAGTCGAGCCAATCGCAGCAGGTATCCCTGAAACACACCATTGGGATAGTCGTGGAACGGCAAGAACCTGCTCCCCAATGCAGGCAGCAGGCTCACGACAGTCAACGACAGCAGAAACCACATGCGGCTATTCATCGCTGCCAACGATCGCAGCCATCCGGGCGAGCCTACCCCTACCTTCGGGACCATGCCCCGTCGGGCACCACACCGCTCGGCTTTGCACTCGTGTGCGTTACCCGGCACTCTCATTTCTGAAACGGCGTGCGTGCGACTTTGCGGTACATCTGCGATCCTCCGTTATCATAGAGCCGGTTTTCGTGCCGCACGTCAGGCAGCGCAAAACCCACCCTTTGCGCAAGCTGCGCGTCCATGTCAGAGATCAAAAGGTCACGGGTTTCGAGCTCCACCGCAGTTGCGTCGGCCAAGTTGCGGTTATCTCTGCCGAATTCCGATGCTACGGCGCGCCCGTAGGTGCGAAGTACGCTGGGCCCCAACCAAATGATGGCATAAGTTGCGTGATTATCCGCCCATCGCATGGCAACCTCCTCAGGCACGGTCCAAAAGTTCCAGTAGCTTGCCAGCGCTGGTTCATTGGTTACCTTGAGGGGAGCCGCCAGGCCTGCCCACAATACGAAGCCAATCAGGACTAGTACCAGCACTGCTCGTGGGAAACGACCCGCCCAGCGCCGCCAGAGCGCATGAAATGTCGCTGCCACCAGGGCACAGGCCATCAGCATCACCGCGGGAAAAAGCCGCACCTGCAGATTGACGACGACCCCACCGGCCGCCGCGAGGACGAGCCCCGCTGCCAGCTGTATGCCAAAGCCCCCGTAAAGGAGCCAGAGCAAGAAACGCGACGGGTCCTGGGGCACTTTCCCCGATAATAGAATGCGCGCCCCTAGGCCGGCCCAGATGGCGAAGGAGACCGCCGCCATCACCCATGTCGGAGAGGTGATGCCCAGATAGACTCCCCGGTTCAGCCAGCCCTCGCCGACGCTGGCCGCAACGTCATAACGCTGCTCCAGGCCGGCCGTGACCGCCCCGGCTCGGTCCGCGGTCGTTCGCAGATTGGTAAGGAAACTCATAGCGGGCGGGTACAGGTAGAAGACGGCCAAAAACCACAGCACCATGGCCGCCGCGACGACATACGTCAATCGGGCTACAGTCGGACGAATTCCACCTGGCCGGCGACGTTCCCACATGCCGAGAAGCAGGACACCCGCAAAGAGGCTCACCGACACAGCCACAACGAAAGATGACCCGAAGAACGTGTTACTGGCGATGAGCGCAAACGCGGCCAGGTAGAACAGCATGACGTAGCCCAAAAACCGTCTTGGCTCGCGCGCCTCGCGAAAGCTCCTTGCCAGCAAATACATGGCCAGCATCGCCCCCAGCCAGGTCACCTTTTCATGCGAGCCGCGGAACACTACGAACAGAAAGTCAGGTTGCAGGAAAAGGAGCAAAGTGGCCAGGGCTCCCGCCGCCGCACTGCCGGTCAGCGCCTGGTACATGGCAAAGGCCAGGACGCTCAGCATGCTCGCGATCAGAGGGTACACGTGGAACTGAAGCTGCACGGGCTCTATACCGGTCAGCAGGGTGATGAACGCCGAGACGGACTGATAAGCGAATCCAAGGCTGTAGAAGGCACGGGTCGGGAGCAGCGTACCCTCGTCTTCGACTGCCCTGATGGCAGCAGTCAGGAAACCAGTGTCCGAGTCACTCCACCGCCCGGCGTAGCGCAGCGTAAAGTAGCCTGCCTGCACGGTTCCCAGGAGGAGCAACAGCAGACACAGGCTCCAGGCGGTCGAGGCCCGCGGGCGCGCCGGACTTGTCCTGCTCATGCCTTCTCAGATCTCCTACGCCGCAAGCGGTCATGAAGAGCGATCAAAGTCAGGCTGGCAAAGGCCACCAGCGATGGCACCATCGGCAACGTGTAGCGAGCATCGCCATAGAACACGACGGCTCCCACCAGCACGCGCACAATCAGCGCATAGAACACCATCATCTCACGCCAGCGCCGCAGCGACAGCAACACACCAACCAACGCCAACGTAAGAAAGGCCGTGTAGACCACCCGGACAGGGCCGGACAGGGCCAGAGGGTAGTCGTGCTCCCAGCTGGCTACCGAGAGGGGAGAGAACAGTCTTCCCACCTTGCGAACCACCAGCCGCGCAAAGCCCTGCGGATCACCGGCGATCCACTCGATGCCCAGCCGGTAGTACTCCTGTTGTTCTTCCGGCTCGCTCAAGCCGGGCAGGGACGATGGAAAGCCCTCCCGGTGCCCGCCAAACGCCTGCGCATTGTTTGCGCCATAGAACGTGTACCCGTCGTTGGTCGAGACCAGCACAAAGGAACGAAAGACCAGGTAGTTGCGCACCGTCCACGGCGCCAGGGTGCCCGCAACGACCGCTAGCAACAGGATGCCCTGGATTACCCTTTCCGGGGTCGGCCGGGCCGGCGGAGCCACCCATAACCACAACAGGAGCAACGGTACCAGCATCAAGCCCGCCGGCTTGGCCAGGGCTGCCAGACCCAAACACAGGCCCAGCGCCACAAAACCTCTGCGCGTCGCGTGTTTCTGGAGCCGCGCGGCTGCCAATACGCTGAGGCTCAGCAGAAACAGGTAGAGCGATTCCGCAATCAGCCAGGTTTCAAAGTACACCAGGTAGGGGTAGAACGCCATGCCGAGTCCGGTCAGAAGCCCGGCACGGCGGCCCAAAACGCTCCGGACAGCCTGGGCGGTAGCCGCCGCGGCAGCAGCGCCCAGCACCGCCTGGGCCAGCCGCGCCAGGAGCAAGTTGTAGCCAAAGATGGAATAGAGCACTGCCAGAAACGTGGGGTAGAGCGGCGGCCAGAAGGCCGTGGGCACCCCAGGCTGCTGCGCAAATCCATTCCCGGCCATCAGATTCCGGGCAATGCGATCATACGCCGCTGCGTCCCCGTGCAACGGGTTGAGCCGTATGAAAGGGTCCAGACGGCCTGCCAGCAGGGCCCAGGCAACCCGAACGCCCAGGGCCAGCGCAAAGACCATCAGGATCCCACCGATGGGTCGCCGCGAGGGGCTAAGGTGGGTCGCCCACCGGTCGGAGTTGCCTGTCAAATCAGTCCTCCTTCGTTGTTTGCTGCGCTGGCAAGTGTGTGCCATGCATCAGGATCACGGCCAGCACGCAGACGGCCGCCAGCGCTGTGCCGCTCAGAAGCAGGGCCACGGGCCATGTAAAACGAATCGCGTCGAACGGCGCCAGGGGCCGGAACATCTCCGGCATCGCCACGGCACCAACGCCAATGACCATCTGGGCGAGGGGACCGACCTCGATCGCGCCAGCAGCGGCATCATCGGAACTGACTTCCACCCATACCGTCCACACTCCCTCGCTTGGCGGCGCCCACCTGGCTTCAATCCTACCAGTGCCCTGAGCGTTCACGTCGAGCTGCTGTTGAGCCAACAGCCGGGGCGGTGCTCCCTCTTGACTGGCATACAGGCGCACTGGCAGGGACCGTACGTCCGCCAGCCCGTCGTTATGCACCGTGGCGCGAACGGTTACCCAGGCCAGTCGCTGTGGCGCAAAGGGCTCGAAGGACCAGTCCTGGGGCCTGAGGGTCAGTTGCGCCGGAGTGAGGGCTGCCGTTTGGAAGGATCCGTCGTAGGTCACGATGTAGGCGCCCGGATCAAGGCGAGCCGCGCCCAGGCCTATGTCATCCGCCACGGCATAAAATCCATGCGCCAGGCGCAGGACAAAACGCAAGCCCTGAGCCGTGTGGCGAAAGCCATCCATCGTCGCTCCCACGAGGTCCGTGGTTGGCCCCTGGAATTGCTGCAACATACCAGCCAGGTCATCGGGCGCCATGGTTGGCTTATGCTGCTCGAGCTGAGCGCCCAGAGCCAGCCACTCGGCATGGTCACGCGGGGGCAGCGCCTCGAAGAGGCTCGGCGTTACCGTGGCCCGTAGGAGGGTCACGCGGTTGGCGTCGGCGTACAGCAGCACACCGTGGGCCAGTTGCAGCGTCTTCTCCACTACTTCGGATGGTTCCGGCGCAGGATGCCCGGCTAGGGCTTCCTCGTCAGTCACTGTGTCCGTCACAGTTATCGTCACTGTCCATTGATCCAACCAGCCGTCCCTATCCAGGTCCTCATAGCGCAGCCGTCTCGTGCCATCCAGGTTCCACACCCCGGCCCAGGCGCCTTGCAGATGCAGCTTGTGATCGATGCGACTCACATAGAGCCACGGCTGTTTCATGTACTCCGGGGAGTACTCCAGACGCAGCCCCTCCCCGATATCTCTCACTCTCTCCAGGTCCGGAGCATCTTTGATGCCCGTCACATAGTAACTGTACCAATCCGTGATCAGACCTTCGTAGATTCCTTCCGTAGACCCATAGCGTCTGCCATCCGCTGCCACAAAGACCGCAGTATCCCAAGGTCGCTCCATCACCCAATTCGGGAAGCGCTCATAGGGCACGGTGCGCACGGTGAGGTCGGGCAGCGTCACCGTGTCAGTAATCTCGTAGCGACCGAGGAGGTCGACCTTGAAATCAAGTCCCGAGTCATTGTCCTGATCCCAGGAATAACGGATGGCCTCAATGGCCTGCTTGAACTGCCCCATGCGAAAGTATGCGTCATTGGGGCCAGCGTACTGAGAGCGGATCATTAGCTCAGGGAAACCGTCGTCATCTTCCGCCAGATCGTAAAAGGCAAATGGGTTTTCAAAATTGGCATGGGTCTGGCCGTCTTCTCCGAACCTGCTTACCGAGTAAATAAACCAGTTGGCATCCTGCCCCCTGGAAGCAACAAACTCGCCCACGGTTACAATCCGTGCCCGCTTCCAGTCCACCTGAATCGGCGCTATGCTGCCACCCCACGGCTTGATATAGTCGCTCGGCGGCCCCAGATGGGGCCACAGAGTCCAATCTTGAAATGGCTCTTCGTCGCCAGCCGTGTTCACCATCAGCTCGGTGCTGACCGACGCGTAAGCCTCGGGAGGTGTGTAGATCTGCCTGACTTCATAGTCCGCCCTCCCGTCGTGATCCAGGTCATGCACTCGGATAACTGCGTCGATGGTGCCGTTGAGCAACCCCGGCAGGAGATCGGTTCTGTACGCGCGCATATAGTTTACGAAGGACAGAAACGAAGCCCTCACATCGCCGTCCACCTGCACAACCAGGTTAAAGTTGACCTTGCCCTCCCGCAGCCACCACCCGTCCGCGGCCGTCACCGTAAGGACCGGGTAGCGGCTCTCGGTGATGGTGGGTATGCCTTCTACCACCTCGTACGCGACCCTCCCGTCGCCATCATAATCGTCGTAGATGGCGGCGACGACTGCCTCACCCTGCCGGTGAAAGTCGATGATCAGACTGGCCCGATCCTGTGCGCCGGCGTCGAACACCCACAGGTCATCCAGCATATCAAGGTTCTCGGTCCAGTCCTTGGAGGGGTCCAGGTTGCCATTGCGGTCGAACACGGTCACGCTGTCGCGGTCGGTAGCAAAGCTGCAGCCGGTGACAAGCAAAGTGTCCGGTCTGCCGTCGCCATCCCTGTCCTCGTATGACCCTTGACAGGTGCTGGGCACCTCTGCGTGAGTGCTCAACGGCCAAGCCAGGGTGACGACAAGGCACGCCACGAGCATCATGAGCGCCGCGAGGGATGGTTTCGTGGTCATGTCCCAATCAACTTGCACGCTACCTGCCTGCCTCACAACTGCTTCACAGCGGCATAGACACGCTTCATTCTCTCGGCTACCAGCCGAAAGTCAAAGCGCAACGCCCGTGCTCGCGACCGCTGGCCGAGCGATCGCCTCAATGTGCTATCGTTGAGCAACTGGAGAACTAACTCGGCGATGGCGGTGCCATCGCCGAGCGGAGCCAAGAGAGCACAGCTATCGTCCACATAGTCCCGCACTCCGCCGACATCCGTAACGATTACTGGCAGGGCGCAGGCAATCGCCTCAAGCAGCGCGAGGTTGGCCGTACTGTCCGAGAGCGGAAGCACTGCCATCGTGGCCTGCCGGTAGAGCGCCAGAAGCTCTTCGTCAGGGACGTGGTGCCGCACTTGGACATTGCCAAGTCCGGCGAACTGTTCAGCGTAGCTGGGGCGAGTCACAACAACAAAGCGGGCCTCTGGTTCGCGCCGACCAACTAGCGAAGCGGCAAGCGAAAAAGCACCGCAGTCGCGCAAGTGCCCCCCAACCGACAAGATCAGTGGGGGCGACGCCTTAGGATCAGCGCTGGGTGAAAAGTACTGCGTATCAACGCCCAGCGGAACTGTAAAAACCCGGTCTGGCGGCGCGAGCTCTGAAAGATAGCCAACTTGATTGCTCGCCACGGCGACCACCGCGCTCAACTTTCGAATCGTGTCGGAAGGCACTCCTTGGCGTAGCTGGGCAGGCGGCTGGTGATACGTGGCCATCACCTTGTGGTCCCTCCACCCGTTGAGAAACGGCACATACCGGCAGTCGGTATCAGCGTGCAGAAAATGATACAGCTCTCCTCTCCGTGCCGACATGTCGCCCATCGTCGTCATCTCGAGGCGCAGAGCGGCATAGCTGTACCAGGGTGCCCGGGAGACTGCCGCGCAGAGCGTGTTGAGGGCGGCCGGGATGCGGCCCGCTGGCCATCGCGACAAAGCAAGGGTAAGCGTCCTTGACGCCGCGTAGCGTGCCAGGTGATCCGGTCCAGACCTTGTGTGGTGGTGAGCTGCCCGCAGCGTTACACAGGTGGTGGACATAGTATTCACGTCCGTTGGCTGCGATGCCTGCATCATCTTGGCTTGGCCAACCTGTACTTAATGCCAGCGGAGCAGGAGTGTGCTATAACGCTTGCCTGTCGGAGCAAATCAGGGTGGAACCTGGATAACACGCCCCCATACAAGGCCACGCCCAGGAACACCAGCCCAACCGTCCTCGGCAGCAGGGCTACACCAGAAGCCACCAGGCTCTGGCGGCCGGCGAGGATCAACACGCCCATGACGAGGGCGGAAATCAACGACGATCCGATACCAGTCCACGCCAGTCGCAGCGGCCAACGCATCACCCGCATTGCCAGCGCAAGATATACCCACGCGCCAACCCCGGAGATGACAGCCGTGCCGGCGGCCACCCCAAGGGCACCCCACCTCGCCATTACCCAGAGGCCCGCAACCAGTACCGGAGTATATACCAGAGTGAACTTCATCGGAATATCGGGCCGCCCTATCGCGTTCATCAGCTGACCGCCGTGCCCGCTTAAGGTTCGGCCCAGTGCGTACACGGCGAGCAGGCGCAAAAGCACTACGCTCGTCTCCCAGCCAGGGCCGAACAGCAGAGGCACCAGGTCGTCGGCAAGGACTGCCATGCCCATGAGAACCGGAAAGCCAGCTGCCGCAGCATAGCGCAGGGTGGACACGAAAGCGTGCTGCATCTCGTCGGTCTGGTTCTGGAGGCGCGCAAATATCGGGAATGCGGTTCTCCCGAGCACATTTGTCACGGTCGTTACAGGTAGCATGGCCAGGTTGTATGCAAGGGCATATGTGCCGAGTATCGACGGGCCCGCCTCACGCCCAAGGATCATGTAATCTGCGTTGTGGCTGACATAGCCCAGACCATCGCTGACCAGCATGTTGCGGCCGTACGATAGTAGCCCCTGGTAGTGGCGTCCTTTGGGCCAACGAGAGGGGCGCCACCTACACAACCACCAGTTGAGCAGAGTACTGACGAACTGCGATGCCAACCGGCCGATCGCCAGCGACCACACACCAAAGCCGTACTTGGCGAACGCAACGGAAACAATGCCATACATGAGTGCCGAGGCCACCGAGACGCTGCTCATAAAGCTGTATTCGAGATGCCGGGCCAGCAGAGCACCGGGAACGACACCCACGGCATTGATGAGGTAACCGATCGCGTACAGACGCAAAAGAGGAGCGACTAGAGGTGAGCGATAGACGACTGCCGCCCACCCAGCGACCGATGCCTGCAGGGCTGCCATTCCAACAGCTATCCCCAATGACACCAACAGAGCCGCCGTGGCGTAAGAGTCTTCCTCATCGCGCTTGTGTACGATGGCGCTGCTCAGGCCAAGGTTGCCCAGAAGACCGAGTGCCTCTGTTACGGTCGAAGCCATCGTGACCAGCCCAAAATCCTGCGGCACCAGCAGGCGCGCCAAGATAGCGCTACTAGTGAACATAAATACTCGCTCAAGGACGAGGCCGCCCCCTAGTAACATAGTGCCTCGACGCATGTCTAGCTTGAACAAGGCACCGCCTTCACAAGGAAACTCGATGAAAGAAGCGGTGGAAAGCGGCGAACAGCCCACAGGTACCAGGGCAGCGGCAATATCCGGGAACGTGCAACATAGGATGCATCAAAGAAGCATCGCGCGATAGTGAATCCCGTCTCCGACAGTGACCGCTCGACCCTCCCACGGTAGAGAAAGGTACGTGAATAAAGTTCCCCTCTTCTGAGACTCGCGGGTCTTAGTGCCACGGAAGGGCCAGATTTGATCCCAGAAGGATCTGAAGCTGCATGGACCAGAAGAAGTGATTGGGCACCGCGATGATCGCGAATCCATCGCTTCTGACCGCCCTCTTGATCTCGCGAATCACCGAGGGCGGATCGAAGAGGTGCTCCAGCGGGTCGGTACAGACCAGTATGTCGAAATGTCCGTCTGGGAACGGCAGGCCATCAGCCTCTACCTCGGTATGATGTATCGTGAGGCCGTTGGCGGCCGCGTGCTCCAGAGCAGGGCGTGACAGGTCCACCCCATGGACTTGATTGTTCGCGGTGAAGAAGCAGACCTGCACCCCGGGACCACAGCCAACATCCAGAATCCGCTTCCCCGTAACGTCACGAGGGAAACAGAACCGTATCCGGTCTTCTGGCCGGGCAAGATCTCCTTCCAGCAAGCCCTTGGCATACGCGGTCTCATAGAACTCGACTACCTTGCGGTCCATGGCCGGCCCAGAAACTGGATTATTGATGTCCGTTACCCTCTCTGTAAGGCGCCCGGACAACAGGCGGCAAGCCGACATGCTCGTACACTGTACGCATCCGGTCGACAATGAACGACCAATCCAGATTGGTGCACGCGAACGCGCGAGCGTTGCGTCCCAAGTTCAGAGCAGTGTCGGAGTTTCGAAGCAACTCAATGACGAGCCCTGCGATGTGCTGGCAGTCACGCGGGTCCACAACGAAACCTGTACTGCCAGGCTGAATGAACTCACCCATGCCGCCCACTTCCGACACCACCACGGGCAGCCCACACGCCATGGCCTCGAAAAGCGCACGGGGCGTGACGCGGCTGAGCCGGGGCAGCACAAACACATCCGACGCCGAGTAGTATAGGGGTAACTCCGCCAGAGGCACGCGCCCATGCCACGCCACACGATGGGTCAGCCCGAGGCTTTCCGTCAACTGCTCCAACTCGTGCTGCTCTGGTCCCCAACCGACCATGTGCAGCATTGCAGTCGGGATGCGCTCAGCGACGGAAGCCATCGCCCGTATCGCGAACTTGGCGCCGTTCTCGCTCTGGAATCGGCCCACAAACAACACACATGGGCTATCCTGCCAGCCCAGCGTTGCCCTCGCCCCCGGTATCCGTCGGAAGGTGCGGGTGTCCACACCAAGCGGTATCTGCACGACCTTTTCAGCCTGCGCACCCGAGAACTCCCACCACCGGGCCATCTCAGCACTCGTGGCGATGATGCGCGCGCATCGCCGGGCCGATACTCGCGCCATGATCTTGTAGACCTGAGTGGTGAACCAGTCGGCGTGGTTGACGTTTTCAATGCGCTCAAAGATGCTCCCCGGCGTGGTGAGGACAACCGGCGTGGGATGACACAGCACCGCCAGGATGCCGGCTGCCACGTACTCGGGCAGGTGAATCACCTGCACGTCCCGTATTCGTCGCACCTCGACCCAGCCACGCAGAACAGTCAGCATTTGCCCAACAATGTTCCGGTATCCCATGGGCGGCACAGGGAACCTGTGAACTATGGCTCCCAAAGGGGGCTCAATGTTCGGGGGGTACGGGGCCACGATGTGGACCTCATCACCCATCGCCACCAGCTCTCTTGCCCAGTTCCAGACCAGGTCGCTGAGACCGGAAACTCCTGGGAATCCCGGTTCAAAAAAGTGGTCAAAGAGCACGATTTTCACGCCACCCTACCTCAACAATGAATCACCCACAGCTTCCGGCTCCAGCCGCAGGCTCGCCCCTTGCACGCTTCAACCCGGCCGCGGAGCTCAGAGCCCATGGGCATGGAGAAGGCGGGGGACTGAGAGGCCGGCTACCAAAACTTGTGGAACCAGAAAAACTTTGACCAGAACAGCGCTTGATAAATGGACACGGCAAACATGAGCAAGGCTACGGCCCACAGGAATGGCCTCAGCGTGGATATCATGCGATCCAGGCCCAGCAGGCTCACTGACGCAATCAATGCCTGCCGCCCCACGTGCCAGTTGTAGTATACCACGGCGGGACCAAGGAATAGCACCGGAACGCAGGTCAGCGCCGCGAAGCAAAACAACTGGCGATCCGCCTTTAGCTTCCAGACCAGGATGAATAGTACAACAAGCAGGGCCATATTTGCCAACTGGTCCAGCACCAGAAGGAGCGGCAGCGGCTCCCCTCGCGCCGTTCGCAGGAGGTTGAAGATCACCCATGGAGTGAACCCAACATTGGCCCGATGCAAATCGCCACGAAAGAGCCAAAGGGCATCGCCCCAGTGCAGCCCCAGCGCCACGTAGTAGACGGCGGGTGGCAGCAGAGCCATACCCATGTGCACTGCCTTTCGCCAGTCCCGGCCCAGAGCAGAGACCGCAAGCAGCGCCAGGACCGCAAAGACTGCAGTCTCCTTACTGAGAACCGCCAGGGCGAAACAGACCGTGCCAAGCCATAACTGACCGCGAGACATGCTGTCGTAGCCCGCCAGCAGTGC
>DDYO01000118.1:35288-49703 GCA_002348045.1 Anaerolineales bacterium UBA2232
AATGAACGGGCGATCCGGTAAAAGTACACCGCAGCCAACGACGCGGCAACCACACCCAGAATCAGGAATCCCCAGTGATGATCCCAAGGTGAGACGACACGCACGAGGATTGGGAGCAAAATCCGGCGGTACTTGTTCGGGCTAAAGACGGGCTGGTCCGGAAACGGGTCCAGAGAGATCGGGTAGTAGGCTTGGGCATCCCCCTCACTGAGCTCGGAGTAGTAGGGGAACGGCATCGCCAGATTCAATGGAAGCTGAACCAGCAAATGCACTGCCAAGCTCACGAGTAGGATCCTGATCTCGGCTGAGGCCAGTAACCGCGCAGCTCGTCTCCAAATGCGATCGGTCACAGGCGTGTCTCCCTGGAGCGAGAAGCCCTCCACCATTCGCGTATGCCGGCCTGGGCTGGTCTCTCGAAGCGGACAAGGGTAGCGTACGATACGGCCAACAGCACCGTGATGAACGCCAAGAGCGCGGCAGGTGAATAGAAGGTTGAGCTCTCAATCCCGGCCACGGTCGCCACCGTGGCAATGGTCAGCTGCACTGGAAAGTGGAGCAAGTATACTGAGTACGAGACATCGCCCAGCACGGATAAACGCTTATCCCACGATCCGCGTTGCGTCTCGGCCAGCGCAAAGGTAAGGATCGTCAGTGGAAACAGCACCGCTACGGGGTAAATGAACGACAAATGGACGGCCAAAGGTTGCGCTCGTAAGTCCCATCGATTGCCAACTGCACCGACGGCAAAGATCCATGAGCCTACCGTAACTGCCGGGAGGAACTGGAGAATCTTGCTGGTGCGCTGCGTTCTGAGGATCCAGGCATAGGTCAGGTAGACGCAGCCTCCGAGAAAGAACGAGCCCAATCCCCTGCCCAGGGGCTCGTAAGCCTTTCCCACCACCAGAAACCCGAAGGCAGACACTGCCGCCAGCACAAACCAACGGATGGGAGCGAGCAAGCACAGAAGGAAGAACACACCGTACATCAGAACCTGTACCGAGACCGCCCACACCGGATTGTTGAAGGAATATCCCCTCTCCAGGCCTCAGGACGAGGCCAAGAACAGATTCAGGATAAAGTGGTAGACATCGTTATGGCGGTACACAAAGTACGTGCCCGTCAAAAGGCGGAAAACGACCTGGCCCACGGCGACCCAGCCGAGCGTCAGAAGATGCAGAGGATAGAGTCGGGACACCCGCAGCACGACAAAATCCCTGAGAGGGATGCGGCGCAGGTGGATGCGCTCCGCGTAGAGCCAGTAGAAGACGAACCCCGACAGGCAAAGAAACAGGTCGACAAACAGCATGCCCCTGCGGTAAAACAGAGAAAGGATCGGGGCCAACGGCAGCCGAGTAACATCGTACGCCGTAGCGCCCTTGGCCGCTGAGAAAAAGAAATAAGGCCAGTGATGCACCACCACGCCCACTGCTCCAATGATGCGGAGCAAGTCCAGAGAATGGAGCCGGGCAGGAGGAGCCGGCTGTTGGAGGCTTTTCTGTTGGGTCTGAGTCATGCGCGGAGCGCCCGATCCGAAGCAAATCTCTTTGCCGGCCTGCTCTCCGATTCCGAGCAGCCATTGAAATCCTGGCACAGCCGAGGGCCAGCCCCGGGTAGGGAGGGCCTGCCGCCCGACTCTGCAGCCCATAGTGAAATCATGCTGACTGCCGCACCTCCTGGTAAACGGCCAGTGTCTCCTCAGCCTGCCGCTCCAGTGAGAAGAGAGATGCCTGCTCCAGTGCGGCCCGAGACGCGTGTGTTCGCAGGTCTTGGTCTGCCAACAGCACTGCGATCGCCTCGGCCAGCGCCTGCTCATCCAGCGGGTCCACCAGCGTTCCGCCGGTTCCCACGACCTCAGGCAGCGAGGCGCGACTGGACGCGACCACGGGTGTGCCGCAGCTCATCGCTTCTAGCGCCGGCAAGCCAAATCCCTCGTAGAGAGAGGGCAGAACAAAGACATCGGCGGCATTGTACAACAGGGGCAAATCGGCGTCGGGCACCTGACCCAGAAAGAGTACGCTCTCCCTCAGCGCCAGTTCGGTGATCAACTTCTCCAGACGTGCTCTCTGTGCCACAAAGTGCGAGGCTCCGGCGATGAGAAGCCTAGCCTCTGGCGCCTGCCGCTGTACCAGGGCAAAAGCCCGCACCAGCGCCGCCAGGTTCTTGCGCGGATCGGTTGAGCCCACGTAGAGCACGTGCGCTTTGCCTTCCTCCAGGCGATACTGACGGCGGAAAGCGTCGGGCACTGGCAACGGCCGGAAAGCAGCGTGATCTACGGCCCGGTAGACCACATGAATCCGCTCGTCCGAAAGACCCAACTCCTGCACAAGGCATTGCTTCGTGTACCGCGAGATGGCAACCAGCGCTCGCGCACGCGTAAGTGCCCACAGCGCCAGACGATCGAACAGGCCGTCCGCGGCGGTGCGGTCCGTACGAAGGTTAGGGTCACGCCGCACCAAGTGCGGAATAATGTCGTGGACCGTCACCACGGCGGCCGGAAGATGTTGGAAAAGCAGTAGGGTAGCCAGGGTCTGGTCGGTCAGGTGGCTAACGTCGTAGCCACCCAGGGATACCGTCAGTGGATAAGTTGAGAAGAATGCCCTTGCATCGGCAGCCAGGACCCTGCCCACCGAAGCCAGCACTCGTGGCACCTGCGGGTACACCAGGTTTGCGTCAACTCCCCGAGGAACCAGGGATCCAAGCAGGCTCTCGGTATAGCGCCGCAGCCCGGTCATCTGGCGGTCTGGTTTCGTAACAAGCGCCACTCTCATGCGTCACCAAAGGAACCGGAGTGTGGCGTTACATCCGGCTTCCTTGCGGAACTGAGAAGGGTAAATCCGCCCGCTCCAGTTCTGAGTGACAACAGCCACGCTGCGACAGGCATGGACAAGTACTGCGCAAGCCCGCGCGCTGTCATCCCGAGCCAATCGATCCGTCTAAACAGTCCCCAGCGGAGGCTGGCCTGATGCAGCAGGTTGTCGGCCAGCAGCGGACTTGGCGTAACCTGCTCCACCTCGAGACCCGCGTCAGTCATGCAACGCGCGAGGGCACGTGCAGTCCATAGGGTCAGATGATGCGGCGGCGCATCGATCTCCGCACCATACCATCTTGGCCATCGCTCATGGCTCGGAACGGTACACACCAAGTGCCCACCTGCGGTCAACAGCTGCGCAAGCCCCGTGACGACCCCTGTTGGGTCTTCCAGGTGCTCCAGAACGTCGAAAAGACAGATGACCCCATACATGCCCNNTTGGGCGGTTGTGAAGCAGTTCCTCAACCGAGAGTGTCGCTACATCGGTCGCTCCGTAGAGCTCCCTCGCCGTACGTACGGCGGACGGGTCAGCATCGATACCTGTCACTCGATATCCCCTCTGGGCCGCCAGGTGTAAGAAAGCCCCGCTTCCGCACCCCACTTCCAGCAGATGTGCACCCGGGTTCAGGGCCAGGGAGAAGAATGCCCGGTAGCGCCAATCCTGTCTTGCCAGCAGGCTGAAAACCCGGCTACGCCGAGTGCGTCGTTCAACGTACAAATGTGACTGCTGGTACCACTCTGCACCCGGATTGCGCATGGGGTCGCTGTACCACAGGCCGCAGGATCGACATTCAAACACAGCATAATCGCCCACCGTTGACAGGTGGATCGAGCTTGGTATGCGGCAGACAGGGCAGCTAGGCATGAGTCTTGTTCACCACTCCTTGCGACGCACTACCAGATCAACTGCGCCTGCCGTCCAGGCTGCCCAATCCGCAAGCAGGTAGGCTGGAGTGAGAAGGACAGACCGCCACGAGAGATTCACCCCATGGAACAGATGGGCAAACCGCAGATAGCGCAGACGAGCTGAAACCGCATGCATCAACAGCACACTATACAGGCCCAGCAACCAGCCGACGGCTGTGTGTGCTCCGAGGCCGGCCGCGATGGCCGCTGCAAGGGGCGTGCCAAGCATGGCAAGGCCGGCAAGGGCAGTGAGCTGCGCGAGTCGCAGCTCTTTCACTGCACCAAATGCTGGCGCGTGCAACCATAGGTTACGCACCCAGCGGGACTGCCGCCGCCAGTAGGACCAGCAGGTGTCGGGATAGCGCGTATGTACAGCGCCGTCCCGAACCCATCGTATCTTGTACCCTGCCCGCACCAGGCACTTGCCCAGGTAGTAGTCCGTGCCAGTGCGCACGTCGGCATCGAACCCCCCTGCCTCCAGAAGGGCCTCGCGTCGGACCGCGCAGTTGCGGCCCAGCAGGCCGGTGACGTAATCCGGCTGGCGCGCATTGACGTACAGGTCGGTGCACCACTGGTGGATTACGAAGGGGTTGCTCTCCTGGCGGAGCAGGGGACGCGAGGTCCCCGTCGTGGCCTCCTCCAGCCCCTGCAGAAGCGGCGCCAGGGTGCCCACAAATGCGCCGTCGCTGAGCAGGCAGTCGGCGTCGGTGAGGTAAAGGATTTCCCCGTCCGCCTGCTCCAGGCAGCGCCGCAAGGCCCCTTGCTTGCCTTCGCCTGGATGCTGCTCCAACACCTTGACCTGCGAGCTGGCATAAGCGCTGGCCAGGCGGTACGTGCCATCGGGGCCTCCCGCACAAAGGATCAGCTGTTTGCGGGGGTAGCTCAACGCCAGGAATGACCGAATGTGATCGTCGATCATCTCGGCCTCGTTCCATGCCGCCACCAGGACGCTCACGTTCAGGGCCCCGGCAGACTGGGCAGCGTCCGCAGCGGATACACGCTGGCTCCGGTCTTCCTGTTCCGCACACGATCGCTGGGCCAGGGCGCGATCCCTCAGCCATTGCCACCCGTTCCACAAAGCCACAGCCGCCATGCCAGTTATGGTCAGCCACATTGTGTGATCTTTCAACCAGGTCCACACCGCCGTCAGGATAACCCCACCCCCACCGTGAGCAGGCCTTTGTCCTCTGCCCAGGGCTCTTCCTTGTTCCAGTGGTATAGGCGCTCTCCGTTACGGAGGAGAGCGATGGCCGTCGTATCCTCACGATAGACCAGCCGCACTCCGTTCCACGTACACTGAGTTTGCACATCGCTGTTTCGCCATCCTGTGCTTCCCGGAGCGTTCGGCACCTGCTGGGTGAGCCAACGAAAGGCCTTGTCATTCCAGCCACACACGGGCAAGAGATCGCGGAACTCGGGCACGGGGCCGGGTGGTCGCTGGCCTGCGGCCTGGGAAGCAAAGCCGTGGGCGGTGCGGAACGCGCCGCTGGGCATCTGCCCGCTCAACAGCCATTGGCGGGTCGGCTCGGAATCGGCATCCACGCCATGGGGCCGCAGCAGGTCCTGGGCCCGCAGGATGTCGGCCGTGGCAGCGATCCACTGCGGATAACGGTTCACCTGGCCGCCCGCGTACACCACTTGGGGAAAGCTGCCATCGTCCCGGCGCTGGCGCAGGACAAAGGCCATCCCACGTTTGGCGCCCTCGAGCCAGCGCTCTTTCCCGTTCCACTGGTAACCTGCGACCAGCCCAGACACACAGCGAGCGATATAATAGGGAAAGTACTTGTGGATCAGCCGGCCATTGTGGCTGTACTGGGCAATGGCCCCGTCCAGAACGCCTCCATCCACCTGATGCGACAGCACGGTGTCCAGAGTGGGCCTAGCGTACACTTCTGCCCATTCCTCGTTGCCGGTCACGGCAGACCACTTGAGCAACGCTTCCACCAGGGTGGCCGACTTGTTGGGGACAAAGGACGGGACAGCAGGGTGGTCACGGAAAGCGCTCCGCTCCGCATCCCACAGCCTGGCAATGTAGTAGCCGCGCAAGTTGCGCTCCGCAGTTGCCAGGTAGACCTGCCAGCCCGTTTCGCCGTGCACTCGCAAGGCTTCGGCCAGGGACAAGAGGGCCAGGTCGGCAGCCGCTTCGTGGGGCGTGCCGCCCGTTCCGGGGTTGAGCTCAAACTCGGAGTTTCGGTAGTTTCCCGATGGCAGTTGGCCGGCAACCAGGTCGTCGCCGGCGCGCCTGGCTTTTGCCAGCCACTGGCCGTCGCCGGTGGCGGCCCACAGGTTTAGGTAGCCGAGGATGATGCCCTCGTAGCGCCAGTCCAGGCCGGGACCGGTGTAGTCCAGGCAATCCCGCCACCAGTGCGCCACGGGTCCGCCGTATCCTCCCGGCTGTCGCATGGTCTCAAACCAGGCCTCGAGCCCCGCTACTGCCTGACCGATCTCACCCATGCGCGTCCCCGGTTCCCCCACTGGCGCGGGCATGGGTCAACGTCACCGGTGAGAGGCGCCACCAGATGCCCCCTTCCCGGTAGTGGCGGCGCATCCAATACAGGCAGCGGTCTGCCCAGGCGGGGCGACCCAACGCCTCGGCAAGTTGCGCCAGTTTCGTCCAGGCGATGGCGCGCGGTCCGTGAAACGACACTTGCCCTGCTGCCTGCCACCCGGCAGCCAGCAGGGTGCGCCAGGCCGCGCCAGGAGTCAGGGGACGCTCGGACGGCCGCGGCTGCCGCTGCCACACTGGAAGATAGCGCCGCAATGAGCTGGACGTGATCACGTCGAGGGTCGCTCCAGTAGCAGCCAGCTGTTTCAGCCGGCCCGCGACCGTTGCTGCCGACGCAGCTTCCGGCTCGGCCCACAGCATGGCCGAATAGCGTCTCAGCCCGGTAGACAGATCGACGGCCCGGATGGGACCCCAGCTCCACGGCGCCGCCTGCGCCACGAACTCGCCCGCGTCGAGAACACCGGTGCCGGCGAGGTCCAGGGGCGCCGGACAGCGCTTGAGGAGCTCGACCCCGTGGACGGCTGAGCTTACTACCGCCAGGGCTGGCCCCGGTGTCCGTGTCAGGGCAGCTGCCGCTAGATCGAATGCCTGGCTGTACTCCCAGCATGCCCGCCGCAAGTACAGGTCCTGGACAGTCCACCCGTCCGTAAGACTCTCTTCGCTGGTCCCCAAACTCGGCTCCGCCTTCTAACCCTGTGCGCCCAGGACTACTACGAGGACTCTGTTCTGGTCCCTCTGATTATCGGTTCGGGTCAAGGGACCACCTTGGAGTGGGAGAAAGGGCAGTGGTGAAAGTGTCCCATCTAGCTGGCCAAGACCTCCTGGTAAACCTGCTCCAGCCGCGCGATGATTCTTGGCCATGTATAGGCTGCCTCTACCTTTGCCCGTCCCACTACCCCCATTTCCTGGCGACGTGAGGGATCATCCAGAAGCGCTCCGATGGCCTGCGCCAGGCGGGCAACGTCTCCCGGGGGCACCAGCAGGCCAGCCTCTCCGTCGCTGACCACCGAACGGACGCCAGGCAGGTTGCTGGCGATGACTGGCTTGCCGGTGGCCATGGCCTCCAGGAGCACCACGCCAAAGGCCTCACCTCGTGTGGTTGAGGGCAGCACGAGCAGGTCACACAGAGCATAGTGAGCGGGCAAATCCGGGTCTGATACGCGGCCACAGAACCGGACACGATCGCTCAACCCGATGCGATGGGCCTGCTGCTCATAGGAGGGGCGCAGGTCGCCGTCGCCCACCACGAGCAACCGGATGTTCTCGCCCTGGAGGCTCGCCAACGCCTGCAAGAGATCCGGCACGCCCTTAAAGTAGTGGGCTCGATCCAGGGCACCCACAAACAGTACTACCCGGTCGGTGGGCTGGATGCCATACCGGGTCCGCAGCAAGCTGCTATCCAGGTTCGGTCGAAATCGGTCGATGTCCACCCCGTTGGGCAATTGGTTGATCTTCTCCGGAGCCTGGCTCAGCCAGGGCAACAGCCGGGAGGACTCGGCATAGTCCAGCGAGGTGACAAGAATCCTGCGCGCCCGGTCAATGATAAGCCTGCCCAGCAGGTGGTGGTGGAGGCGCTCCGGCCAGCGGAGCACGCCAGCCAGGAGTACGTCCTGGTGGTACGTGATAATGTACTTTGGCCCCGTCGAGAGCGCCCGAAGATACACCATTTCGGCGCCAAAGTAGAACGGATAGTGCAGGTGGATCAGGTCAAAGCCTCTCAAGTGCAAAAGGCCGGGCAGGAGTGGCGCGTTCCCCAGGCGTAACAGTGTCGGCAAGCGCCGCACGACGATCTCTGCTAGGTCTGGGGTCAGAGCCGGGCCATTGGCAGCTGTGAACACCGTGACCTGATGGCCCCGCCGAGCCATGCCCAGGGCGTTGTGGTAGCATACCACTCCCGTGCCCGAGTAGCTGGGAGGGAAGGTGGCCGTGACATGAGCGATGCGCACCCGCTACCACCTAATCAGGACGCGCGCTAGCCGGTACAGCACAAAGAACAGAGGGTCGAAGACGGCTTGCGCCAGGAACGCCACAGCGCCGCCGCCCGTCTGCCGAAAGTCAAGCCGGTAGACGCTCTGCGCAATTAAGACGTGGTCTGGGACTACTCTCAGCGCCTGCACCTCCCGTCGGCTGCGGAGCCAATGGCGATGGTGGCGCAGGATCCAGGCGTAGGCCTGCAATTTGTTCATAAGGTGACGCCGATCTCGTAGCAGTGCAAATCCCCACGTGACGGCCTCCCCGAGCATCAGGGCAGGGAGCAGAACAAGAATGCTCGGCCAGCGCAGGCACTTGAGCAGCATGAGGTACCGATTTCTCTCCTGGTAAAAGATCTTGCGAGGCCCGAAACGCAGGGTGTAGTCGTGGTACACAACGGACTGCGGGACATAGAGGCAGGTGTAGCCTGCCAGCCGTGCCCGCCAGGACAGATCGGTGTCCTCCATGTACATAAAGAAACTCTCGTCAAAACCTCCGAGGGCCTGGAACAACCCTCGCCTGATCGCAAAGGCGGCGCCAGAGACTGCCGAGACCTCCTCCAGCACACCGAACTGTGTCCCTTCCTGCTGCACTCCTCGACACAGAGTCAGGCCCGTGAAGTGGACCTCGTTACCGCACGTGTTGATGTGCCGGGGGTCTTGCGCCAAAAGGATCTTGGACGTTGCCAGCCCCGCGTGTGGATGCGAGTCAATGACCTCTGCGAGCCTGTCAAGCCAGTCGGCGGCAACCGCGGTGTCCGGGTTCAGAAACGCCAGGATCCTTCCCCTGGCTCGTTGGGCAGTCAGGTTGGCTGCCCAGCCAAACCCCCGGTTCTCGGCACTGCGGATAAGCTCAACCTGAGGGAAGGCCCGCTCCACATAGCTGACGCTTCCATCGGTCGAGGCATTGTCTATGAGCAGAACCTCATCGGCGGGACCCAGGCTGGCCAGAAGGGACGATAGGCATGGTTCTAGATAGCGCAGGCTGTTGTAGTTCACGATAATGACCGTTGCCCGACAACTCAAGTTGGATGCTTCTGCTGTCGTTTCGAGGGCCTGGGTGCAGAGTAGGGGTGAGACCGTCATGGCGGGCCGGCTGTCGCTCATTCGCGCTGGTGAGGCCTCACGAGTTCGATCAAAAGTCCCCGTACCGAGTGCAACATGATACCTGTGAACAGCATCAAACCACCCAATATGGTGAGGAGAACACAGATCAGAGCGTAGCCGACGGCCAGATTCTGCGTCCGCCCGTAAATGCTCACTACCATCAGCCCATAGCCCAGCCCTGCCAGCAGTGCTACCAACCCTGGCACGCCGAAGAAAAACAGCGGACGGTACTGGCCCACCAGTTGCAGCACTCCGTTGAGAACCACGAGTCCGTGAACAACAATGGGGCGCTTGGGCTTGTCCGGATAGTAACCGTTGATGGAAACCTCGATGAGCCGCAGGTTCCGCTCGCGGATAATGAACTGCATTTCCGACTCGGCGGAAAAGCCCTTGGAGGATAGATGGATGGCCTCCAGAGCCCGTCGAGAGAAGGCACGAAATCCGCTCTGCGAGTCGGTAGCCCGGGTATCGGAGAACGCGTTTGTTAGGAACGTGAACGCGCGGTGGCCGATGATACGGACCAGGGGCACAGAAGTGTGGTCACCCAAGTAGCGCGATCCCACTACCACATCAGCCTCACCGTTGAGGATAGGCGCTGCGACCGCGGGGATTTCTTTGGTCATATGCTGCCCGTCGCCATCGAGGATTACCACGGCCTCCGCGTCGGTCGCTCTTGCTCGCGCCAATCCGCTGTTCAGCGCGACGCCCTTGCCCCGATTGTGTTCATGTCGCACAACCACGGCGCCAGCGGCCTCGGCGATCTCTGCGGTGCCGTCGACGGATCCATCGTCCACAACGATAACGGTGTGCGCGACTTGGCGCGCGCTCAGGACCACGCTGCCAATAAAACGCTCTTCATTGTAGGCGCATATCACGCACACGATCTTGCGCAAGCCAGGGCTTATGTCACGCTGCGACTTTGGCCCATACATCGATCGTGTTTCCCCTGGAGCAACAAACCCATCCACAGGTGCAGTCCTTTCGAAACCCGGGCACGCTCCGCCCTTCCGGCGCACCGGCAAATGCGTCAGACTCGTTGCAGCGGCAGCAGAACCCTTGGGTTCGCCCGCGCTGTTCCCGCTGGTTTGATAATTGGGATTCGTCGAAAGGCGCGATGATCATCGATGGGGCGGGCCGTTACGTTAGTGCCTTCGCGCCTCTGTTGGTCAACTGCGGCGGCTACAGACTCGCCCCCAGCCAGAATCACCTCAAGTCTAGCACACTTGCCGTGTTCCGTCAATGGAGAAGGGCAGGCATGTGGAGGTCTGCCATCCAGATCGGGCCTCGCTTCTGTGTAACCGCGAAGAACTTGCTCTTTCACGTGACCAGACCCTCGCCCTCCTGATTTGGCTCGCGAGGAGCATCTGGTTTGGAAGTGGATTATCGCTGCTGGTCCAAGGCAAGGGGTAGCGCTGCACCAAATCGAACCATCGTTCGGATCAGAGGGCTTTAGCCCGTGGCAACATACGTGGGGAACAGGGGCACGGCCACTTCCCCTGAAACACTATTTTTCAGCAGGTCCAGCACTTTGGCCTACTACATCTACTGATACAGGATTTTTCACCGCAGCGTGCTCACACAGATAGGGCCACAGCCAAGCTCATCAGGTTCCGACAACTACAGCCAGCACCACCTGCATTCAGAGGATGCGCCGCAGCGCCCGTCTTCTTGCGCGCCCACGCCCTGTCCTCCTCGGTTAACAAGACACTGCAATGCACAACTCCTCCCAGGGATGAATCCCGGCACTCTAGTCATTCATCCTGCGCATCCGATCAAACACTATGGACAGAATGGTTAGGATGCCGGTGAGCAACTGCTGCCACAGCGCGCCGATGTGGAGCAGCACCAGCCCGTTGCGAATAAAGGCCATGAGACCAACACCCAAGACGGCAGCGGCTACAGTCCCGGCGCCACCGTCCATCGGCACACCGCCGATGATCGATCCACTGATAATATCCATCTCATAGCCAGTACCTGACATGGGGACGCCCATGCGGCAGGTGTACAAGAACCCTGCCAGGGCGCACATCAGGCCGCTCGATATGTGTGTTGCAGTACGTACCGAATCCACAGGCACTCCCGAAAGCTTCGCCGCCGATTCATTGGCCCCGACCGCGAAAACCCAGTGCCCGTAGCGAGTTCGGGTCAGCACCCAGTGCCAGAAGATCATCAGCAACACCATGATCCAGACCAGCAGAGGGAGTCCGAGAGCCGACCCCTGACCGAGCTGTGTGAGACTCTTCGGAAATCCCCTCGTAGGCACAGCCTGCGAATCTAGCCATCTGAGGCGAGCGAAGACCCACCGCAAGCCTGCAACGGCCGGCAAGATGACCGTTGTTGCGAACACACCGCTCATTCCCCGGCCCACATAGCTTGTGGCCAATGTGGCAATGAACGGATTCAGCTTGAGTTTGGTGCACATGATCGAGTTGAACAGCCCGAACGTAACGCCCGTGGTCAGGGCTGCTCCAAGGATGACCGGATCCGGAGTACCCGGATAGCGCCGGATGACCGATGCGGTGATAGCGGCCGCTACGCCCATCTGCGCTCCGCACGACAAGTCAACGACACCGGTGATGATCAGCAGCAAAATGCCCATTGCTGCGATGCCTGTAACCGAAAAACTGTGCAGCACCCAGACAACGTTATCAAAAGTCCGAAAGGTACCGTTGAGGACCGATAAGGAACCGGCAACCAGCGCCAGCATCACAGCAGCCGTCATTTCCGGGCGACGGATGAGCCTAGATAGCCGCGCTCGCCAGCTTGACCGGGACAGCGCTTGACCAGAAAGCCTTCCAAATACCTTAATCATAACCAGCCTTGTGTTCTTTGCTTGACCATCTCTAGGCCTGTTCCCGAACAAGTCCCTCTGGGCAGACCGATCCGGGGATAGCCCGTCGACAAGTATAGACAGCTAAGGTCGCAGAGCCAAAGGGAGTAGATGAGCCGAAAACGGCAAAGCAGAATGGTAAGCGGACCATGGACGGCTTTCGAGCGCCGCACTGGCCCGCGATCTGCTATCCAGGGAAGAGGAACGATACAGGGTGAACTAGACCGCGCGTCACGCCAAATCACTCGCTAGGTAGAAGACGGCACGGCGTCACGCTCATGGTCGCCCAAGTATCACCTGGGACAAGTTTCATCCCAAATATGGCTTCCGATCCGGTGGATTCGGAAGCGCGAGCCTGCCATCTCCAGCAGGGCGGGCAGAGGCGCGCCTTGTGCAGCACGGGCCCTCAGAAAAGTGTCTGAGGGCCCGTGCCCACCACCACTACTCGTTCATTGCTAGTTGCCACAGGCTATGCAATCGTCAGTGCTGCCCTGAGGCTCTGTGAGAGCCCAGAAGAGCCGTTGACCATTGCTCAAGGCGCCATCCAGGCCGACGACATGGTTGCCCGTACTCCTAATCTCGGCCTCGCCGGTCTCCACCTGACGAGCCTGCTCTGCCGCCAAGAGGTGGCGTACGCGCATGCCTCGATATCGGGTCAGTCGCCGTCCATTCAGATAGACGGTGATCCTGTCGGACCCATCTCTCACGCGATAGCGCGTTCTACTAGCTGCCATATGACGCTCCGGGCAAGGGGGGCTACCGTACTGATACGCCCCTCGATAGTTGGGTTGACCGGCGTGTTGTGGCGGATATAGTCCGCTACCACATCCCGCAGGTACAACCCGCTGTCCGTGTAGTTCGTGCCCGTCGTGAACATGGTGTAGTCATCCCCACCAGCAGCCATAAAGTCATTCGTTGCCACTGTGTAGATTGCTGCCGGATCCAACGCTACCCCGTTCACTTCCACCATCACCACCCGGCTCCCCGCAGGCTCCGCCGGGTCAAACACTACTCGTATCCCCGAAACATGCGGGAATCCACCCAACTGCGCCGGATACGATCGGAAACCATGCTCCAACGCCGCCAGTAGCTCCGCACCCGTCAGATCGATGCTCACCAGGAAGTTGTCAAACGGCAGTACCGTGTACACATCCCCAAGGGTGATCGTCCCCGTTACGATGCTCGCACGAATCCCACCACCGTTCGTGAACGCCACGTCCGCTTCCATAGCCTCCCGCATCGCATCGGCGATCAGGTTGCCCAGATTCGTCTCCCCTGTCCGCACGCTCGGCCGCTCACCATCCAGATGTACCAACGTCTCGCCAACTTCCTGACCCAACTCATCCGACAGCTGCGCAGCATAGTCATCCACGATCGCCTTGACCGCCGCGTCCTCAGCCACAGCGTTCGTCACTGGGATCAACCATCCCTGGTGACCTACAAGCTGCTTCCCAAGGAACTGCAGGTCCACTCGACCGACTACCTTGCCATACTCATACGCCTGTGCTATGATCGTCCCGTTCACTATCTCTGGCGTGTCGATCCGCGTGTGGCTGTGACCACCTATGATTAGGTCGATCCCATCCACCTGCTCCGCCAGCTCCACATCCTGGTCATAGCCCAGGTGCGTCAACGCAATCACCACATCTACCTGCTCACGCAGCTCCGGCACCAAGGCCGTAGCCACAACGATGGGATCCTGAAACTCCAGCCCCACCACGTTGTTGGGATGCGTCGCCCACACCGTGTCCGGACTCACCAGGCCAAAGATGCCCACCTTCAGCCCGCCAACTTCCTGCACTACGTACGATGTCGCAAATGGCGCCAGCTCCCCTGTGGCACTCTCCACCACGTTCGCCGCCAGCGCAGGAAACTCCGCCTCCATCGTCCGCGTCAGCAACACCGTTTGCCCATAATTGAAATCGTGATTGCCCAATGTCCACGCGTCATACCCCATCGCGTTCATCACGTCAATCACCGACTTGCCCTGGAACAGGTTCGCCATGTTCGTCCCGTGCAATACGTCCCCAGCATCCAGCAGAAGCACATGCTCCATCTGGCTACGGACCTCTCCGACCACCGTCGCCATCCGCGCATAGCCCCACCACTGCCCACCAACATCGGCCTGCAAGCGGCCGTGTGGATCATTCGTGTGCAGGATGGTCAAGATAGTATCCGGGGCTGGTGGCGCCACAAAGTTGCGGAACACGCTGGGAAGGTACAGGATCGAACCATCCACCGCCCCCTCTCCCAGGACGCCCACCGGGAACAACACGATCAGCATGGC
>DDYO01000169.1 GCA_002348045.1 Anaerolineales bacterium UBA2232
ACTTCTTCTTCAACTCCTCAATCTTGGGCTGAATCTCCTGCGTCGCTTTGGCCTGACGCATTTGTTGGAGGGTGATGGGCAGGGTTAGCAAACGTACGACCACAGTGAATACGATTATCGCGAGCCCAAAATTGCGTCCAAGAAGCGAATACAACAGGAACAGCGCATTCAGCATGGGCTCGAAAAAGACGGTGTTCCAGATCTGACTCACAGACGGAGACCTCCTATTTCTTCTTGCCTGGTGTTACAGGACTGGGCCACCGCGGGGCCAGCGTCTCCGCATCCAGGGCCTGCAGAACATCACCAAAAGCGCTAACATACACCACGCCGTCAGAGATGACGGGAGGCGTGTACAACGGCTTGCCGGCTTCGTACGGACGCAGTCGCTCGCCCCCAGTCTCCGCGTCAAACACCTGGAGAGAACCAGTCGTGGTGCAGGCGTAGATCAGCCCGTTGTGGTAAGCCACGGACGCCCGCACCGGACCCTTCGCCATAACGCTCCACCGCTCGTTGCCCGTGGCCGCATCCAGAGCATACACTTTTCCGTCCAGTGCTCCCACATAAGCGCTGTCATTGACGACTATCGGGCTTGACCAAAACCAGTGCTGCGCCTTCTTCTCCCATCGAACCCCGCCCGTGGAGGCGTCAAGGGCTCGTACTGACCCGTCAAATGACCCGCAGTAGACCAGCCCGTTCACTACCGTTGGGGCGCCGGCGAAGGCCCCTTGCGCCTTGAATTCCCAGATCTTCCGACCGTCTTGGAGCGCCAGGCAGTACATCCGGTGGTCCATCGAGGCCAGGTACACCTTGCCCTGCGAAACGACCACCGGAGCCCAGTTCGCATCCCCAGTCTCAAAAACCCAGCGTTCGGCGCCGGTATCGGCGCTGAGGGCATACAACCGATTGCGTCCGTGGTTAGTATAGCTCACAAACAGCGTATCGTCTGCGACTACAGCATCTGCAAAAATGCGACCTGCCGCCGGAGCAAATGGTGACGGCCAAGTGGGCGTACCCCGCTCGGCGTCCAAAGCGTACAAGCGACCGTCCAGGGCACCCACGTACACCGTACCATTGTACACAATCGGCGCCGCGTACACTGGACCCGTCAGGGGCTTGTCGGTGGCGGCGGGATATTGCCAGATTTCCATGCCATCCTTGGATTGCAGAGCGACGATGCGCCCTCCCTGAGTGCCAACAAAGATCTTGCCGTCGGTCACCGAGACGCTCGACCAACTTGGCGTAACCGGGGCCGACGCGCACCCAGTGAACAGAGTGGCCACAACCAGCAGTAAAATGATGCTTGATTTGTCTATCTTCCAGTGCTTCAAGGAAAAGAGTCCTCCTGTCGTGCGTTTACACACCTACGGAACTGGATCCCAGCCACCCGGGTTCAGCGGATGGCACCGCGCGATCCTCCTCAACGCCAAACATCCCCCCCGCCAGAGCCCGTACTTGACAATTGACTGATGCGCATATTCTGAGCACGACGGTTGGAAGCGACACGTCGCCGGCAGTGTCCTGGACAAGGTCTTCTGATACAGACGAATTAGCGCCAAAACAAACCTGGTCACGCCTGCCGACCCTGTTCCCGCAGGCACCCAGCCCGCCGAAGCAGCACGTTCACTGCATCTGTGATTCGGGCAAAACTGGCTTGCGCTGCCAATCCCCTAGCAATCCACACCAAATCCCATCCTGGAGCGATGTCAGCATACCGAGCCCGCACCGCCTCGCGCATGCGGCGCCTCACCCGGTTCCGAACCACTGCGCCGCCGACGCGCTTACTGGTCAGAAACCCTGCGCGGCTTTCACTCAGCTGGTTACGAACGGTGCACAGCACTAAAACGGGGTGCGACCAAGACCGGCCCTCGGAGCGCACCCGATTGAACTCGCTGCTCCTGGAAAGCCGCTGGGACCTGCGCATGGTCATTCACCTCGAGAAAGCGGAACCACTATCCTTTTAGACCGTGAGCCTCTTGCGTCCTTTCGCCCGTCGGGCCTTGAGCACCAGACGGCCTCCCCGCGTACTCATCCTTGCCATAAAACCGTGGACGCGCTTTCTGCGCAATTTCTTGGGCTGATATGTTCGCTTGACCAAAGTTGTTCTTCCTCCAGAGTTCAAATACGGGCTATTATACCCGTTGCCTAGGCGGGCTGTCAAATACACCGTGCCCTCCTTTTTGCTCGAATTGATGACACGAGCTATAATGTGCAACTCAGCAAACAGCCAGGAGACGTACAATGGGTGTCAGTGTTACCAAGTTGCAGATCCAGGACGAATTGCGTCGCCAACTACAAGCCCAGGCCATTGAGCAAGCTCTCAGTGGGCGTTGGGACGAGGCAGTGCAGACAAACCGGCATATCGTCGATTTGTTTCCCGACGACTATCGGGCGCGCAACCGTCTCGGCAATGCCTACACCCAGCTGGGCAGTTACGACGAAGCGCTGGGGACTTATGAGGAATGCTTGCGGCTCCAGCCGTCGAACACCATCGCCCGCAAAAAGACCACTGAGCTGTACGCCCTGCTGAGGCGGGAGCCACCCGGTCCTTTGAGCAGCATGGGCAGCGGGTTGGAGGCCTCCGATGACGAGGATGATCTCGTGGATGAGGCTGAGGACTTGACGGAGCTGTATGAGGACGATGAGGACGTGGACAGTGCAGCTGAGGACGAAGGCGACTAGGCGTCGACGGCCTCGGACCACCGGCAATCCTGAACGTCAACTCGGCTACCTAGCACGGCGTGTTCGGGTCGCCAACCCGAAAAGTTCGATTGTGTCGTGCCGCGCATTGGTCGGTCGACTGCCCTCCTAGCGTCCAGAGGCAACGCAGGTCTTGCTGGTTACGCGGAAGCCCATCGCCGACATGGCCAACCAGGGGTCGCTTGGCGCGTTCCTTCCCAATTGGTCCAGAACCCTTACGCCTACCCGTGGAATGCTTGGCCCGGCAATGGGTATGAGCGGCCAGCGGCCCTCCAATCCTCACGTCACTCCCTATGTCCATGAGGTGACCTCCCTGCTTTACGCACACGCAGAGTTGAGGTAGAATCCGCTTTTGGAGGGTCAATGGGCATTGTCGATACGTTATCGGCTGGCTTTGAACGGGTGACGCGCAAGATCTGGTTGATCGCCATACCGGTTCTCGTTGATGTGCTGGTATGGCTTGGGCCAAGGCTTTCTGTGCGACGTTTGGCCGATCAGGCCCTTGCTGCCCTGGCGGCAGTTCCCGAGGCCGGGCTCCAGGCCGGACTCTCGCTGGACGTGCTGCGGGAATGGGTTAACGAGATCGCGACGGCCAGACACACACTGTCCATGCTGTCCACCCAGGTCTTGGGGTTTACCGGCTTGGCGTCCACGTTCGAGACCCAACCCGGGCTCTTGTTTCCCAGTTGGATCATCGAGATTGGGTCGTGGCCAGGTCTTGTTGCCATCATGCTGAGCCTGGTCATGGCGGGCCTGTTCG
>DDYO01000182.1:0-3084 GCA_002348045.1 Anaerolineales bacterium UBA2232
GAACCGTCGGCGCTGGCGTCGTCACCAAGATCCTGGACTAAGGGAGGTAGTGGCTCCGACTGCTGATCGGGCCCAAGAAGCTTATGGCGAAGCGACAACGAATCAGGATCAAGTTGAAAGCATACGATCATCGGCTGCTGGATCAATCCGCTCGTAGGATTGTTGAGACGGCGGAGCAAACTGGCGTGGCAGTGATCGGTCCGGTTCCGCTTCCGACAAAGATCGAAAAGTTCTGCGTTCAGCGAGCAACATTCATTGATAAGGATTCTCGCGATCAGTTCGAGATCCGAACTCATCGGCGCCTCATTGACGTTTTGGAACCAAACACCAAGACTGTCGAAACGCTGATGAAGCTCAATCTGCCCGCTGGGGTGGACATAGAGATCAAGATTTAACACAGGGCCTGGGCCAGCCTGGAGTCAATTCTGACAGAGCCTCGCTGGGCTGCAAGGCTGAGTGGACAGTTCCTGCTGGGTTGACCCGCTGTTTGATGCAAATTGCTGGAGTGAATATGGCGACTAAAGAAGGACTGCTAGGCAAAAAGGTCGGCATGACCCGCATCTTCGATGACACAGGGCGTGTGGTGCCGGTAACAGTAATCGAAGTGGGGCCTTGTCATGTGACCCAGATCAAGACCATTGACAGGGATGGCTATAACGCGGTCCAGCTGGGCTCGGGTCAGGCCAAGCGGCTCAACAAGCCGATGAAGGGGCACTTGAAGGATTTGCCGCCCCTTCGCTATCTCCGCGAGCTTCTGACGGATAACGTGGAGGCGTACCAGGTTGGGCAGGTTCTCGACGCTGGGGTGTTCAAGGTCGGCGACCTGGTTGATGTCGTCGGTGTTTCAAAGGGTCGCGGCTTTGCCGGCGTTATGAAGCGGCATGGTTTCCGAGGAGGGCCGAAGACCCACGGTCAATCGGACCGACAGCGGCATCACGGCTCAATTGGGTCTGGCACCCAGCCAGGATGGGTTGCCAAAGGCATGCCGATGGCAGGCCGGATGGGCGGGGACCGAGTGACGGTTCAGAACCTGCGAGTCGTCTTGGTGGACCCGGAACGTAATTTGCTGGCGATCAGAGGCGGACTGCCCGGGGCTCCCAATGGGCTGTTGTTGATCAGGAAGGCGCTTAAGCAGTAGCCGTACCTGGGTGGCCATTGTCACCTGAAGCTGAGGAGATTCACGATGCTCGTTNNNAGTGAGATCGAACTAAGCGATGACATTTTTGCCATTACGCCCAATGTGGGTGTGATGCATCAGGCCATGCTGCGGCAGATGGCGAACGCACGCCTGGGAACCGCCAAGACCAAGACCCGTGGTGAGGTNNGGGCGGCGGCGTGGTGTTTGGCCCTAGGCCTCGATCATATGAACAGGCCATGCCGCGTAAGATGCGCCGTTTGGCTCTCCGCTCGGCCTTTTCGGTAAAGGCGGGAGGCAACCAACTTGTTGTGGTCGATGAGCTCAGTTTTGCTGCGCCCAGAACAAGAGACATGCTGGCTGTGTTGGGCAATCTGCAGGTGGAGCCCAAGACCCTGATTCTGTTGCCCGACCGGAATGTGAATGTTGAGTTGTCGGCCAGAAACCTCCCCGGGGTGAAGACGGTGCGGGCAAACGCGGTAAGCGTGGTCGATTTGCTGCAGCATGATACGGTTGTGCTGGCGGTGCAGTCGGTTGAGGTCATTGAGGGAATCCTTGGTGAGACGGCATAACTTGTAGGCTTTCAGGGCTACGAGGGGAGCGAAAGCGATAATGGATCCATACGACGTATTAAGGCGCCCAATAGTAACGGAAAAGTCCGGCGATCTGTCGACTGAGCTGGGCATGTACACCTTTGAGGTGGACATGCGCGCGAATCGCCATCAAGTAAAGGGCGCAGTTGAAAAGGCGTTTAACGTCAAGGTCACTAATGTAAACGTGATGCACGTGCGGGGGAAGAAGCGGCGTCTGGGACGCGTGCAGGGACGCACCCGCGATTGGAAGAAGGCCATTGTGACCTTGGAAGCTGGACAGACGATTCAGTTCTTTGAAGGCGTCTAGCCTCCGCGGTTCTCGGAGTTGCGGGGCTAGCCGCGGTAAAGCATTGGGAGACGGATGACCATGGGGATCAAGACATACAGGCCCACTTCGCCCGGTCGACGGGGCTTGACCGGACAGGATTTTGCTGAGGTGACAAGCACCGAGCCAGAGCGGTCGCTGCTGACTCCGAAGCGTAAGGCCGCAGGACGCAACGCCCGTGGAGTGATCACCGTTCGGCATCAAGGTGGTGGGCATAAGCGGCAATTGCGGATCGTGGACTTCCGACGGGACAAGTTCGGTGTTCCGGCGCGGGTAGAGTCAATCCAGTATGATCCAGGGCGTTCTGCTCGTATTGCGCTCCTGGTCTACGCTGATGGTGAGAGACGGTATATCGTGGCACCGCTTGAGGTCCACGTTGGCGACAGGCTTATGTCGGGCCCCGAGGCAGAGATTCGCCCTGGAAACGCCATGAGCATCGAGCGAATCCCGCTGGGCACGCTGATTCATAATCTTGAGTTGGAGCCAGGGCGAGGCGCTAAGGCTGTCCGTTCGGCTGGTGCATCTGCCCAGCTGCTGGCCAAGGAAGGNNACGCCCAGGTGCGTATGCCCTCTGGTGAGGTCCGTCGCGTTCATGTACGGTGTATGGCGACCATTGGACAGGTGGGCAATACGGATCATGGGAATATCACGCTGGGTAAGGCCGGCCGTAGCCGCTGGCTAGGCATCCGGCCTTCGGTTCGGGGATCGGCGATGACGCCTCGGGATCACCCACATGGCGGTGGTGAAGGAAAGGCGCCGATTGGCTTCCCATCACCCAAGAGCCCGTGGGGGAAAAAGACCTTGGGCCTGAAGACCAGGAAGGTCAAGCGCACGGACGTCATGATTGTGCGACGACGGCAGCGTAAGAAGCGGTGAGTATCAGTGGTAGTCGATGTTCAATGGAGGAGTCCATTACATGTCCAGATCGCTAAAAAAGGGACCGTTTGTCGCAACAAAGCTGCTCAGCCGGGTCGAAGAGATGAACCGGACGGGCGAGAAGCGTGTAATCAAGACGTGGTCTCGCGCGTCGA
>DDYO01000182.1:3096-4034 GCA_002348045.1 Anaerolineales bacterium UBA2232
TCGGCCACAAGCTGGGCGAATTTGCGCCGACTCGGTACTTTAGAGGGCACGCCGGCAGGGAAAAGAAGGCCAACTAGAGGCGTGCGGGACGCGGAGACGCGCGATGCTCCGGTCCGCAGAGTCAAGTCGTAGGAGATTGGTCCATGACCATGGAAGTTAGAGCGGTAGCAAAGTACATTGGCATGCCATCGAGCAAAGTCAAGCTCCTGGTTGATTTGGTGCGGGGAAAGGGCGTGAATGAGGCCCTGATGATGCTCAAGTACTCCACCAAGGCAGCTGCTCGTCCGGTGGCCAAGGTGATCGCGTCGGCTGCCGCGAACGCGGAGGAGAATTTCGGACTTGCCAGGGCCGACCTGTATGTGGCGCGCATTTTTGCGGACGAGGCGCCAACCCTCAAGCGGGGCAGGTTCGGCGCCAGGGGGCGATTCAAGCCCATCCTAAAACGGGCTTCTCATATTACGGTGGTACTAGGGACTCAAGGCGATTCCGTGTAGGTGTGCCTCGGTCACGGCTGATCAGTGGAGGAGGAGTAGGTGGGACGTAAAGTAAACCCGTTGGCTTTTCGCTTGGGCTACAACAAGGATTGGCACGCGCGCTGGTACGCAGAGGGCAAACGCTACGCGGACTTGGTGCATGAGGATCTTGCCGTGCGCGAGACGATAAAGAACACGCTGGGTCAGGCCGCCATCGCTCGGGTGGAGATAGAGCGTTTCCCGAAGCAGATGCGGGTGACTATTCATTCGGGCAAGCCGGGCGTGGTGATTGGGCGCAAAGGACAGAATGTGAATGTCTTGCGCACCCAGTTGGAGGCTCTGACTAAGAAGAAGGTCTGGGTTGAAGTCAGCGAGGTGAGCAGGCCGGAGTTAGAGGCGTCATTGGTGGCTGACAGTGTTGTGGAGCAGCTGGAGAAAAGGGTGTCTCACAAGCGAGCTATGAAG
>DDYO01000149.1 GCA_002348045.1 Anaerolineales bacterium UBA2232
CCAGCTTTCAACTTTTGATGACAGAGAGCAGCCGATGATTGACTTGAGCTCATCCCTCACCTATAATCGCCAGCCAAGAGACGATGTCAGCGGTCCTCCAACTGGCTGTGTTTGAGATCTCCTTTGGTTGCCTTCAACGTCGAGAGCATAACCGATAAGACGGACCAGATGAACCATCTCTTCATCGATTCGACAGCCTTCAGTCATTCGGCACGTCACAGGGGGAAACGCATGAGTAGGCTATTAGGGCGACTTTTCGGAGTGCTGGTCGTGTTCGCAATGATCATCTCCCTATGTCCCACGGTTGTCTGGGCTCAGGCACCGATGGGCCCCGCTGTTCAGTCCGATGCAGGGAACGAGGACCGCGTTCCCCGTTCGGGGGTGACCAGGGTGCCGAAACCCCTGGATGCTCCGAACCCGTTTGAGTATCGGAGGCTTACCCAGCGCGAGCAACTGCTGGCGCAGGGCAGAATTGCCGAAGCTGCTGCCCTGGCCAAGACGGGCAAAGACCGCATCCTGGTGATCCTGGTTGAGTTTGCTGGCACCGACATAGCCACGTGGAACCCAGGCGATATATGGGATCCCATCGCCGATCCGTCTCCAACCGATTATGACTCCGCCGGCGACTGCACCCACGTCGTCACCACCACACAGGTCTTTACTTACACGGGCCCGTTGCACAACCAGATGCCCCGGCCAACCTCGGTCCAGGACCGTGCATACGACACCATCTGGACTGACGACTTTGGTCGGCAGCACTACCAGGACCTGCTGTTCGGTGACGGGGTGTACATCCAGTACTCCACGGCCGACGGTGAGAAGGTCACCCTAGATCTGCGCGGCTACTCCATGCGACGCTATTTCGAGGAGCAGTCCAAGGGCTTGTACACCGTTGACGGTGACGTAATTGGCTGGGTGCAGGTACCGCATTCTTCAGCCTGGTATGGAGCGGATGCTTGCCCGGGCGCGCGTTCGGCTGGATTATCGTGGCTTGCCGACGGATTCTTCCCCGATGGCGGGGATCCTCGCAGCCTTGTACGCGATGCTATCGACGCCTGCGTAGCCGCTTACCCTCACTTTGACTGGTCCCAGTATGACCAGGACGGCGACGGCGTTCTGGACCACGTCATGGTGGTCCATGCCGGCTATGGAGAAGAGGACAGTCCTGTATTACTCACGTCATCGGGGGTTGGTGAGATGGCCATCTGGTCCCACAGCTGGACGGTCTGGCCCTTCCACCCCATCGGCAGCACAGGACTGAGCATCGGTCCCTATACCATGCAGGCTGAGAACGGGACGGTCGGGCTGTTCGCCCACGAATTCTGTCACAATATTGGCGCCATTGACCTGTACGCGTACACCGGCGGAGAAACCTCCCCGGGCTTCTGGACCATCATGGCCGATGACTGGGGCGGAGGCTGGCCCGACAGCGCCGTTCCTCCCGGGCTGGATCCTTGGCACAAGTACCTCCTGGGCTGGAACGACCCGGTAGTCCTAAACACCCTGAGCCCAAAGACTGAAGTCGTCCTTGGCCAAGCAAGCAGACCGCCTGCGGGAACCCAGGACTCGGTCATCATCAGCCTTCCCCCACAACTCGAGCAGCCCGTGTCGCCAGCGAACGGCCACTATATGTGGTGGAGCGGCAAGACCAACTATTTGGACTCCAAACTCACCCTGTCCAGGCCTCTTGATCTGAGCGGCGCTACGGACGTAGCCCTCCAGTTCAAGACCTTTTATGATATCGAAGAGGGTTGGGACTTTGGCTTTGTGCAGGTCTCCACCGATGCCGGCGCCACCTGGACTTCCGTCCCCGGTACTACCACCACCACCGAACACGATCCCGACTGCTTCTTTGTGGACGAGCTCCCTGGTTACACGGGCTTTAGCGAAGGTTGGCTGCACGAGACCGCTGACCTCAGCGCGTACGCCGGTCAGGCTAAGGTCTGGATTCGCTTTCGTTACGAGACGGACCCCGCGACTGTTGGCCTCGGATGGTACGTGGACGACATTCAGGTCATCGTCGACGGGAGTACTGTGCGGCAGGACACAGCAGAGCAAGCCGACGGCCAGTGGATCGTTGAGGGTTGGACGCGCACCGACGGTTTCGCGGTGTACCCGCACTACTACATCGCCGAGTGGCGCAACGCGTCAGGCTTTGATGCAGGGCTGGCAAGTGGCCGCTACAATGTCAAGGACTTTGGCATGTTGCTCTGGTACCGCAACATGAGGTACAGCAACAATGAGATCATGGATTACCTTGTGGACGGTCCGGCATTTGGGCCCAAGGGCGCATGCCTTCTCATCGATGCTCACTTCGAACCCTGGCGCTCCAGCACATCGACGTACGTCAACGAGGTGGCCAACCTTAACAGCCGTCTGCAAATGCGTGATGCCGCCTTCGGCTTGCGCGCCACGGAGCCTTTCCGGGTCGTTTCCCGTCTCCGCAACGACAACCCCGATGAGGTGTTTCCCTCTGTGCCGGCTGTCCCGTCCTTTCATGACTCCCTGGGCTGGTACCCGGGATTTGAAAACGTTATCCGCGGTCCTGGCGATCCGCTCTTGCAGTGGTTCACCAAACAATGGGACTCTAGTGCCGTGATCCCAGCCAAGGGTGACTATGGAGTTGCACCACCTGACTATGCTCAGGACGAACCGCTTCGGTTCGGCGGCGAGCCAGTTCCCGACGGCCGCTCTGCCTGGTACTATTTCCCCGCGGGCGTCGGCTCTGGTGGCACCACAGGCAACCCGGGCGAAAAGAACTATGGCGTGCACATCCAGGTCTGTGAGGAAGCACTGGACTTGTCATGGGGCAAGGTATCCGTCTGGAACGATACCGAAACGCTGATCTCCTCTTTGTATGTAGACAAGCAAGAAGCAGGCCCAGGCGATGTCTTGACCTACGAGCTCAATCTGAAGGATGCTGCCAGTGTACCGACGGTTGCCGTGCTGGAGATCCCCATACCCAAAGGCACGACCTTTATCCAGGGCTCGTTACAGGGAGCTCAGTTTGTCCGCGACACTGCACATCCAGAGCTCGCTGACCGGGGGCGCGTTGTTTGGGGCGGCCGTGTCGGCGGCCAGACGCTGCACCTCCCAGACGCTCACATCATCTTCCAGGTAAGGGTCGATCAGGGTGCCGCTGGCGCCATCGCCTGTACAGCAGTGCTAACGCTAAAGGGCCAGAGCCACGAGTTACGCGCCGATACCCAACTACCCTCGCTGGACGTGGTCATCGCTGCACCGTCTTTTGTCTCAACACGGGCGCCGCTGCGCTACAAGATCCACGTGACCAACGGGAGCTCTGTCATGACCCTCACTGAACTGAAGGTCAATGCGTCGTGGACTGGCGGAGCGTACTTGGTTGCTCCATTCAAGTCGGCATGGGACATTCCAACCCTGGCACCGGGTGCCACGTGGACCCAAGAACTGACCATGTTCACGTTCTCCACCGCTTCTGGAGAGGTAGTGCTCACCGTCAAGGCTTCGCACCCTTCGCTACAGCCGGCCTCGGCCCAAGCGAGGACGACCATCGTGCGCTAACGGCCTGGCTCGATGCAGTCACTGGGGTGGGGGGCATCTCACCTTCGGGTTCGGTAGCCCCCCACCCCCTGTAACACCTCATCAAGCTGCGCAAAGGACAAAATGCGGGTATCTTCGAGCCGAGTCCTCAATCTGCTGCTGTGCGCATCGCTGTTCCTTGGCCTGTCCCTAGCCAGGGCGCCTGTGCCCTCGCGCGGGGAACAGCCCGCTGCCGATCCCCAGCCGGAAATCGCCCCTGGACAGGTCATCGTCGTGTGGGAACCTTCCGCGCACTCTGCGCCTGAACTGGCTGCCGCCCGAATCCCAACGGCCAGGGTGCTGGCCACCATTCAGTCACTGCGTATGTCCGTAATGCAAGTATCGGTGGGCAGCGAGCGACAACTGGCCGAGCGTTGGCGGAGCCTACCAGGCGTTCGCCACGCGGAACCCAACTACCGCGTTCGTGCTCTGGATATTCCCAATGACCCCTACTGGCCGGACCAATGGGCGTTGACCCGCATCGGAGTCTCCTTGGCCTGGGACGTCACTCACACCGAGGGCGTCGTCGTTGCGCTGCTGGACAGCGGCGCCAAGATTGACCATCCCGACCTGCAGGACTCCCTTTGGGCAAACCCAGGCGAGATTCCTGACAATGGACTGGACGACGACGGTAATAGCAGGGTAGACGATATCCACGGCTGGCACTTTTTCCAGCAGTGGAACGGCAGCACCTATCAGCCCTACGAAAACTGTCTGATTGACGACCAGAATGGCCACGGAACCCACGTCACCGGCATCGTCGCAGCCACCACTAACAACGGAATCGGCATTGCCGGAGTCTCCAGGGGCGCCCGGGCTATGGTCGTCAAGGTGCTGGACGAGCGTGGGGAGGGCTGGTACTCCGATGTGGCAGCAGGGATGGTCTATGCCGTCAACAACGGCGCCAGAATCATCAATCTCAGCCTGGGCGGATCCGAACCGTCTCAGATCTTGCAGGATGCTATTGACTACGCCCACCAGTCCGGCGCCCTCATCATCGCTTCCACAGGCAATGACGGCGGAGCCGTTCTCTACCCTGCCGCCGGAAACCACGTGATGGCCGTCGCCTCCACCAACCTGGTGGACAGCCGCAGCAGTTTCTCCAACTTTGGGCCAGCCGTGGACATCGCCGCCCCCGGGGAGAGTATCGTGAGTACCTGGCCATGGTTGGACGGCTACTATCGCAAGCAGGGTACCTCCATGGCCTCTCCCCATGTAGCCGGAGCGGCGGCGCTCTTGTGGACCTGGCGACCAGACTACTCCAGTGGTCAGATCGAGCAACGGCTCAAGGAGACCGCCGACGACGTGAACGCCGCCTCACATCCGGGCCCAGACCCGTACCTGGGATGGGGACGCCTGAACATCCAACGCGCGCTGGCTGACCTGCCTCCTGGACCTACAGCCACGCCCTCTCCGACGCCCAGCCCAACACCCATCCCATGGGAGTATCGTATCTACCTGCCGCTCGTACCCTGGGCACCCCAGCACTGAACTTCACCGGCCAACAACAAAGGACCCCGCCAGCATGCTGGCGGGGTCCTTCTCTACTCAGAATACCTTACGCGACTAGGGCGAGAACTTGCGGATGTTCGGCATGTAGAGATACTTGTAGTCACCTTCGATGAAGAACACGTAGGTGTACCCCTGCCGGTCATTGTATGCGATCGCCCGCACCAAGACCGTTCTCGGCACCGTGTCCGACACCAGTGTTGCGAACACATAGCCCTGAGTATCCGTCGTCCGCGTTACCAGGCCCGTACCCGTGTCCGAGAAGAAGCCATAGTCGGCCACCAAAGTGACGGTAATCCCATCGAGCACAGGATTGTCGTATTCGTCCTTGACGCGCGCAGCGATCAAGGTCGTGGACCGCCCGTTGGCAAAGATCGTTTCCGGGATGGCGTCTACCTCTAGCATCCATGGCTCTCCGGGCAGGAATCGCGCCGCAACAGATCCGACCGCGCTACCCGCAGTACCCGTCAACACCACCGAGCCGGCAATCGACTGGGAAGTGAGCGTCGCGGTCACCAAACCGTTGACCGTGTTTCGCAGCAGGTTGCGGGAACCCGATTCTCGGAACAAGCCCAGGCTAGTCCTCAGGTCCACCGCCGTGCCATCCACCACCGGTGTATTACTGCAGTCCTTCACCATCGCAGAGACAATGATGTCGTACCCATTGACATCCCCGTTGATGGGAATGGCCGCAGGATCCACCGACATGTCGACCTTGGCCGCAGCACCTGGCGTGATGGTAAGGTTGTCAAATCCCGGCACTGCAGAACCTGACGTAACATCAATCTGCTCCTGTGCCAGCGGCCACGTTGCCAGCATCTTGTTCCGATCCGCGATCGCCGTTGCTGTGACCTTGCCATTGCGTGTTACTGCCAACACCGGAGTCACGCTCACATAGCCGTATTGTGGAGCGAACAACACCAACGTGCCATCCTTCACCAGGTTGTTGCAGACATCATAGACCGTTGCCTCGACCGTGGCTCGGCCGCCGCAGTTGCTGATCGTATCCGGCGTGATGTCCACAAAGATGTGATCCGCTGGGCCTGGCTCTATCGGGATGTTCAGCGCAGAGACAGCCGCACCAGAAGTCGCCGTGACCACGCCGGTACCCGTCTGGCAGAACGACTTGAACACGCTGTAGGCATACCCATTCACCGTCGCCGCCACCGTCGGCGTGATCGTCCCTAGCCCATTGGCCGTGAAGGTGACCAGGGTCCCGTTTACAACCTTGTTGCCGCCACAGTCCAGCACCAGCGCCTCGACGGTAGCTTCCTTGCCATTGACCTGCAGCATCGACGGAGTAGCCTTCATCGTGATGCCGGCTGGCGGGCCTTCCTTGAGATCAACGCGCTGGTACCCGCCGGCCTCCTGTGCCTCACGACTAGCCAGGATATACACATCCAGGAATCTCTCCCCGAACAGGTAGCTCTTGGTGCGCACCGTGGACACCGCGATGCCGCCCACCGTCGTCGTCAGCCTCGGGAACATGTCGCCGCGCGGCCCTTGCACCACGTTAAAGGTCACGTTGGTTCCGTCCGCAACCAGGTTGCCGAACTGGTCCCTCACCGTGGCCGTCACTACCGCCTCGGCCCCGCATACTTCGATCATGGTCGGCACGACCACCGAGGTCACCGCGAACGGCAGGCCAGGGGCAAAGAATACGTCCACTGACCCGTTGGGAACGCCAGCCGGAATCACCGACGCCGTAACCGTAGCGGTAGTCACAGTAGTACTGGACGCCAGGCTGGCCGTAGCAACGCCGTTGGTCGTCGTCACATTCAGCGTGGCGGCTCCCGATGCCGGGAATGTACCGGCGGTTGTCGATAGAGCAATCGGAACTCCATCCACCAGATTGGCCAGGCTGTCAGTCACCGTGATCCGCAGAGTGGTGACTATCGTGCCGTTGCTGACGCGGATCACCGGCGGGCTTGCCGTGATAGCCAACGCAGTCGGAACAATGATGTTGACGTCGGCAAAAGCCGCGTTGTTGCCCAAAGCCGGGTCGCCCGTCTTGGAGAGGATCTGCACCCAGTTCGTGCGTAGCACGGGCAGCGACCACAGCAGAGCCGGATCAGGGCGCGCCACAAGGGTAATCGTTCCGCTGCCTCCGCTGGGCAGGGTTCCCACATTCCACACCCACTCATTTCCGGGCGCAGAAGCCGGAGCGCCCAGAGAGGGAACCGAGCTCGAGCGAACATACACAAAGTCCGCAGGCAACGTATCGGTGACCAGAGTACCTGTCGCAGTCTCTGGCCCCACGTTGCTGTACGCAATAGTATAGGTCACTTCCTGCCCGCGGTTGATCGACGCGGGAGCTGCAAGTTTGGTGATGGCCACGTCCGCCGCCAACATTTGCACATTGGTCGCAGCCGTAAGCCATGGATACGTGAACGGGATCGGCGTATCGCTGCGCACGATGCGTCCGTCGTACACCACCGCCGAAACCGACGCCATGCCAGGCGTGTTGGATGCGGTAAGGGTGGTGGAGACACGCCCCTGGCTGACCACCGCGCCGCCCGACCGGAACGCATCGACCCAGATAGTACCGCCGCCGATGTACTTGACCTCNNATGGTGTGGGAACCGGCGCTGGCGTTGTTGACGATGACGTCCTCCACCAGCCACTCGATGATGCCCGGCACAGAGGTCATCATGTTCAGCGTCTTGATCAAAGTACCATCCACCCGTACCTCGGCACTGCCGCCGCCGGGAGCCTTCAAGTAGATCAGCGAGACCGCCGGGCCGTTAAAGGTCCACGTGGCCGTGTCCCCGACGTTAGCCGTGCCCGCATACTGGCCACCGCTAGCGTGTCCATCCAGCCCCAGACCCCAGCCCGGGCCCGTGAGGGTCACCCCACTCCCATCTTCTTCCTCGTAGGCGTAGGGCACGGAACCCAGGTTCGTGTAGATCCCAATCAGCGTTCCCGGATTGGCATAGTTCCCCGCCACGTCACGCACTACCGCTGTAACCATAGCCGTGGACGTGCCGTCCGCCGGCAAGGTAGTCGGCGACACGTCTATTGTGATCGTGTAGGGCACGCACAGAGCTGGTTCATACGTCACCAGACCCAGCGCTCCTGCATCATAATCGTGCCGGATCTCATCCTCGATCTCACGGAGCAGGCACTTGCCCCAGTAGTTGTGCGTCGCCGAAATGTCCGCCGAGTATCCGATTAGCTGCAGCTCCAGCTCCGCATTGCCGTAGATGCTATTGGCGTCGGCCGTGCTGCCGCCAATGACAATGTGTCGACCAGCAAAAGTGCCGGCGATCCGCTGGATACGCACGCCCACCGTGCCGTTGGTCACCGTGTTGCCCTTCAGGTCGATCTTCTGGGCGGTGAGGTTACTCTCCTGCACGATAGAGATGCCCTGGGTACAGCTCAGCACAGCATTGTTGACCAGGCTCACTCCCCACGCCTGGTCCAGAACCTTGATGCCTGCCTCGCCGGCACCCAACTCGCCAGTGATGGTATTGCCGCTCACCAGCGTTCCCGTGTAGCTATCCTGAACGCGAATGTCCTCGTTCGTCGCTCCGGAGCCATTTCCGTACAGGATGTTGCCCGAGATCGTGGTCGGCCCGCCAGTATTCGGGTAGTCCTGCGACCAGATGCCGATCCTGCTGTTCTGGTAGATGGTGTTGTTGGCAATCTCAGCCGCGCAGTTGCGCAGACGGATTCCGTACCGGAAACCGCGGATGACCACGTTCTTGATGCTGCCACCGCTGAGGTGCAGAGTCCAACCTACGCCAGGATCATTGTTGGCTATGCCGTAATCCACGCCAGGAGACTCTAGTGTCAACTTGGAAATGTGGACATCGCTGGCCAGCATGGCAATCGCCACATCGGTCACCGTTGTCGAGATCACCGTCGTCGCCGCCGAGTCACCGGTCAGGGTCATGGCCTTGGTCAGGGTGATAGGCGTGGTCTGATAGTAAGTCCCTGAGCGCACGTACACCGTGCCACCCGGAGCAACCGCATCAACGCCCGCCTGAATGGCGGCAAAGGCGTCCACACCCCACACGTGACCACCCGAGCTTACCGGAGTATAGTCGTCGTCCACCCAGACCTGCACCGGTGCAAAAACAACAGCATCGGCGATGATGAACTGGCCTATTCCCCAGACCTCTTTAGAGTCATACAGGCGAACATATCCCGAAGTGCCTCCTGCGAACGTGTACGTTCCCAAGCTGCGCCACACACCCAATGCCACAGGGTTGTTCTGGTTGATGTATCCGGACGTAGAGGTTCCCCCGCTGTGCACGATGGTGTAGCGGACATCATTGCGGCGGTTGGAATCGGCAACAAAATACACCAAAACCTCATACGTGCCGGCCGCCAAGTCCGGGCGCCACTGGGCATAGTCGCCCGCACTCCCCGCAGTCACGTCGGTGTACAGGCAATCGCCACCGTAGCCCACGGGCGCCGCCAGCCAACCATCTGGGCTGAGCGTTGCCGTAAATCCCGGGCCACCATCATCGATAGCATAGCCCGTTGTGGAGGAGACGAGGACCTGTGCCGAGATATCCCCGGCTGCCAGTTGTCCGGCGTCAGGCGCTGGCCCATCGTCCTGCGTTGCTGGCTGCGCCATGGCGGGAACCAGCAGCAAGACACCAAACAGTAACCCAATCACGATCAAGAACGCAAGTCCAGAACCGAAAATCCGTCGCCGCTGATCCATATCCCCTCCTGATATCATCCTGCTCACCCAAAGGAGATGACGTGGCCTCTGGTCAAAAGATACGTGCCCTTAGACTCCACACCCTATCGATTGTGCTTGATGATCAATGGCAGGTGCTGGACCATCACCGGGAGAGGTGTCGGAGTCGGCACCGGATACATGTCCACGATGGCCTCGCCCCGCTTGCCTCCAGAGATACACGTGATGTAGGCGAATCCCGATGACGATGCCGACGTGAACACCGCCCGAGCCGTACCTCCGCTCGTCGACGTCGTGAACGACGAGCCAGTCGCAAAGCGCCCCATATTGGTCGTGAACACCAGTGACGTCCGGTCAGCCACCGCATTGCCGTACTCGTCCGTGACCTGCGCCGTGATGGTCGAGGTTGAGACACCGTTCGCCATGATGGAGATAGGATCAGCGGTCACGAGCACCAATTCCGGCGGCCCTGGGATGTATTCCACGACCACAGTCGCTTCTCGACCGTTCGCCCTCACCACAACCGTAGCCGATCCCGTCTGATTCGGCGAAACCAGCACCGACTCAGCCCAACCGCGGCTGGTCGTCGCAGCGGTTGTCAGCAGTTGTCCACTTCCCGAGACCAGCGCGAACGTGACGGGCGTGCCGTCCAACACGGCGTAGCGTCCGCAATCCAGAATTTGGGCTTTGATGGCGGCCCGATTGCCGCCCACCCGCAGGCTCGGCGGCTCGGCCGTCATGTTGATGACGTCCGGCGGACCCACCAGGAACACCACGCCGGTGGACTTGCTGGTCTGGGACCGCCATTGCTCGGCCCAGGCCCACACGTTGGCTGGCCCAGGAACGCTGCCCGATGAGATCGTCGCCTGAGCCACGCCATTGGTCGTTCGTCCGCCGTCCACCGGCTCAGCATTGCCCTGCGGAGCTACCTGGAAGGCGATCACCGTGCCATCTTTCACCAGGTTCCCGTAGCGGTCGCGAACCTCTGCCCGAGCCACACCTGTACCGCCGCAGCCCACGATGACTCCAGGATCCATCGTCAGCACGATGCTGTGTGGGTCGCCCGACTCAAAGGTGATGACCACCGATGCCGTTTGGCCTTGCACCCGCCCCTGCACGATGGCCTGACCGCGCACCAGGGAAGTCATCGTGACTGAGGCCTGGCCGCCTGTGGTGGTCGCAAAGGTCTCGTTCGTCTGGCTATCGTTGAACTTGCCCAGGGTCGTGGTAAATGTTACCACCGTACCGTTCAGGACATAGTTGCCCAACGAGTCCCGCGCCGTGACGGTGACGCGTGAGCTTACCCCAACGGGAAGCACCAGCGGACGCGCCTCAATGAACACTTGCGGCGTACCAGGCACGAACAGGACCGTGGCCGAACCGGACGCGGTGCCCGCCGAGGCAGTGACAATCGCGTTTCCGGCGATGTTGCCCGATGTCAGTACAGACGCGACCCTGCCGTTGATCGTTGTACCCGACAGCGGCAAGATGGTGCCCAACGAACTAGACAGGTTCACCAGCGTCCCGTCGGCTACCAGGTTACCATACTGGTCCACAACCAGCACTTCCACCAACGATGTAGAACCACCCACCAGTATCTGCGGCGGGGTCGCCGTCACGGTAATCGTGAATGGCGGCAGAGGCGTGAAGAGCACCTGGGTCGTTGCGCCAACACCGTCCAGCGTCGCCGTAACGTACGCCGTTCCGACCAACGGGCCAGACGTAAGGTTGACGCTCGCCACGCCGTTGGTCGTATTGCGAACCACGGACTGCAGCGAGGGGAAGCCACCCAGGCTCGTCGTAATCGTGATCGGCGTGCCGTTCGGCACTGGATTCCCAAACAGGTCTCTCGCCGTTGCCCGCAGCAACGAGGTCGAGCCACCCACCGGGATGCTGGCCGAGACGGCAGTGAGCTCTAGCGAAACACCCGACCCAGGCACAACGGCGCTCGTCACCACACTGGTGTTGTTGAGCAAGCTAGGATCAACCGTGCTTGAGCTGATCATCGCCGTGTTGGTCAGCACGGTAAGGGACGGCCAGAAGCGCGTTGTGTCCACCAGCGCGGTAAAGATGATGGAGCCGCTCTCGCCAGGCGCAAGGTTGCCCAGTGACCACTCCCAGAACGTGTACGGGGTCACGGATGTCGGCGCCAGGCTGACCCACCAGTCTACCAGCCCGTCCTGGCTCAGTTCGTCGCGCAAGACCGCGTTCGTCGCCTGACTCGGGCCGAGGTTCTGATAAGAGAGGGTGTACGTAATCCGGTCACCGATGGCTACCTTGCCAACTGGCTGCACGGACTTGACCACTATCACATCCGATGCTTGGAAGTTCACGAACGCGTAACCGGGCAAACGCACGGGGATGCCCAGCGTCTCCGAGATGCCCACAGCAGCCACCGTGGCTGTGCCGGTAAAGACGGGCGACGTGAGCAGTGCCGTCGCCTGCCCTCCCGAGGTGATCACCCCCGAGCGGAAAGCGTCCACCCACACTGGACCCGTCCCTGTGCGACGAGCCACCTGTAGAGTATGTGCCGCACTCGAGCTGCCGCCCAAGTCATACACCTTCTCCGCGCGCCAGACCGTTGATGTGATGCTGTGGGTATTGATGCTCTCCATGGGAGCACCATCCACGTACACATCCAGCCAGCCGTTCCCTGGGTTCTTGGCATAGATAACCGAGACCCCGTTGCCGTGGAAACTCCACCACAGCTGCGCTCCATCCACCGATGTCGCCGCATAGTTCCCACCGCTGGCGTTTGCGTTGGAAGGCGTGGTCCAGCTACCCAATGGGGTCTGGAGCACCTGCGGCGAGGTGTTCTCCACAAACCCATGTAGCAACGATCCCATCGTTGTGGTAAACCCGACAAAGAAGCCATCAGGCACCGGGTTGCCGCCTGCATCCAGCACCGAGGCCGTCAGAGTACTCGTCGTGAGACCATCCGCTGGGATTGACGTCGGATTGGCCACCAGGAGCGTCTGCGCAGCCGGTCCTGCGCCCACGGTGACGTAACCCACTCCTGTCGCAGCACCCGATGTTGCGTTGATCGTCGCCGTGCCGCTGATCATCCCGCCGTAGAAGAGGCGCGTAGCCCAACCACTGGCGTTCGTCGTGTTCGAAGCCGTCTTCTGCGTGGCTGTAGGGTCAAAGCCGCCCAGGGACGTTGTCAAGTTCACGGTTTGCGACGGAAGCGGATTGCCGCACTGGTCCGTCACCGTGATCCGCAAAGTCGAGGTTTCACCCGTAGGAATGCTAACCGGGTTACCCTTCACCAAGATCGTGAACGGCGGCCCAGCCACCAGATTGACTGCCGAGGAGGCGCTGTTGTTGCCCAGAGAGCTATCCAGCGTAAGGGACCCAATGTCCACTGCATTCGTCATCATGCCCAACCCAGGCACGCACACCGTCTGCATGGTGACAGTAATCCGTCCGCTGGCACCGGCCGGCATATTGCCCACCGACCACACCCTGACGTTCGCCGCGGGATTCATTGGCGCGGCCAGGGCAGGCGTCGCCTGGTAGCTGACGTAGGTCAAAGATACGGGCAGGGTATCCGTAATCAGAGTATCCGTGCCCTGCGCCAAGCCGGTATTGGTGTAGGCCAAGGTGTAGGTAACAAAACCTCCCGCTTGCACCGTTGGTGCCCAGGCGCTCTTTGTAATGCCCAGATTCGATTGTTGGAACTGAACCGTCGTTGACCAGGATGGCGGCGGCACCAAATGCGGGATGCGGCTCTCCACCATGGTCGCCGTAATGTAGGCCGTGACAAACGCGCGCTCTGACGTCAGCGTCGTGGTGGCTATGCCGTTCACCGTGGTCGTCCCGGAGCGGAAAGCGTCCAGATAGATCCGCCCGGTGTTACACTGAACCTCGATCCAGTGAGGGACGTTGGGATTCAGACCAGTGGCCATGACGGTTTCGCGGAGGTAATCCAGTCCTCCAGCAGACTTGTTCATGCTGAACGTCGGCGTAATGGTCAGTCCGTCCACAAGGATGCGTGCATCGCCCCCAGTGGTGCTGCGGATGTAAACCAACGAGACTGCAGACCCGGTAAAGTACCACCGTGCCCATGCGTCCGGCGTGTCGGTATAAAGATACGCCCCGCCGCTAGCACCGCCGGCTACCACATAGGTCCAGTTGGTAGAGGTCAGCACGGCGCTGGACTCTGCCTGAACGTACTGGTAAGGCAGAGTGCCACGCGAGGTTTGGAAGCCCACCATGGTGCCATCCCAGGCCAGGTTTCCAAAGCCATCCCGCACCGTTGCCGTGATATTCGCCGTGGACACACCATCTGCAGCGATGATGGCGGGAGAGCGATCGAGCACCATACTGACCGGAACGCCAGCCATGATCTGTACTGGTTGAGCCTTGGAGATCGGCGCAACGTTGGCCGTCACCAGTACGTTGCCCGCGACGGTACCGGAGCTAAGAGTTGTGGTCGCATGCCCGCTGGCGTCCAGCACCCCCGCCCCCGGAGACACAGACGCGCCGTATCCCGGGCTCACGCCCCAAGTCACAGGTTGAGACACACAGGGATTGCCGAAAATGTCCGTGGCAGTGACGTGCACCGTTGTGGTCACAGGCGTTCCACCGCCCCCCGCCACCCAGATGGCAGGGTAATTCGCTGACGTAACCACGTTAAACGCAGGACCTGCGACAAAATCAACCCAGGTGCTGGCGGTGCCATTCGACGGAGTAGTGGCCGTGATGTAAGATCGCCCGGCAATCGTCGCCGACCGGAGGAGAGCCGTCGCCTGCCCATCCAGCATCACCCGCACGATGGACGGTGCACCCAGCGTGCCCAGGCTGGCGGTCAGGCTGACCACCGTGCCGTCGCGCACGTTGTATACCGGTGCACTCGACCGCATCGTGACTGTGATCACCGAGGTCGAGAGCCCGTTGGCCACAATGGCCGTCGGGTAACGCCCCAGCGACAGGACAATGGGAGGTGTGTAGTCAATATTGGGTCCAGCACCATTGTAGATGTCGCGCGTCGGCGTGGCGCCTACGGTTGGGCTGTTGCGCCCCCACCAGTTGCCTTCACCATTCACCGTGGCCAGTACATTTAGGCTATAGTAGCCGAACTTGCCGTTGGAATAGATGCTGTTGGAGTGGATCTGTGGTGGCGAACCTGCCGTATGGCCGTTGAAGGTGATCGCAATGCCGTGGTTCACGTTATTGCGGATCAAGTTTCGCAGGATCACGGCGCCCGTGTTGCCGTTGTCCATGGCGATGCCGCCCGTGTCCACCAACCCGCCACCGCCAGCCTGAACGTAAGCAATCGTGTTGCCCTCAACAAGGGTGTCGTCGCTATTACGGAGCGCGATGCCACCCAGGTCGAAGCCCCCACCCGTACTTTGGTTGGTGTTGTACACCGTGTTGGAAAGCACCTTGGTCTGGTCAGCATTCTGCCCGATCCGGATGCCGTCCCACCCGATGCGCTCCAGGGTATTCAGCGAGATCGTATTGTTGCTGCTCGTTCCGCCAACCCCGTACACCCGCAGCCCAAAGCCACCGATGTCATGCAGCTGGTTATTGGAGATGATGTTGTCATCGCTGTTCTGCAGGTCCAGCCCGTATCCGGTTCCGTCCCGGAAAGTGTTGTACACGAACCGGCTGTCGTGAACGTACGTTCCAGTGATGCCGCCCGTAGAGCACAACTCGAACACGTTGTTGGTAACCGTGATGTTCTCCAGGTAGTTGATGCTCTGCCCATTGAGGATCATGCCAAACTCAAAGTTACGCACGGCAAAACCCTCAAACGTCGAGCCGTCGGCGCTCCAATCCAAGAAGACGCCGGCGCCCGTTCCCGTACCCTGGATCAGGGACGTCGCACCACTACCAGAGCCGTCCAAATGGACGGTCTTTGTCACCAGCCCAATGGGGCCGTAGACGCCATCCAGCACATGCACTGTGCCACCATCGGCCACAGCATTGATTCCCGCCGGTATGTTGCTAAAGGCATCGAATCCCCACTGGTGCCCATCGTTAAAGCACAGGGCGCAATAGTCGTCATCGACCCACACTTCCCATGGTCGAGCAAATTCGACATCCACGGTGCGCACCGGGAACGATCCACCAATAGCCGTAGCCCAGACCGTTGCGGTAACTGGGATATTGGCCGCAGTCAGCGTACCTACAGCCCGCCCACTTACCGTAGCTGCACCAGAGCGGAAGACATCCAGGCGTATCACCAGTGGATCGATGCAGGTCACCGTAAGCACATGAGGCACCGCGCCGCTGAGATTGGTGAAAAGTACCTCCTCCACCCACTCGGCAGGTCCACCAGTATTCGTGTCCATGATGACCGGTACGCCGCCATCCAGGCGCACCTCCATGCGCCCGAATCCTGCCGCTTTCCGATAGCGTAGGGAAACGGCCTGTCCCATAAAGTTCCAGGTCGCAATAGAGCCAACCGAGCTGGTTTGGGCGTACTGCCCACCACTGGCCGTGGCGCTGGCCCCAGTGGACCAAGTTCCGGCTCTGGCAACCGCGGGTCCTTCCGCCTCATCGTAGCCATAGATCATGGACCCGTAGGTGGTGGTGAAGCCCACCATCGTCCCGTCATCCACCGAGTTGTTGAACTCGTCCCAGACCGTCGCTGTGATCTGCGAAGTCGCCAGCCCGTTGCATGGGATAGACGCAGGGACTGCCACCAAAGACGTGATGGTGAACGGCGGTCCCGCGTGAATCACCACGTCCACCGAACCGCTGACAAACCCCCACGACGCTGACACAGTGGCCACGCCAGGGATCGAGCCGGCGAACAAGGTGGACACAGCTTGCCCCGCGGTGGTATTCGACACCAGCGGGACCACCGAAGCGAGAGTGGTTGCGAATTGAATGGGGGTCCCGTTCGCAACCGCATTACCCCAGAGGTCCACCACCGTGGCCGTGATCAGCGAGCTTCCGCTGCCCACCACGATATCCAATGGATTCGCTACGGTCGTGATCGAGGCCGCCAAGCCCGGGTTGATGGTCACCGTCGTCGTGGCCACGCCGCCATTGGGCATTATGGCCGTCAGTGTCGCTACGCCAGCCGTCGTCCCGGGTGTAAACAGAGTCGTGGACTGCCCGCCGATGGTGCTCGTATTGACGCTCAGAGCTGGAGGAGTCCCCACCCGGCCAAGGTCCGTGGTGATCGTAATCGGCATAAAGTCGAGCACACAACAGGTGTAGCCACACGCCTTGGCAGTGACCAGGATCGGCGGACCATTGGCATTCACTGTCGCCTGTGCCGCGGTGATTGTCAGCGAAATCGGTGGAGACCAGAAGATGAACCCGGGATCGCTGATATCAGCTGGCGGTGGATCGGGCGGCCCAAAGGTGATCAGGCTCGGGTTGCGGCCCCACCAGTTCCCCTGAGCATTGATCAGGACAGCAGGCTCCGAACGCAGGCCAAACCGCCCATTACCATATATGTGGTTGCAGTGAATCTCGGGCGGCGTTGAGAACCCATCTAGATGAATGCCATCATTGGCATTGTTGAGGACGCGGTTAGCAAGGATGTTGCCACCAGTGCTGGCGCCCCCAACGTAAACACCTGCGGCCAGCCCGCTGCCGGCCCCCGTGTTGAACACGTCATTGCCCCGAACGAGGTAGTTGTCAGTCGAGCCCAGGACAATTCCGCCCCAGTTCTGCGCGGACACCGCAGATGACTTGTTAGTGTTCTGCACAGTGTTGGTCAGCACCTGGGTGTTATTGGACCCAGGACCCACGTGGATGCCATCCCAAGCCATCTCTGACAGGTGGTTGAGGGAAACGATGTTACCAGTTCCCGATGTGCTCAGCCGGATGCCGTACTCACCCAAGTCGCGGATTGTGTTGTGCGAAAGACGGTGGTTGCTACCGCTGCCCGACAATCGGATGCCGTACTCGCCGAGGTCGTGAATATAGTTGTAGGTGAGCTCGTTGCCTGAGCTGGCTCCCATAATCCAAACGCCGTACCCTGTAGAATCGTGGATGTGATTGTTCTGGATCGTGCAGCTGCTCACCGCATCAAACCGCATGCCAGCTCCGCCGCCTTTGATTTCATTGTCCGTGAACTGGCTGCCGCTGATGGAGGCGCCCCAAATGGCCAGGGTCGCGCATTCAGTAAACACGTTGTTGCGGACAAAGATCCCGCTGGATGGGGCACCAGCGATGTACATTCCCGTTGCCCACTGCGACACCGTAAAGCCCGTAAAGACCACGTTGCTCGCTGCGGTAATCGTGATGCCTGGCGTAGGCAGATCTGCGCCATCGATGAATGTGGTCGAGGCGTCAGCACCCAGTAGGTTGAGCGTCTTGTCGATCGTCACTGGCAGAGTGTAAAAACCGCTGGCCACGACCACGCTGCCGCCTGGCTGAACGGCCGCCACGCCGTCGGGGATGTTACTGAACGCGTCAAAGCCCCAGGTATGGCTGTCGTTCGCACAAGCTGGGCAATAGTCGTCGTCAACCCAGACGATGTTGGTCGCGCTGAGTACCACACTGGCAGTAGCCGTGATGTGCTGTGCCAAGAGGCCATCCAGGTGACTGACCGCCAAGACCGTCGCCGTCTGAGTGATCGCCGAGACGGGCGCACGGAGGTAAGCGGTGGCGCGGCCGCCGCTGGTCTGAGCGCCAGACCGGAACGCATCAAGGCGGATCGTGCCCGACTGCCTGCTGATCTCCAGTTGATGCAACATCACAGGATCCAGATTGGTAGCCACCACTTGTTCGATCCACGTCGTCGGCCCATCTGTGTCGATGATCACGGGACTCCCACCGTCCACGCGAGCCCAGAAGACGCCACCTCCAGGCGATCTACGATAGATCAATGAAACGGCCGACCCGTGGAACAGCCACGAAGCCGCCGCACCAACCGAGCTGGTTTGGATGGAGAACCCGCCGCTGGCGCCGCCGCCCGACACCACCGACCAACCCGTCGAGGTGACCACTTCTGGCGCTTCGGCCTCGACATAGCGGTAATCCAGGATTGTGCCCAAAGTGGAGGTGAAGCCCACCATCGTGCCATCGGAAACAGCCAACCCCAAGCAGTCGCTCACCACCGCCGTCAGCTCCGAGAGGGACGCGCCGTCGGCTGACATCCCCGACGGAATGGCGGTCAAGGCGATGGTGCAGGGTTCTCCAGCCGTAATGGTGATGACCGTCGAAGCGCTAATAGTACTGCCAGTGGTCGCTGTGACCCAGGCAAAGCCGGGAATGGCAAAGGAAGTGAAAGTCGTCGTAACCTCGCCGGTAGCGCCGGTAACCCCCGATACAGGAGCTACCCAGCCGCGGGCGCTGCTGTTAAAGCTCACCGCTGCTGCCGGCACCGGGTTGTTGAACACGTCCCTCACCGTCGCCGTGATGATCGACCAGTTACCCCCCGCCGCGATGGTTGAGGGAACAGCCATCACCTCGATGCTGAATGGGCTGAGCGCAGTAAGGGTGATGGGGACAGTCTGGGTGTCAATGCCCGGCTGCGCCGTTCCAGTGACCGTGGCAACGCCAGCGATGGTGCCGGCGCGGAAGCCAAAGACCGACTGGCCAGCAAAAAACACGTTGCTAGACGGAAACACCAGGGTGCTGAGATCACTGGTCATGCTGATGATCGTGCCATCCAGAATGTCATAGCCAGCACCCGTAGCGGTCGCGGTAACCGTCGAGGTGGCGATGCCGTTGGCCGGCAGAGTGTTTGGATTGGCGGTCAGCGCTAGTTGAATCGGCGGAGACCAGTTTATATTGGCCAGGCTCTGCAAGTCCGCTGGCGCGGCGCCGCTCGTCGGCAAGTTTCGACCCCACCAGTTCCCCTGTGCGTTTACTGCTGCTGCCCCGGTCTTGTAGAGTCCAAACCGGCCATTGGAGTAGATACTGTTACCGTGAATCGCAGGGGGGCTGGCATTGGTCGCAATGTAGATGCCGTTCGCTACCCCGCCCTGGATCAGGTTCGCTTCAATGGTCAGCAGTGGGCTGGTCTGCACATAGATCCCTGCGGCCTCTGGCCGAGACCCACCAGCGTTCGACGCCCCGCTAATGCGGTTGTCAAGGACAGAACTGGCACCGGTGACGCCCGTCAATGCAATGGCACCCAAGTTGTGGTTTGCATCCGGGGCGGCTCCGGCTGCGTTGAGCCAAGCTAGGTTTGAACCTTCAATCACGTTAGCAAGGATGTCAACACTGCAGGTGACCGAGCCATTGACATTGATCGCGTCCCATCGCTGCCCGATGAGGGTATTCGCGACGATGCCGTTGCGCACCGATTCGCCAGTGATCTCAATGCCCACGTTCTGGTTGTTGGACAACGTATTGTTGTCGATCGAGTTGTCGCTGCCAGTGGCGATCTTGATGCCAAATCCCTGGTTGTCCAGCACATTATTGTACGCCACCGTGGTCCCGTACACGTTCTCCAGCCACACACCGTTGTACCCCAGGAGTACTTCATTGCCACCCAGTGTACTGGTGTACACATAGCTGCCGCGCAACGCGTAAGAGTTGACGCCAGCGTTGTTGCTCTCCAACTTGTTCTGAACGATGGTCGCGTTCTCGACCCTGGGTCCCGCTCCCGCGCCGGTGCCCCGCAGGTAGATGCCCGTCTCAAAATCGCGAATCTTGAATCCCGAAATGGTGACATTGTCTGCCCGGTCAACGTAGAACCCCCGGCTTCCTGGGGCATCGGTGCCGCTCACGGTAACCTGATCGGCCCCCGCACCCAGCAAACTCAGCGGCTTGGCGACAGTCACATTACCCGCGTAGGTACCGGCGAGCACGTGCACCGTGCCACCGCCGATGACCTTGTTGACACCGTCCTGAATCACGTTGAAGGCATCATAGTTCCAGATGTGTCCGTCGTTGGCGCAGGCGCCACAATAGTTGTCATCCACCCAGACCACAGCAGGGCCTGGGAATGATACTTGCGCCTGGCCGAAGGGCCACGCCGTGGAAAGACCGGTAACATTGGCGCCAATCCCCACCGCACGAAGGGTGGCGGTGCCAATGGTGGTGGGGGCAATCAGGACAGCATAGGCTTCGCCGTTAACCGTGGAGACGCCGGAGCGGAAAGCATCCAACCAAATGCGGCCCACACCGCCGTTGCGCACCTTGACAGTATGCACGCCTCCTGACAGCCCAGAAACCAGCAATCGCTCCATCTTCCACTGCAGAGAGCCGCTGGCAAAGTTGATGGTGCCTACAAAAGAACCATCAACCAGCACGTCGGCCACGCCTCCCCCGACGTTCGTCGCGTAAACCAGGGATACAGCGGTGCCCTCAAAGGTCCAAACCGCCTCGTCACCGAAATTGTCAGAATAAATGACCTTACCGCCGCTAGCTCCCGCGTCAGCGTATTCAGCCCAAGTACCCAGCCGAGTGACCGCTGCGCTCTCAGCCTCGGTATAGGTGTACGGCAGGGTTCCCAACGTGGTGGTTAGGCCCACCATCGTGCCATTGGCCACGGACTTGCCGTACAAGTCCTTGACCGTGATGGTAATGAAGGACGTGGCAGCCCCATCACAAGGCAGGGTCGATGGCTCAGCAACAACGGTAACGGCACCGGGCGGACCGGCAACATCCGGACGTTGGCTCCACTGCACCGCATCAGCGCAGGTATCCCCTGCGCTGGAGGTATCCAGCTCTACATAGTGACCAGTGGTCGTGAACGTACCAGCCAAGAACGGATAGACGCCCAACGAGTACCAGCCCGATGGAGAAAAGTCCGCTACAATGCTGCCGGCGGCATTGCGTGTCTGGTCAACGTAGACGATGGCGGTTCCGCCGTTGTACTGGATGGTGTAGGGCACCGCGACCGGGCGAGCAGAATGCACGCTCCAGTGAGCCCGAATCTCGTACATGGACTCTACCGGAAGAGGATTAGCCGTGCACGGCGCCCAGCGCGCGGTCCCTGCCACAACTCCCGACTCGTAGAGATAGCTGCCACCGTACCCGCCCGTGGTGCCAGCTTCCCAGACTCCCACCCCGGGCGTGTAGGTGAAGCAGCTCGAGGTCTCGTCAATGACCACCGGTGCTGCCGGTGTCGTAGTAGGCGTAGGTGACGGACCGGGCGTAGGCGACAGCGTTGGGGTCGGAGATGGACCCACCGTGGGAGTGGGAGTCGGTGGGATTTCCAGTGTCCAGGTCACGACCAAGCGAGGCCTCTGATTGGCAGTGCCCCATTCTGAGCTGTAGTAATAGTAGATAACGGCAGGATCAGGTCCGATGAGAATGAGACCCTTGTTGGACGCAGGGTTGTTGACCCACTGCTGGACAACCGACGTGACGTCATAGTCGTGAAAGACGTTACGGTCAAAGATAACCCGGCCATCGGAAAAGGCCTCTGCTCGGTCGGTGGCCGTGTTGTCACAGCCTTCAAGGGCCCAGTTGTCACCAGAGGTTGCCTTGTACCAGGTCGCCTGTGTATCTACCCAGTTCCGGTAGACCTGAAACACCCGGGCTTCCATAGGGTTGAACAGGTTACGGGCGTAGCAGTACAGGCCAAGCTTGGCCTCCACAATGGTGGCCGAGGCAGGGATCTTGTACTGGGCAGCTACGGCCGCCAAATCGAACTTGACCAGGGGACGATAGGCGCTCGATTGGCCGATCATCATGCGGTTCTCGTTCGAGAGATTGGTCGCCGGCTTCCACTTGTTGAGGTAGACATCCTTGACGCCGGTGTAGGATGCCTCAGGCAGCCTGCCCTGCTGGAACGTCACCGCAGTGACGACCGCTGAAGCCCGAATCTCCGGCCAGGCTGGTGACACTCCACCTTCGGGAATCGCACCGATGAATGGGCTCGCAATTAGCTTGAGCGCCAAGGCAGGGCCCGCGAAGAGCACAGCAAAGGACAGCAAGAAGACGATCAGAGAGAGGACAATGCTGCGGGGTACTGGAGCGCTAGACTTCTGAAGCCTCTGCGAAGCCAGACTCGATAGCTCTGAGTCCTGCGGGGACAGACTGAACGTTACCTCGTTCATCACACGTGCCTCCCTCTGGTCGGATGCCCGAACGTGGCGCACGTCGAGCTATAAAGCAGCTTCACGCCATTATACCTTGGACAAAGGCTCTGTCAAATCCCATTAACAACCAAACGTTACGCGCCCCCTCGCACCCAGGACGAGCGGGCTCTCCGTCCGGATCCTGTTTCCCAGCCAGGGAGCAAGGCAGCAAGATAGACCCCTTGCTCTGTCATTCATGACGTAGAAAACGGTCAAAAGTTACTCTCAAGATGAGTGGCTCGACCTGTAATCACCGCTCCGCAAAGCACAGCAAGAGGAGGCTGCGGCCAGGTAAGCTGATACCATGCTTCGATTTCGCGTCGACTCGCGGGCCAAAGTATAATCTAGCCCTATGGAGATCCGTACCTCGGACGAGCGGGAATTCATTTCCTCTGCCGAATGGGATGCCTTTTCCCAAACCTGTAGCAGCGGCCATGTGCTGCAGTCGTGGGCTTGGGGCGAGCTCAAGAGCGCTTTCGGCTGGGAACCGTTCCGCCTGGCGGCAATCGACTCAGACCGTATCGTCGCTGGTGTGCAGGTCCTCTTCCGCCGAATGCCTCTGGGCATCCTGACCACTGCCTACATCCCCCGTGGTCCAATGGGCGATGCCTCGTTACTAGCCATACCCGCCCTGCACCGGGCCTGCCGGCAACGGAACGCTATCGACCTCCTGGTGGAGCCCGACTGGGAGGACAGCCCTGAACGAGCGGGCTGGCTCACCGCCCACGGATACCGCCCTTGTGCACATACCATACAGCCCCGAAGGACCGTGGTCTTGGACCTCTGCCTTTCAGACAATGTCCTCCTGGCGCAGATGAAGGCCAAGACACGCTACAACATCAAGCTTGCGGAGCGCAAGGGGGTCAGAGTGCGCTTGGCTGGTCGGTCCGACCTCTCCACCTTCTATGATCTCCTGGGTCAGACCTCCCATCGTGACGGTTTCGGCATCCATTCCATGGAATACTACGCTCTGGCCTGGGACTTGTTCGCGGCCCAAAACGCGTCAGGGCTGGTGTTGGCCGAATATGAAGGGAAGCCGCTGGCCGCTTTGATCGTGTTCTGCTGGGGCAAACGGGCGTACTACATGTATGGGGCATCTTCTGACGTTGAACGCCAACGCATGCCAACATATCTGGCGCAATGGCATGCCATGCGCTGGGCCAGGGACAAAGGCTGCACGAGCTACGACCTGTGGGGGATACCGGACCTGGATGACGCTGAGATCGGCGACAACCTACTGGACGCCGAGCAGAGCGGAGCGCTCAGTACGGGCATGGGTGGCTTGTATCGTTTCAAGCGGGGATTCGGCGGCCAAGTCCTCCGTTACGTTGCCACTCACGAGTATTCCTACCAGCCACTCCTGGCCCGTTTCTTGCACTGGGCCTGGTCCCGCCGCAGCGACTGAACCCCGTCATTTCCGCCGGATTACTGTGTCTCCCCTTGACCGTGGAAGGCTGGAACGACGGTCGCCTGCAGCGTTCCCGAAGCGCCTTGGTGCTGCACCTGCCAGAAAGGAGCCCAGCCAATCCCAAGAGCCGTCACGCGAATGTTGGCCTTCTTGGGTCGGACCAGAACCTGTTCAATCTCCCGCGCCATTTCAGTCGCCTGCGCCTCCAAAGCCCTTTCTTCCTCCAGTTCTCTGGCGTCAAGGGCCGCCAGCTGCTTCTGCAGCTCGGCGATCGTCTGCTTAGATTCCTTCACCTGAGCTTCTGACTGGGCCGTGAGACGCCGTCGCCGACTTACTCCGCTCAGGACGCTCGTCCTCTTGCGCCCCGTCAACATCCCTAGCAGAGTCTCGCCCGCCGACAGCAATTCCTCGCGCTTGTAACCGTCCATCTTGACCTGGTCTTGATCCAGTTCCCGCTGCTCACGCTGAAGGCGATCCTCCAACCTCCTCCGCTCCGTGCCAATCTTGGAACGCATTTTCTCCAGCCCGACCTTCTGCCGGGCAGCTGCGTATTCCTGGCAGCGCTGGACGAACCTGCCTTCTGACTCATCAAAGAGGGAGTAAAGTTTCAGTACCGGATTGTAGAACACGGGCAAAGCCTCTTCCCGGGCCACAAAGTCCTGGAAAGACGCCTGCAATGCCTTCAGCCTCTTGGTATCACTCAGGCTTGCCGGAACGGCTGAATACAGTGCTGGCGAGACCGGAACTGACACCAAATCATCCTTGGTCACGCTCACCTTGCCTGCTTGCCAATCGACCCAAGAAGACTCATCGGGCGGAGGCAACAGGTAGAGCAGATCCTCCGAGCGTACTCGCCCGCTGGCAGTTTCGTCAAAGCCCACCGTCGCCCACGCGAACAGGTGGGGATGGTAGACCAGTTGTGCCCCAGTACCCTGGCGCATCGCCGGCGAAAGACCAGGAGCGTCTCGGAGGGCCTTGTCGGCCGTCAGGCCCGCCAGGATGTAGTGCTGTGCCACGCTGGGATCAAGGCGCGGAGGAGCCTCCGACAGTCCCGACCCAGAAGGCGTCTGAATGCTCGCACCTGCTGAAGGCTTCTCGCCTCGCAGGCGGCTCCTGAGGTCCTCCATCAGCGTTCGAATCTGAACCCTCGTCAGCGGCCCCCGAAGGTAGCTCAGTGCCCAACGGGTCATGAAGACACGGGGTTTGGGCTCGTGGACATTGTGCAGGATGAACACCCGTTGCTCCAACGACGTAATCAGTCGGTCATAGTCTGCCCGGTTCAGCCCTATTCCCGCGGCCGCGTCAACGGTCTCCAGCCCCTCCAAGACCCGCATCTTATCCCGATCGGTCTGCAGCTTGCCGATGAACCACGTTCCTGCATTGGTCAAGCCCTTATAGTCCAGGTCAACGGGATTCTGTGTGGCCAGGAACATTCCAACACCAAACGCCCGCGCTTCCTTCATGAGGCGCAGCAATAGTCCTTTCGAGGGTGGGTTGGCTGGATGCGGTGGAAAGTAGCCATGGAGCTCGTCAAAATACACCAAGCACCGCAGGCTGGTTGTGCCTGACTGGCGGCGCATCCAGGCTTGCACCTGGCCCAACAGCAGCGTCACAAAGAACATCCGCTCCGCGTCACTGAGGTGGGAGATGTAAAAGATGCTTACCCGCGGTTTGCCGTCGTCCCGGTACAGTATGTGTTCGATATCCAGGGGCTGACCTTCAAGCCAGTTCCCGAAGCCTGGGGCGGCGATCAAGTTGTTGAGGGCCATGGCCAGCGTAAGGCGGTCTTTCGGCGGAAAGAATGTATCCACATCAAACAGCCCGACCTGGCGCATGGGGGGATTCTGAATGCGCTGAATCAACTTGGCAAGGTCAAGGTCTTCGCCGGCCCGCCACGCGTGCTCGAAAAGGTTCGATAGCAGGACATGCTCGCGACTGCGGATGGGATCGGCGTCAATGCCCACCAACCCCAGCAAGCTCGATACGGTGGACTGAATCTTCTCACGGATCGTCTCCGCGTCAGTATCCCATGACAATGAGGGGACTTCAAAAGTCTGGAGGATGCTCACGGGAATGCCCGCGTCGCTTCCTGGGGTATAGATCACGAACTCGCAAGCCTCGCGCAGCCGCTGGATGCGTTCTGGGGTCTGATCCCACTGTGCCAAGCCTTTTGACCAGGTTTGAGCCATTTGCTCTGCATAGGCATCTGGCTCCATGCCCTTTCGGCGCGCATCATCAGCGTTGACCCACGGCTGAAAGTCCTCCGCCCGCAACTGCGGAAACGTTAGAAGCAGGTTGCCCAGGTCCCCCTTGGGGTCGATCAAGATACAGGGGATGCCGTCCATGGCCGCTTCCTCGAGGAGTACCAGCGCCAGTCCCGTCTTCCCGCTGCCCGTCATGCCCAGGCAGACGGCATGCGTGGTCAGGTCGCGGGCATCGTACATCACGGTCTGCGATTGAATCTGCCTCGTGGCCACATCGTACTCTTTGCCCAGATAGAAGCTGGCCGCCTTTTCCTCAACCACTGCTTTCCTCCATGTCCATTACCAGATCCACCGATAGACCACTGTTCAGCATCCTAACAAATACGGGAGGCAAGGCCATTCAGCCTCACCTCCCGTCCTTGCCCCCTAGCAGCAACCTCGCTACTTGGCGCCGGCGATAAACGCTTCCACCCCGGTTACAGCCTCATCATCCGGAATCTGCACCGGAGGTGACTTCATGAAGTAAGCCGAGGGCTCGACTAGCGTCCCACTCAGCCCCCGGTCCAGTCCAAGCTTGCAGCAGCGGATGGCATCCACCACCACGCCCGCCGAATTGGGTGAATCCCAGACCTCAACCTTACACTCGAGGTTCAGCGGCAGGTTCCCAAATGTAGTGCCTTCCATTCGGATGTAGCACCACTTGCGATCGGTGAGCCACGGCACATGATCGCTGGGTCCAACGTGCACATTGCCGTGACCCATGTCATAATCCAGCATGCTGATCACCGCGTTCGTCTTGGAGATCTTTTTGGACTCCAGCCGATCTCGCTCCAGCATGTTCAAGAAGTCATTGTTGCCGCCAAAGTTCAATTGATACGTGCGATCCAGCCGCACACCCCGATCGCGGAACAAGGTGGTCAGCACACGGTGAGTGATGGTTGCGCCCACCTGCGACTTGATATCATCCCCCACGATGGGCAAACCGCGCTCCTGGAATCTCTTCTGCCAGTAGTCTTCCCGTGCAATAAAGACGGGGATGCAGTTCACAAAACCACAGCCCGCGTCCAAAATCTGCTCGACGTACCACTTGGTGGCCATCTCGCNNTCCACGTACCACTTGGTGGCCATCTCGCTGCCAACGGGCAAAAAGTTGACCACGACATCGGTCTTGGTCTCTTTCAGGATGCCAACGACATCCGCTGTCGACCCTGGAGACTTGGTAATCGTCTCCTTCAAGTATCGGCCCAACCCATCGTGGGTCATGCCCCGGTATACAGGAGCCCCCAGATGCGGCACTTCGCTGAACTTGATGGTATTGTTCGGTTCAGCGAAGATGGCCTCGGACAGGTCCTTGCCGACTTTGTTCTGGTCGATCTCAAAGGCAGCCGTGAACTCAATGTCCCCAATATGGTACTCGCCAAGCCTCGCATGCATGAGCCCTGGGACGAACTCGTCCTCAGCAGCATTCTTGTAGAACTGTACCCCTTGGACCAGCGCCGCCGCGCAGTTTCCGACACCAATGATCGCTACCCTAATCTTGCCCAACGCCGTTACTCCCCTCTCTCGATTGTCCTGTGATTGCAGACCAGTATCTTTGGGCGTAGTGTAGCACATTCATACCCAATCACCAAAATAGGTGACGGTCATGCTGCTCAGAACGGCTCTCACCGCTGCCGAGCCTCTCAGTCCCTTCGGCCGTGGCCTTAGCGATAGCTAGGGAAGCACAATCTGCCGACATATCGCTACAACCTCGCGATAGATGCCATGCAGTTGATCCCCCATCCCCAGAAAGATGAGCCTCGCTGCCAGCCCCATGGCCGCTGTTACGATCGACCACTCCACCAGCTTGGAACCGTGCCTGGTGAGCACGGACCTGACCAGGTCTTTCATCTGTTGTCTAGCCCCCCTTTCGCCTTTGGCCCAACAGCGACAGCAGAACAAGTCAGCTGCCGATGGATGTGCAGACGCCCCCGTCACACGCACCATCTATCCCTCTCAGTACGCGAGACTGACCTCTGTACCGGTGACGGTGCATCCTCCACACTGAGGCCAGTTTCGCCACCGACTCATGACCTGGCCGGTATCAGGGATGCTGTCTTGTCGCTCCTATATTATAGCGTTTTGCGCCAAACTGGGCTGACTCGATGTTGATCTCTCCTGATTGGATCGCGGCAACTCATCGAGTGACCGTTTGCCCAGCGGGAGGCTCTGGCAAGAGCTGTCCGGTCCGCGTAGCCTGCGGATTGAATTGGCGTCTAAAGTACGTCAGGGAAGCCGCTTCTCTTCGTACTCAGTTGGCACTCGGCCCTGCTGCCCAGTGCAGCGCGATATGTCCAGTCCTTGCCCTAGTGATTTGCTCGGCGGGACGACCGGTTCGGCATCATGGAGACCGCTGTCCGCCAGGGACCCGCAGTATTCCAAGCGCGCTGAATCAGCACGTCGTAGCAGGTTCGCGGGCCATCAGCTTGTGTGCTCTCTGAGCACCAATCGCCAATATCCGTTAAGTCCCGTAAAATCGGCCCACAATGCATCTGGGAAGACTTGCAGAGCCCGATTTTGCGCATTGGCCACCAACTGAGGCCACGCGTGCATTACCGGGGCGTCCGAGAGACCGTGAGCAGTGGAGAGCGCCCTGCACGGTTCCCTCAGGCTCAAACAGGAGGTTACATGGAGTCCGCTGTCTCAAGTCCCTACTTCTACGGGGGGCCCATCGCCAGCCCCGAGGATTTCTACGGTCGGGGTGAGACGCTGCGAATCATCTTCGAACGGCTCGCCAAATTCGGCTCAACCTCCCTGATTGGCGAACGCAGCAGTGGCAAGACCTCCTTACTTCGATACCTGATGAGCGACACAGCGCGTAGCCAATTCTCACCCGACGGTGGAAGGTACCTCTTTGTGTACCTGGACCCACAACTGGGCATCTCGGATGCCAGTAGCTTCTACCGGGAGCTCCTATCGGCCCTTGGGCAGCCGGGAACAGATGTCGACGGTGATGAGGCGCTGGGCCGGTATAGAGTGCAGATGGCGCTCAAGGCTCTGTACCCCAAACGGGCAGTTGTCCTCGTGGACGAGTTCGAGAAGATCACCAGCGAGCGCAAGTTTGGCATCGGCTTCTATCTTTTCCTGAGAGGCCTGGCCAATACTTACGAGACGTGCTTCATCACGGCTAGCACCACCTCCCTCGATCACTGTTGTCCACCCGAGGTGGTGGCATCTCCGTTCCCCAGCCTGTTTCGCAGACTCTATCTCGGCTCCTTCACCGAGCTGGAGTTTGCCGAGTTCTTGACGAAGACGAGCCAACGCTCTCGTGTGCCCATTGATGCCCACGCCGAGGCGATTAGCGCCCTGGCTGGGCGTTTCCCGTTCTACGTACAGATGGCTTGCTCTCTTTACTTTGATCTCTGGCGCGAGCATGGAGAACTCACGGAAAGGCATCACGACATCGCTCAGCAACGGTTCTTTGATGAGGCCGCACCGCGCCTGCGCAGTATTTGGAGCAACTACCTCACTTGGCGCGAAAAGGTCATTCTTACCCAGATGACGGCCGGCATGCCAACTGAGGATGATGAGGCTGTGCGCATACTCCAGAACAAGGGCTATGTGGTCGACGGACGTCCCTTTTCCTCCGTGCTGGCCGAGCTAGTCAGAACACCTATCGCTGACGACAGAGCGTCCTGTGAACCCAGCGGTCCGGACAGCTCCACCATTCCCGGGTACGGCGTCTGGCTCGACGAGCGGCTCGGCGAAGTGTGGGTCGACGGCGAGCGTATTCCCCCTGTTACCCGCTTGGAGTACAAGCTCTTGCAGTGCCTTTACCGCAACCACGATGGCATTTGTGACAAGCACACCATTGTTGAAAACGTCTGGTCGGGCAGCTATATCAACCGTGTGGATGATGCGCGCATAGCCAAGCTCATCAGTCGTCTGCGACAGACCCTGGAAAACTCTGCAGCTCGCCGATATCTGGTGACGGTGCATGGCCGAGGCTACAAGCTGGTGCGCGANNCGAGGGCGTACGCTGCGATCCCAGCCCCGCGTAGGGTGCGGGGGACTGGGCCACCATCGCTGCAAATTGCCTCCGAGCAGCAGCGGCTGAGGGGAAATGAATCGCTGGTAGTCCGATGGCGCGGGCCGCGGAGATATTCCGTTCCTTATCGTCAATAAACACGCAATCTTCCCGCACCAGTCCCATCCTTGACAACGTCAGCTCGTATATTTCTGGATCGGGTTTGCGCCAGCCGACCCGGGCCGAATTCACAACCACGTCGAAGAGCCGTCGAAGCTCGCTCTCCTCAAGCAACTGATCCAAATAGAGCGTAGCGTTGCTCAACAGGGCGATCTTGTGCAGCCGTCGCAGGCTCCCCAGCCACTTGACAGTGGTAAGGTTGAGCTCCTCATAGGCAAAGGGATTGTCGCGGAATGGCTCCAGTACGGGGGGGATGTTGGGACCCAGCAAGTGGGTGATATGATCCCAGTACTCCTGCGTCGACACCTTGCCAGTTGAGAGAGCCCACCAATGGTCACCCGAGAATAGGACCTGCATCAAGTCGCCCGCGGCAAGGTTAAGCTCTTTCTCGGTCCGCCGCAGCAATTTGTCGCGCGGCAGAGTTCGCGTAACCACCCCGTCAAAATCCACGATGACGCCCCGCGGCTGCCATGCCATAGCCCTCTCCCGACTCAAGTTCGCCTCTGCCTCAGCCAGCCAAGCCTGCTCATCATCCTGCGTACAATGCAGCCAGTCAAATAGTGGTGGCGGTAGCCCGTAGGGCATCATCGCTCGCAAAGTGACGTTGGCGAGAGCGATCTCGGCACGCAAGGTCACCCACAGGATTGAATCGCTACCCCCCTCCTCACGCCTGAACGGGCAGGTCTTTGACAGAAGTGCGTACCTAACTTACAATCCGCAGATACCGATGAGCGACTCGCAAAGCCTGGCCGTGATGCAATCGCCAATGAAGATCGTGACCGTTGAGCAGATGCGGGACCTCGAGCGTGCCGCAGCCGCCCACGGCGTTTCCTATGCCCAGCTGATGGACAACGCGGGTCACGCGGTAGCCCATTGGCTCCGGATGACGTTGCCACCGGATTGCCAGATTCTCGTTCTCGTAGGTCCAGGCAACAATGGCGGAGACGGCCTTGTGGCCGCTCGCTATCTTCGGGGGTTTGGCTTTTCGGTTTTCGCGTACTGCTGTGCGCGCCAGTCGGGCGACGACTCAAACTGGCCTCTGGCTCATCACGCTGGGGTCATCATGGCTCGTTGTGAGGAGGACCAGCAGGGTATTCAATTGCGGCGGTGGGTAGAGGATTGCGGTTGCATAGTGGATGCGGTCCTGGGTACTGGAACGACTCGCCCCATCGCTTCTCCGTTGAGGGATGTCCTTGACGTGGTCCGCAGTGCGGTGGCACTACGCCGTCGCCCCTTCTCCAATCAAGAGCTGCGCTGGCTGCATCCACTTACTGGTCAATCCGAGGGTAAGCCCCTGGTCATCGTCGCTGTGGATGTCCCCAGCGGATTGAACGCAAATACTGGTGCTCTCGACCAGGCGACTTTGACTGCCGATTTTACCATTACCTTTGGCTATCCCAAGATGGGCCTGTTCCGCTTCCCCGGCGCCGCCAAAGTGGGCAAGCTTGCCGTAGCCGATATCGGCATACCGGACGAGTTCGCCCATGATATAGCCCTGGAGGTCACCTCACCGGATCTCGTGGCAAGCGCGCTCCCCCTGCGACCCCTGGACGCCCACAAAGGGACCTTTGGCAAGGTCCTCGTGGTGGCGGGCTCCACCAGCTTCACCGGTGCAGCATCGCTGGCGGCGCAAGGAGCTATGAGGGTTGGTGCCGGCCTCGTCACGCTGGCCATCCCCGCTGTCCTGCATCCGGTGATCGGCGCCAATGTGAGTGAGTCTACCTACCTGCTCTTGCCTCACGAACAGGGAAACATCAGCGCTGACGCTGCCGATACGTTGCGCCCGCATCTGCCTCTCTACGATGTCCTGCTCCTAGGCCCTGGAATTGGGCGCGCCACCACCACGGTGGAATTCGTCTCGCGCCTCCTCGCGATGCGGTCAAGCACAACAGAACGCGTCCCGCGCCTCGTACTCGACGCTGATGGTCTCTACGCGCTGTCCGTCATTCCCAAGTGGACCAAGTGCGTGGACAGTGAAAGCATCTTGACTCCCCACCCCGGCGAGATGGCTCGTCTTATGGCTACTGATATCTCCCGCGTGGAGGCAAGCCGCGTTCAGGTCGCCCAGCAATCGGCCAAAGAGTCCAACGCGACCATCGTGCTCAAAGGGGCTTTCAGCGTCGTTGCATCTCCTCAGGGCACCACCTACATTAACCCATTCGCGGTGCCCACGCTTGCCACAGCCGGCAGTGGTGACGTATTGGCCGGAGTAGTGGCAGGCCTTCTTGCCCAAGGTGCGCCTATTCGTGCCGCAGCAATAGCAGGAGCCTACTTGCATGGCCTGGCCGGGCAAATGCTCTGCGAGGAAACCGGCCTCTCCGGTGCGATAGCCAGCGACCTGCTGCCATTGATTCCCGCGGCGTGGCGACGCCTGGTGTCGGCGCACCCGGCGCCTACAACTACACGCACCAAGGCAGCGTAATCGTATGCCAATTGAAGTGTACATTGATGATGTCGTGAGGCTTCGCAAGCCTCATCCATGCGGAGGGTATGAGTGGCGCGTGGTCCGGATCGGTGCTGATATCGGACTCAAGTGTCAAACCTGCGGGCACCGAGTTCTTCTTCCGCGCTCGACCTTCGAGCGACGGCTGAAAGCCTTCATTGAACGGGCGATGCCCACGGAAACCGGCTCAGACAACCAGGCACAGAGCACGGATGCTGCATGGACCTAACGCGCTCCTCCTCAGGTTCCCAGCCCTCTGACTTTTGGTCCATGTTCCAGAATCGCAACTTCGCGTTGCTGTGGACATCCCAGGTGTTTGGCCAATCTGCCCAGAATGCCATCCTGTTCGTGCACATGGTCATGATCGAAGGCCTGACCCGTTCCAGCACCCTCGTTGGCCTGATGGTCTTGGTTTTCAACCTTCCAGGCGTGCTCTTCAGCCTCCTCTCCGGCGTTATGATAGACCGATTCCGTAAAAAGACCATCCTGCTTTTCTGCAATATCTCTCGCATCTTTGTGGTAGCCTCATTCATCTTCTTCCGACGCTATGCGCAGGGAGGCGGCCTTCTGACAGCCGTCTATCTCCTGACATTCGTTCTCTCCACCATCGGGCAATTGTCCGACCCGGCAGAAGCAGCGATGGTCCCCCTCCTTGTTGCACCCGATCAGCTTCTGACAGCCAATTCTGCCTTTCGACTGCTCTTTAACGTAGCTCAGGTTCTGGGTCTGCTCTTCCTGGCTCCTCTTTCACTCAAACTGGGCGGCATTGACGGTGCCTTTGCCACTATCTCCGGAGCGTACCTGATCACCACTGCCCTCATCTGGCCCATCTCTCTGTACGAACCATCCCCTCACAACGGGGTATTGCGGAATTCCCTGATCACCCTTCGTGAAGAACTGAATACCGGCCTGCGTTTTATCCTAACCAACCGTCCTGTTCTGATTGCCATCGGGCAGCATGGTCTCATGAACGTCTTGACCATGATCATCGCGGTTCTGGTGCCTGGTTTTGCGGCCCGAGTCTTGGGCATGCCGCCCACAGACGCCATCTACATCTTTTTCGCGGGCGGAGTCGGCATGTTCATAGCAACCTTGTGGGTCGCCAACTATGGTTCTCGCTTCCAGCGCCCGCGGCTGGTCGCGACCGGACTCTTGATCGTCGGCCTGGCGTTGGCAGCATTGAGCATCGTTGCGTTGAATGTGGAAGCGGAAGGGGGAGCAAGCGGGAAAGCCCCGGATCGTGTCATCATCCCCGTCGTCGGCGCCGCATTGGTGCTGGGCGCGGGAGGCACGGTTACCGTAGTCGCCTCCCAGACCATTATTCACGAACTGACCCCGATGGAAATCCGCGGACGGGTGATTTCCGCCGATTTCCTGCTGGCCAACATTGCTGGTCTGGCGCCCATGATGGCGGTGAGCACCTTGGCCGACTATATTGGCATTCCCAATGCCATCATGGGGCTCAGCGGCGTGCTGCTGGCCTCTGCCTTCCTTAGCTTCCGGGTCAGGCGGCAAGAAAGGGTCCCGCTCCATGTTCAACCTGGATGACACCATCGCCGCGATATCCACTTTCCCAGGTGAATCAGCTGTCGGGATCGTTCGGTGGAGCGGGCCAGAGGCAGGTAGTATCCTGGGCCGACTCTTTCGCCCCGCAAGTATCAGCCTATCCATTGTTCAGGAATGGGCGCTCAAGTCCCACCAAATGACCTACGGTCACGTCGTAGATCCCGCCTCGGGCAACTCAATAGATGAAGTGCTGGCTGTATGGATGCAGTCACCCCGAACCTATACCCGACAAGACGTGGCTGAGATCCAGTGCCATGGCGGAACCGTAGCAGCGCGCCGCATCCTGGAACTGGCGGTTCGTCAGGGGGCGCGTCTGGCGGAACCGGGGGAGTTCACCCTACGCGCTTTTCTCAACGGTCGCCTCGACCTTGCTCAGGCAGAGGCAGTGATCGATATCGTTCGCGCCAAGACCAACGCGGCCTTGCGCTTGGCAGTACGTCAACTGGATGGGCGTACCTCTGATTCTACACGACAGATCCGCCAGGCATTGGTGGACGCCCTCGCCTACCTCGAAGCCCTGCTCGACTTTCCCGAGGACGAGATCCCTCCTTTGGACGTCACTGCCGCGGTACAGCAGGCCAGGCAGAGCATCGAGTCCCTGCTGGCTCAAGCACGACAGGGTATGGTGTATCGCAATGGTGTGCGCACGGCCATCGTTGGACGTCCCAATGTGGGCAAGTCAAGCTTGCTCAACGCTCTGCTGCGGTTCGACCGCGCGATTGTCAGCCCGATCCCCGGCACAACGCGGGACACCGTGGAAGAAACCCTCAACCTCCGCGGCATCCCCCTTTGTCTTGTCGATACGGCAGGGATCACCACCTCGTCGGATATCGTCGAATCCCTGGGCATCGCGCGCACCCACAAGGCCATTGACACGGCTGACCTCGTGCTCATGGTTCTGGATGGTAGCGAAAGCCTGCGCGCCGAGGACCGCGATCTGGCTGCCAGCATCTCGGGGCGGGTGACCATCGTTGTCATCAACAAGTCGGACCTGCCCAAGGTCGCAGAGGACCACTCGATCTTGCCTCACGAGCCGCATGTGCACGTCTCCGCCCTCACTGGCGCGGGGCTGGAAGACCTGGAGCAAGCCCTGGCAGACACACTACTATCCGGGCATGCTGAGCTCTCCGAAACTGCCGTCACGGCAAACATGCGACACATCGAGATACTGGAGCGCTCCCTGGCTCATCTCGGCGATGCCCTCATGACCCTGCGGGAAGAGAACGCGACGGACATGGCCGCGGTCGACCTGACCGCGGCCATCAGCACCTTGGGGGAAATCACCGGCGAGACGGTGAGCGACGACGTATTGAATGCCATCTTCCGGAGTTTCTGTGTGGGCAAGTGATGCTCCGGATGCTTGCGCAAACCCAGGGCGCTTGCTATACTGGTGCACACTAACTGGAGGTAGATGCGGCATACCTTGAGAGTAGCCATCGTTTGTTCTTGGCTAAACCAATACGGAGGAGCCGAGCGGGTGCTTGAAGTAGTGAAAGGAATGTACCCCCAAGCTCCCGTTTTCACGTCCATCTATTGGCCCGAAGCCCTACCGCCAGAGTACAGCGACTGGGATGTGCGAGCGTCATCCTTAAACCGCCTGCCTCTGATCCACCAGCATCATCAGTGGTTCCTGCCCCTCTACCCCTTGGCCTTTGAACAGTTGGACTTGTCCGACTATGACGTGGTCATCAGTGTGACAAGCGCTTTCGCTCACGGCGTTGTTACGCCTTCTAGCACCCTTCACGTGAGCTATTGCCTAACACCAGCCCGTTTCCTGTGGGACTATTCAACGTACGTGGCCCAGGAGCGGCTAGGTCGACTCGTGCGCCTGGCCATGCCCTTCCTCCTGTACAATCTACGTCAGTGGGATAGGCTGGCGGCCGACCGGGTGGATCACTTTGTGACGCTCTCGCATGCCGTGCAGCAGCGCATTCAGAAGACCTATCGCCGGAGCGCTGACGTGATCTACCCTCCCGTGGAAGTGCAAAGGTTTCAGGTATCCGAGGTCCGCGGTGACTACTACCTGATGATCAATCGCCTGATACCGTACAAGAGAATTGATCTCGCTATCAAGGCTTTCAACCAGCTAGGCCTTCCTCTTTGGATTATCGGCGAAGGGCGCGCCAGACCGGCCCTCCAGGCTATCGCCGGACCCAACATTCGGTTCCTTGGAAGGCTTACCGATGCCGAGGTAGAGCAATGCCTGGCCAACTGCCGGGCGCTGGTCTTTCCTGGAAGAGAGGATTTTGGGATCGCTCCGCTGGAAGCGCAAGCGGTGGGCCGCCCTGTCGTCGCCTACGCCGCCGGTGGCGCCGTAGAAACCGTCGTGGACGGGGTGAGTGGAGTGCTGTTTGAGCAGCAGACAACAGGCTCATTGGCTGATGCGGTTACCCGACTGGAAGCGCTCCGTCTCGATCCCCACACTATCCGCAAGAACGCAGAACGCTTTGACCGGCAGGAGTTCGTCGCCGCGTTCGACGACCTAGTGCGGACTCGGTACGCCGAGTTTTCCGCCCAACGGATGCTCTAGCAAGGGGGCGGCTCATATGGAGTTGCGAGAGTATGGGAACATTGTCGCACGCCGATGGTGGATCATCGCCATGCTGCTGGCCGTCGTCCTGGTCTCCTATGCCGTCGTCCGACCACAGGCCGCCCCTGCCTATCAGGCGAGCATGCGCTTTGTAATGGGATTGGATCCCGAACCGAGGACCGGCGACTACTATGCTTATGACAAGTACTACACGTGGCTCACTGCCGAATACATGGCCGATGATGCGGCAGCCCTGGTCAGAAGCCAGGCCTTTGCCCAGGCAGTAAGTCAGCGTTTGGCCTCCGAGGGCATCCAGGTCCCGGTCGGCGCGATCTACGGTGCCACTCAGGCGGGCAAACAGCATCGCATCCTTACGGTAAGCATCGTCTGGGGCGATGAACGGCAACTGGCAGCCGTCGCCAACGCTGTGGCTGCTGTCTTGCCCGATGAGGTTGCCAGCCACCTGGCCCAGGTCGGTACGGCTGGAGTGCAGGCCAGTCTCATCGATCCGCCCTCCATTGGCCGTATAGGAGCGGGGCTTCGCGAACAGCTTGACCTCCCCATTCGCCTGCTGCTGGCGCTGGCTTCCGGCCTGATCCTTGCCTTCCTCCTCCACTATCTGGACGGTGCGCTGTACTCGACCCAGGAGCTGGAGGAATACGGTATATCTGTTCTAGCTGAGATACCCTCGCCAAGCCGCTGGCGGTCCAGAATCCGCTGACATCGCCAGAGACCTGGCGCACGCTACCCTTCATCGCAGTTGTTTGACGGTCTGGCTTGTGCTAGAATTGCTGATGCGACTGACGCACAGGAGGTGCAGGTGGAACTGAGAGACTACCTCAGTGCTTTGCTCAAACGCGGGTGGATCATTCTTCTCGTGGCCGTCATTGCCGCCGCGAGCGCCCTGGTCTTTAGTAGGTTTCAGACGACAACTTACCGCTCCAGCATACAGATGAACGTCATACCCGCCCGTCTGGACTGGGGTCTCCAGGAAACCATCAAGAATCTCTTGCGCAACTATAGCGGTCAGATCAAGTCGCGAACGATGGCGCAGGACGTTATCAATCGGGCCCAGTTGGACCTCACCGTTGATACCTTGCTCTCCAAGATGACGGTTAGCCCGGTCGAATCTGACTTTTTGATCCGCATCGTGATAAACGACATTGACCCTACCCGGGCTCAGTTGGTTGCACAGACCACCGCCGAGATCTTTGTGGAAAACATCCGCGCCTATATGCTGGAACAGGACAAGCGGGACCGTGTAGATGTGTCCATCCAAGACTCGGCCACACCCGGCTACGTTTTTTGGCCCAAACCGGGCCTCTTGGCATTAGCGTCAGGGCTTTTCGGCTTGATCGCGGGTGCCCTTGTGGTGATTGGGCTGGAGTGGCTTGCGGCTGACATTATGCAGGACATTCAGGACATCGAGCGGCATGCCGGGCTTGCCGTGTTGGGGACCATCCCGTTTGTCCAGGACAGCCGGGCTCAGCGAGGCATACGCGCATAGCGGCGTCCCCCGCCGCAACAAGGAGGGACAAGATATGGCCCAAACTCGCACCACATTGCCAGGATCACAGCTGGTAACCCTTAGCCAGCCGCGCTCGCCTGCCAGCGAGGCCTACCGCACCCTGCGTACCAACCTGCAGTTTGTAAGCCTGGACAGGCCCCTGAAGACACTCTTGATGACGTCAGCCGGGCCCGAGGAGGGCAAGTCAACCGTTTTGGCCAACCTGGCCGTCGCCATAGCCCAGGGCGAGAAACGAGTTGTCCTGGTTGATTGCGACCTCCGGCGTCCCAGCCTGCATTCACTGTTCGGTGTGGACGCCAGTGTCGGGCTGACCACCATGATGGTGGATGAGAAGGCCATGGCGTCTCCTCCATTGCAGGACACGGCCGTAGATGGCCTCAAGCTGCTGGCCAGCGGACCGCTTCCACCCAGCCCCTCTGACTTGCTGGGCTCGCAGCGCATGGACCAGGTCTTGGCGTCCTTACGTGAGCGCGCCGACCTTGTTCTGCTGGATGCGCCGCCGGTGCTGGCGGTGACCGATGCCACCGTGCTCACCTCCGTGGCCGACCAGGTGGTCTGGATGCTGGNNGATGCGCCGCCGGTGCTGGCAGTGAGCGACGCGGCCGTGCTGGCGACCAAGGTCGACGGTGTTTTGTTAGTGGTCAGCTCCGGCCACACCCGGCGCGATAGCATTCAGACCGCCAAGGCAAAGCTGGAGCAGGTGAACGCCCGCATCATTGGCGCCGTGCTCACTAATGTGGCCATGGACAGCCGGTTGGAGCAATACTACACCAGGCAAGAGGAAGGCAAATGAAGGGTTTGATCCTTTCTGGCGGAAAAGGTACACGGCTCTATCCACTCACCTACACCTGCGCCAAGCAGCTCGTACCTGTGGCTAACAAGCCAGTGCTCTTCCGGGTCATCGAGGCCATCAGAGAAGCGGGCATTGACGAAATCGGCATCGTCGTGGGCGACACGGCGGTGGACATTCAGCAGGCCGTGGGGGACGGCAGCCGATGGGGCGCCAGCATCACGTACATCCCCCAGGACATGCCACTAGGGCTCGCCCATGCCGTCAAAATCTCTCAGCCCTTCCTTGGTGACGACCGCTTCGTCATGTTTCTGGGCGACAATGTCATCCAAGGTGGCATCTCCGGGCTTATCCGACAATTCGAACACAGTGAGTACAACTGCCAAATCGTCCTCACACGAGTCGCAAATCCATCGCAGTACGGCGTGGCTGTCCTGAAAAATGGGAGCGTCACCAGGCTGGTCGAAAAACCTCGCGATCCTCCCAGCAACCTGGCGCTGGTCGGCATCTATATGTTCGACCACAACGTCTTTGAGGCTGTAAATGGCATCCGCCCCTCGTGGCGCAACGAACTGGAGATCACCGATGCGATCCAGTATCTAGTGGACCACAGCTACAAGGTCTATCCCTATGTTCACGAGGGGTGGTGGATTGACACCGGCGCCCCTGGTGACATGCTGGACGCCAACCGCTTGGTGCTGGATGAACTGGAACCTAAGGTGGACGGGTACGTAGACAGGGACTCCAAACTGATTGGCAAGGTCACCGTGCAGAGCGGCGCCGAGATCATCGGCAGCGTCATCCGCGGCCCGGCCATCATCGGGGAGAACACACGCATCATCAACTCGTTCATCGGCCCGTTCACGTCGATCTACCACCACGTCCTGGTCGAGCACAGCGAGATCGAGCACTCAATGGTCCTGGAGCACAGTCGGATTGTCGATATTCCCCAGCGCATCGAGAATAGCCTGATCGGCCGCAACGTAGAAATCGTACGCTCGCCCTTGTTGCCCAGGGCGTACAAGATGACCTTGGGAGACAACAGCCGCGTAGGTCTCCTATGAAGACCACCCTGATCTACCCCGGGATCACTGGCAAGGGCTTCAATAGCCTGGGGCAGGGCATGGACTCTGGATGGATCAGCCACGGACTAGCCATCTTGGCCGCGTGCGCCAAAGAGAAGGGCTTTGCCGTTGACTTGATCGACTTGAGGGCGCTGCGTGACTGGGACCACGTAAGCTCCGAGCTGATCGATCGCCAGCCAGATGTCGTCGGCGTGAGCATGATGAGCGCCGACTACAACCCTGCCATGAAAGCGCTGGACCTGGTCCGCAAGGTTCTTCCAAAGGCTACCACCATCGTTGGCGGGGCGCACCCCACCCTGATGCTCAACGAGGTTCAGGATGACCCCCGCGTTGACCACATTTTCCTGGGCGAGGCTGAGGTCACCTTCCCCGAGTTCTTGAGCCGTTGTCAGAGCGGTCTACCCTCCGAGCATGTGATTGGCCCTGTTCAGCCGGACCTCAACGCCATCCCCTTCGCCGATCATGGCTTCTTCCTGGATGAATGGCGCAGGTGGGGCTATGGGCTGGACTCACCAGAAGCGCCCTTTGCGAGGGAGCTGCCGCCTCCCTTTGTCACCAGCATCGCTGGTCGGGGCTGCATCTACAACTGCAGCTACTGCCAGCCGGCGGAGCGCATTATCTTTGGCCGCCAAGTGCGAAGGCGCAGCGTTCCCAACGTCCTGGCTGAGCTCAAGCAGTTGCACCAGCAGTACGGTTTCAACAGCTTTATGCTGCACGATGATTGCCTCACCGAGGATCGTGAATGGGTAATCGAGTTCTGCACCGCCTACAGAAACGCCGGATTCACTCAGCCTTTCTTCTGCCAGAGCCGGGCCGACATCATCGTCAAGAACGAGGACATGGTCAAGCTGATGGCGCAGGCCGGCCTGCGCGGCTACCTCATTGGCTTTGAGAGCGGGAGTGATCGGGTGCTGCGATCTATCCGCAAAGGCACCAAACGCGCCCAAAACATCGAGGCGGCACGCATCTGCAGGAAGTACGGAATAGCCATCTGGGCCAATTACATGTTGGGGCTCCCTACTGAGACCAAGGAAGAGGTCCTGGAGACTATCTCGATGCTGAAAGAGATCGACCCCGACTACTACAGTCCTGCGTTCTACACACCCCATCCAGGCAGCGACCTCTATGACTATTGCATTGAGCATGACCTGTCCTTGATCAAGGACCACGACAGCTACCGCCGCAACCCCGATGAAGCCAAGATCAAGGGGGTGGACTATGAGTGGCTCAAGTGGGCCCTGGCCGAATCGCAGCGTCGCACGGTCCCCAACCAATTGGCGCGTCAGGCCCGCTCCCAGTGGAGACGCTACGCGCAACCGAAGAAGATCGTCCGCAAGTTGAGACAGGTGATACACCTGGGAGGATAAGCACTTTGCACAACATCCTGGTTGCCGGAGGAGCCGGCTTTATTGGAAGCAACTTTGTGCGCCACATGCTGGCCGCGCACTCAGACTACCGCTTGGTCGTCTACGACAAGCTGACCTACGCAGGCAACCTTGACAATCTGAAGGATGTGGCAAACAACCCGCGCTACACTTTTGTGCGTGGGGACATCTGCGATGCCCCACAGGTTGAGGCAGCCGTGCGGGACCATGGGATCGACACTATCGTGAACTTTGCAGCCGAAACCCATGTGGACCGTTCCATCATGGACCCCGATGCTTTTATCCAAACCGATGTCTATGGTACCTATGTGCTTCTGGAAGTCGCTCGCCAGTTCCAACTGGCACGCTACCACCAGGTGTCCACCGATGAGGTGTACGGCCATGTGCCCGGAGACCACCGCTCCCTGGAGAGCGATCCCATCGCCCCCCGCAGCCCGTATGCCGCCAGTAAGGCCAGCGGCGACCTCATGGCCATTGCCTATCACGTGACCTACGGGCTGCCGGTGACCGTCAGCAGGGGCGCTAACAATATCGGACCGTATCAGTATCCGGAGAAGGTGGTGCCCCTCTTTGTCACCAATGCGCTGGAAGACATCGCCCTGCCCGTCTATGGGGATGGGCGCCAGCGACGCGACTATCAGTACGTGCTGGATCATTGCGAGGCGCTGGACGTGGTCCTGCAGCAGGGTCGCCTGGGGGAGGTGTACAACATTGGGACGGGTGAAGAGATGGAGAACCTCACCATGGTGCATATCCTCCTGGACGAGCTGGGCAAGCCCCGATCCCTCATACAGCATGTCACGGACCGACCCGGCCACGACCGCCGTTACTGCCTCAATGTGGACAAAATCCGTTCACTGGGTTGGCAGCCACGGCACAATCACGAGCAAGCCATCCGGGCCACAGTGCGCTGGTACGTTGAGAACGGCTGGTGGTGGAGCAAGATCAAGTCCGGTGATCACTATCGGGACTATTACCAGCGCAACTATGCCCACCGTCAGGTCCTCAGCCAGGGCTAGGCGCGCCCAGGTTCTCAGTTGCACTCAAGGTGATCGAGGCCCTGCCCTTGCCGTCGGCAGCTACGGTCTGGGGGTGACCGATAAGGTCTCCGCCTGTCGCAACAGCACCTGACCCGGCCGGCCACCCCGCAGTCGGCGAACATGCTTGCGCCACGTGTAATCCACCATCACCCTGGATTCCTGTCGGCCCGCTGAGTAGTAAGCTGCCAGTTCGGCGGCCCGCTGGACAGTCGCCTGGGGCACGTCACGGCCGTCCGCCTTGACCAGCACATGAGCCCCGGGAACGCCGTGAGCGTGCAGCCACATGTCGCGGCTCATGGCCTTTCCAAACGTGAGTTCGTCATTCTGGAGGCTGTTACGCCCGACCAGGATGACGAAACCTTCCTCCGAGAGGACCCGGCGGGGCCCACCAACCGGGTGTCTGAGTCGCTTCCGACCGGGCACGTGTCCGGTCGCCGTCAAGCTGACTTCGACCGCAGCGATCTCCGGGTAGTTCTCTGCTAGGCTCAGATCGGTCCTCAACTGATCGAGATAGGCCATTTCCCCATCGACCTCGACCAGAAGGGCGGGCACTTCGGCCGCAGCGCTCTTGGCCTTGTCGTACTGGTGGAAATACTGCCGGGCGTTTTCAACTGCCGAGAGCGATGGATCCAGCGGGATGACCAGTGGCTGTGCTGGATCGCCCCATGACAATCTCCATTCCGTTTGCTGGCGAGGGATTTCATGGGCAAATGCGAGAAGCGCCTCGCCCATAGCGCGTAGCTGCTCAACCGGAAGACGGTTCTGCTGCGCCCTTACCAGTGCGTCCCGCTTGCGCAAGAGCTTGGCCCTGGCCTGCTCAACCAGATAAGACACCTTGGCCCGGGCCACCCGATAAGAATCCCTTGGAACGGCGCCTTGCCTTGCCACGGTGTTCTGCTGGCTGTGGTACCTATCCATCGCCTCACTGATGGTCGTGGTGTGGCAGCGGTCCGGGAGGTGGGTAAGCTCATACGGCGCGTATGCAGCCACCTCGCTTCCCTCCAGGCCCAAACACGGCTGCCACTGTCGGGTCTGTCCGAGGCTCATCAATTCCTGGCAAGCATCGAGCACCGCAACCGGGTCTGCCTCAGTGGCTCGGCAATTGCCGCAAGCCCGGTGGACGACTTCCCTCGCCAGCAACGGGCTCATGCCGCGCACGACCAAGACCAGTCTCTTCCAGAGAGGATCGGCTTCCGCTCCCATCAGCAGATGTCCGAGCCGCGGAAGCGTCAATGTATCCACACCAGCCTTGTCTTGCTGCGGCGGCTCCACATAGGCGTAGCCTGGCAGCAATACCCTGTAGCGGTTCTGCCTGGCTGGAATGCGCCTCATACACTCCAGGATGGACCCATCTTCCCCCACCAGTACAAGGTTGCTGTATCGCCCCATGACCTCCACTACAAGGTCGAAGGTCGCTGCTCCGCCGTGGATGGTCACGCGCAGTAGACGATCAAGGCGGGGCTGGTGTACGGCAACGATGCGCCCACCCGTCGCCAGCTTTCGCAGTCTCAAGAGCAGTGGAGAGGGAACCTCAACGCCTCGGCGCAGGCGCGATTGGCTGAGATGGATCCTTCCTCCCTCCGCTGGATTCGCCGCCATCACCAAGTAGTGACGCTCGCGGTTGTGGTAGACTTCAATGCCCAGCATGTACGGTGCGACCAGGAGAACGCCCTGGACTCTTCCCCCCGTCAGGTTCTGGTCCAGCTCGTCGGCTACTGCTGCAAGGGTCAGCGCATCACAGTACATGGCCAGTACCGGTCTGCATCGCAGTCTCTAGATCTGTGTATGGCACAAGTCGCCCCTCGTCACCACAAACGCCTCATTGCGACTGCTCCATGCTGGAGGCAAGCGCACTGACGAGGCGGAAGGGGTCGCCAGAAATTACGCTGCTGGCATACAGCTCCATCGCGCCGATGTCCGATGTGCGGTTGTCGAGATCGCCCCTATCGACGATGCGCACAATGGCCGGAAAACCGGTCCAATCCTCGGGCGTGCTATCGATGGGCCGAAGGCAAAGGGCCAGATTGAAGCTGCGGACGCCCAGCTTGTCTACCAGACATCGCAGGACACGGTAGCTGGCGCGTTTGATCCGGTCATCCAGCACCGGTGCCAGCAGCAGGACCTCCTTTTCCTTGATCGGCGTCAGGTTGGCCAGGATACGCACGCCGTTCACTTCCAAGCCTAGCCCCAGGTTCCGGTGCACCGCATAGAGGTCCTCGAAATAGTCAGTCCCGTGGCCAATCTTGTACAGCAGAGCCGCTCGTCGCTGATGTTCGATCTTGGCGTAATGCATGCCTTTGCTCAGGGTCATCTGGGCATGCCCGTGCAAGATGGAAGCGCCGCTCCTCCACAGGCAGTTCCACATTAGGAAAAAGTAACAGGCCTCCTTGTCGTGGGAATGGGCCGCGTTCATCCACAGCAAAGCCGTGTCGAAATAGTCCTTTACCCCCGCTTCCGAAAAGCGAAGGGGGTTGTGCTCATCGAAAACCACCAGGCCATGGAATCCATCTGCCTTGGCCACGTTGGAGGCTGTGACACAATAGCTTCCTTTAACGCGGCCAAATACGTCTTCAGGCGTAGCATCCAAGGGGGTGCAGAAAGGACCACCGGAGCCGCCTGCGACGGCCTGCTCCCAATCACCTTCCGAGCGTGACTCCATAGGCCGACGCCCACGCAGCTCATTGAACAGGGCCCCTTCCAGGGTCACCAAGTTGGTGACCTTGATGATACGTTGTCTCTCGACGGCCTCAACCGGGCCAAACTGCTCCTCAATCCACTCGCGCATCTTGGCGGGAACAGTGAGCTCGCCTACCGTCTCATCAACACGAAAGATGCGATGGAAAAGTTCCTGTTCATCTTGCGGCAAAGCCCTCACGAGGTCTTGCAGACTACCGATTCCGCCAGTCACTTCACTTTCCACTGCGACCCCTTCTCCTTCGCCCTAAAGTCATTGGCGTCATGGTAGCATGGTCAGCGGTGAACATCAAACGCGATGCGCTTTGACAGGTTCCGCCTCCTCATGCTACTATGGCATGGTTATGTCGTTTGCCAGCCTTGCTCAACATGCACCATCGCGGGCCACGTCCGGGCTAGTTGTCCTGGGCGTCTGCCTTGCCTTGGCCTCCTGTGCGCCGCCACCGCTTGCCCTCACACCCACCCTTGCGGTGCTCCCGACCGCGCCTCCTACAAGCACCGCCATGCCTCTCCCTTCATTCACGCCCGTTGCGGTGCCTCTGTTGGCCACGCCCACCCCGTACGTGCCTGCCGGCGAGTTCCATCTGGCGGTCCGCGAGGACATCAAGACCCTCAACCCGTTTTTGGGAACCAACGGCGCGGAGCGGCTCCTCATCAGTCTAGTGTACGACACCCTGCTGGACCCCGTTTCTCAGGTCAATCCCGCGGGCAATCTTGCCCACCGTTGGGAACTACACCCTGAAGGTCGCAGCCTTACGTTCTGGATCGACCCTCAGGCTCACTGGCACGATGGCCTGCCGGTCACGGCTGATGACGTCGTCTACTCGTTCAACCTGGTTCGCACACAGCGTTTGCCTGGATGGGTTGGCCTCGCCGCCCAGGTCGATCGGGTCGAAGCCCTTAGCGCGTCTGAGGTGCGCTTTTCCCTGCTCAACAACCGGGGCGACATTCTGCAACAGCTGGGCATGAAGCTGCCCATCATTCCAGCCGCCGCTTGGGATTCCATCGACGACCCAGCTCAATTCACCAACTGGGATGAACCGGTAGGATCAGGGCCCTTTCGCCTGGTTCAGCGCACCGCCGGGCAGCAGGTTGTCCTCAGCAGCGTTCCCGCTCATCATCACAGCCCAGCACGGATGGACACCCTGGTCATCGAGATCATTCGCGATGAGCAAAAAGCCCTACAATCCCTCAAGAATGCCGAGGTGGACCTGCTGGGTTGGGATGTTGCACCGGGCGTGGTTAGCACCATCGAGCGCCAGCCGGACGCTTATCCGAACCTAGTCACTATGGCTGCGCCAGGGCCGGTCGTTCACTCTCTCATTCTGAACTTGAGAAAGCCGCCCTTCAACGACCGAGATTTCCGGCAAGCGCTGACCCTGGCCATCGATGCTGACGCCATCATCCAAGAGGTTATCATGGGCTATGGCCAGCCAGCCCTGGCAAGCCTTGTCCCACCCAACTCTCCCTGGCATCCAGGGTCCGTTACCCCGGTTCCCTTCGATAGGCAACAGGCCGTTGCCAAGCTGGATTCACGTGGTTATGCCGATCATGATGGGGATGGCGTACGGGAGACCTTGGAAGGCGAGCCCCTTCAGATAAAGATCGCCTGCGTCGACTTGCCTTCGCCATTGTTGATTGCCCAGATGGTTGCAGTTAACTGGAAGGCCGTGGGGATTGCCGCGACTGTCACCAAGGTCGCTCAGGACCAGCTGCTGCCGTTGCTGACAGAAGCCCAGTTCGATGCAGTCCTGTACCAAACAGCGCTCCGGGACGCTGAAGCTGCGTTCCTCGCGTTTCACAGCTCTGGAGGGTCGATCAACGGCGGCCGGGTCGTGGGCCAGAACTATGGCGGCTACAGCAACGCCCTGTACGATGAGGTAGTTGAGGCTCTTTGGGAAGAGCACGACGTGCTGCAACAGCAGCAGCTCTTGGCGCAACTCGAACTTGCTTTGGCAAGCGATTTGCCGCAGATTCCGCTGCTGTGCCCGTACGTGCTAAACCTGTATCGCGCCGACCGTTTCATTGGCTGGGAAGCGGTGCCCGGCGAGGGTCTGGTCACTCGCTTCACCCTCGTTGGCCTGCAGCAACGCTAGGGCGCAGCGCCTTCTGACCCAAGCAGGGCCTGAGCACGGTGGTACACATCCACGTACTTGCGCGCCGACGCGTCCCAGGAAAAGTCCGACGTCATCCCCCGAACCTGCAGATTGCGCCAGGCTTCCGCGTACTTGTAGTTCTCCAAGGCCCGCACGATCGCAGCGAACAACTGCCACCGATCATAAGCGCCGAAAGAGAAGCCGTTGCCCTCACCGGTGCGTGGGTCATAATCCTGAACGGTGTCGGCCAGACCTCCGGTAGCTCGCACGATAGGTACGCTGCCGTAGCGCATGGCCATCAGTTGGCCAAGACCACANNGCATTAAAGGTGAGAAAGACGCTGACCTTGCCCGGATAGGTCTGGGCAAACCGCGAGAACAGCTCGTGGTAGTGAGGGTCACCTGTACCCAGAACAACGAACTGAAGTCCCAGATCCAGAAGGTGGTCCATCACATCGCTCAGGATGTCGAACCCTTTCTGGTCACTGAGCCGCGAGATCACTCCGATCAGTGGAATAGAGGCATCCTCTTTGAGCCGTGCTTCGCGCTGCAGTTCGCGCTTGTTCACCGCACGCTTTTCCAGATGATGAACGTCATAGTTCAGGGCAAGGTGCCGATCGGTAGCCGGGTTGAACGCTTCATAGTCGATGCCGTTTAGGATGCCAAACAGGCGATCCTTGCGATCCCGCAGCAAAGGATCCAGCTTCTCCCCGTAGGCTGGCGTCAGAATCTCCTGAGCATAGCGTTCACTCACCGTGGTGATCACGTCAGCGAAAATCACGCCTCGAGCCACAAAGTCCACGACTTCGGTCATGTCAGCCATCTCTGGATGGTACATGAACCCGTGTTCCGCAATCCCTGCCACCTCGAGAACTCGATATCCAAAGATCCCCTGATACGCCAAATTGTGAATCGTGTACACCGTTGCCGTGTTGGCATAGACCGGATCATCCTTGTACACCGTCTTCAGCAAGTTGGGCACGATGGCGGTATGCCAGTCGTGGCAATGGATGACATCCGGCGACCAGTCCAAGTGCCGAAGCATCTCCAGGGCACTGCGACAAAAGAAAATGAATCGCTCCGCATCATCAGGGTACATGTAGATTCCGTCACGGTCGTAATACTTGCTGTTCTCAATCATATAGACCGGAATGTCCGGGGCCAGGGTAGCCTGACGAACGGACGCCTCTTCCATCTGTTTGTCCATCGGAACGGGAAACGGCGCGAGGACATCCTTCAACTCGAACTTGACTGGGTCAATACGCCCGTAACGCGGCATGGCCAACCGGATGTCATGTCCCAGGGCGCGAATGGCCTTGGGCAATGAGCCAGCCACATCAGCCAGCCCTCCGGTCTTGGCAAAGGGGACGACTTCGGCCGAGAGGAACAGTACCTTCAACGGCTGGGTATGTGCCATAAGGCAACTCCTCCTATTCCTTTACTCAAATCACCGGTCTTAGCTGCTGACAGAACACCCATATCAGCCGATCGACCTCACTCAATTGTCGCTTCTGACAATCACTGACGGTATCCGTGTTCGGCCTACCGCCACGCACAGGACCGCAGCCTCACCATGCGCTTGACGGCGATTCCCTGGCTCATTCCCAACTGACAATCCACGTACACAGAGCTGCCAGACCCACGCAGGCTGTCGCCATGAACAAGCGCTGATTCCACAGCAACGGTACATCCCGCGAGGTAAGCGCAAAGATCGTCACCATGCCGACTGACAGCACAGCCCACATCATCAAAAACGGATGCTCGTCCATCCACTTGCGCCAACTCACGATCTGCCCTCCTGTCTGAGGATCCTTGTGCAACCCCTCCCGGCTTCCCACAAGGTGGCTAACCCGTCCCCACTCCGCCGTGACGCGATCTGCCAGTTGCTCCAGGCTGCCGTCATTGGCAATCACCACATCTCCCTGCATGGCCTTGTCGATCTGAGGGGACTGGGCGTCCACGCGCAGTTCGGCCTCATCCTTGCTCAAGCCCCGGCTCGCCATCAGCCGTTCCACCTGTTGCTCGCGCGGGCTCGTCACCACCCACAGCTCATCGCACTGACGGTGCATCCCCGATTCGATCAGTTTAATCGCTTCCACCACGACGAGATGACCACCGCCATCGTGCTGCCATTCTGCCAGCAAGCGCTCCTTCTCGGCGATCACGGCTGGATGCACAATCGCCTCCAAGCGGGCCAGGGCATCAACGTCCGCGAATACCCGCGCGCCCAACCGTTTTCGATCGATTGCGCCGTCGGGCTGCAGCATCTCCACCCCGAATTCCGCCACCACTCGATCGTATGCTACAGCGCCCGGCTGCATCAGTTGATGCGCCAACACGTAGGCATCCAGAACACGGGCGCCAAGACGCTTCAGCATTGCCGCTACGGTACTCTTGCCGGTAGCGATGTTGCCGGTCAGGCCAACGACATACAACCCATTCATCCCTCTTCGCCTACGGCCGCCCACTGCTCGAGGCTGTGATTCAGTTCTTCTTGCACGTCGGCGTACTCGCGGCCCAGGTCGTACAATCGATCCAGCCGCTTCGCCTGTGAGGCTTCTTCTAACTCGACCGTCAGGGCAGAAAGCCGCGCTTCTAGCCGATGAATCTCGCTCTCCAGACTGACCCGACGCTCCTCCTTCTGCCGTAACAGCCGCAATGCCTGCCGCTGGGCAGTCTCCTGCTCCCTCTCGAATCCAGCCCCCTGTTTCTCCACCGACCGAGCCAGAACACGTACCTTCTCAGCGCGCTTCTGCTCCAGGTAGGTCGAGTAGTTGCCTTCATACAACCGAACCCGGCCATCCTCGACAGCCCATACCTGGGTAGCCAGAGCATCAGTAAAGTACCGATCGTGCGAGACAAAGAGGATGGTTCCATCAAACTCGCCCAGAACGCGTTCCAACATCTCTTGTGACGCGATGTCCAAGTGGTTGGTCGGCTCGTCCAGAAGCAGGAAATTCGCGCCTTCAAGGGTGATCTTGGCCAGAGCGACACGGCCGCGCTCGCCGCCGCTCAGGTGGCGAATCCTCTTGAACACATCATCGCCAGTGAAAAGAAACCTTCCCAGCAGACCCCTGGCCTGCTCAACCGGCAGGTTCTTCACGCTGAGGATCTCATCCAGGATCGTGTTGTCCTCGTCAAGATCTTCGTGGCCTTGCACCAGGTATGCCACCCGAATGCTGGGCCCCAGGCGTACCTCTCCGGACAGAGGGGGCACCTCTCCCAGAATGGTTCTGAGAAAGGTTGTCTTTCCGGACCCATTTGGCCCCAGGACTGCCACCCGCTCGCCTCGCAACAACAGCAGGTCCGCACCAGAGAAAAGGGGATGACCATAACCCACCTGAAGGCCGCGGGCCACCAGCACGTTGTTCCCTCCACGGGCCTGGCTCTTCAGGCCGAACTCCATAGTTCGCTCTTCCCGTGGCCGATCCAGCCTCTCCAGGCGCTCAAGTCGTTTTTGGCGGCCTCTCGCCTGTGCGGAGCGTTGGCCCGCCTTGTAGCGGCGAATGAATTCCTCGGTTTCAGCAATAATCTGCTGCTGTTCCTGATACTCCGCTCGTCGTCGAGCCTGGCGCTGTTCCCTCACCTCGGCATAGTGGCTGTAATTGCCGCTGTAGATCTCCAGCGCGCCAAAACTCATCTCCCAGACCCGGTTGGCCACGCGGTTGAGGAAGTAGCGGTCGTGAGCCACCACCAGCAGAGTGCCCGGCCATGCCGCCAGGTATTCCTCCAACCACTCTGTTGCCTGAAGGTCCAAATGGTTCACTGGCTCGTCCAGGAGGAGAAGATCAGGTTGGTTGAGAAGCAGCCGTGCCAGTTGTGCCCGAGTGCGTTGTCCGCCGCTCAAGATGCTCAGAGGCTTGTCAAAATCGGCTTCACCGAAGCCAAGCCCTTCCAACACCCGCTTGATCTCTAGCTCATACGTGTACCCGCCGGCCAGCTCGAATTGCTCCAGCAACTGGCTGTAGCTTTCCATAGCCTGTTCGCACGACTCCGGCACCGCCATCTGCTCCTCCAGACGATGCAGCTGTTGCTGCTGCTCCTGGAGTTCAACAAAGGCTCCGAGCATCTCCTGACGAAGCGTGCGTTCGCTGCTCGCGTCCACCCTCTGGCTGAGGTAACCCAGCCCGAGGCCGCGGGCCAACCTCACGATTCCCGTCTCTGACGTTTCCAGGCCAGCCACGATTCGCAAGAGCGTCGTCTTGCCGACACCATTGGCGCCCACCAGGGCGATCTTGTCGCCGTGGCCGATCTGAAAGGAGACGTCGGAAAAGACGACCTGCGCTCCAAAGTTCTTTGAGAGGTTTTCTGCCTGTACGAGTGACATTTCGGTATCTCCGACCGATTATAGCACATCCGTCCAGACCCGGCCAACATTGACACGCCTGCCTCGGCCACTTATACTCACCAGCTAACAGGCTCAGCGGAACTGGGATCGGCCGTATTCCTGGGGAGGGCCTTTACTGAACAGGAAAAGTGGGACGGACACGAATCGGTTGTTGGAATGTGCGCTGAATCTTAGTGAGGGCAGGCGACCCGACGTCATTCAAAGCATCGCGTCCAGCGCCCAGGGTGTCCGCGTGTTGGATATCGCATCGGACACCGACCACAACCGAACCGTGCTGACCTTTGTGGGAGAACCGAAAGATGCGGTTGAGGCAGCTTTCCGCGTCTGCCAGGCGGCGGTGGGTCTGATTGATATGGGCCAGCACAGCGGCGCGCACCCCCGCATGGGCGCCGTCGACGTCATTCCCTTTGTTCCCCTGCAGCAGGCATCGATGGACGATGCGATCGGCGCGGCGCGGGCGGTAGGACAGCGTCTGGGTACAGAACTGGGCATTCCCGTCTTCCTGTATGAAGAAGCCTCCACACGGCCAGATAGGCGCAATCTGGCGGACGTGCGCCGGGGAGAGTACGAAGGACTGGCTGCCAAGCTGGCCGACCCGCGATGGACGCCCGACTATGGTCCGTTACTCCCTCACCCCACCGCCGGTGCAACGGCCGTCGGCGCCCGCATTTACCTTGTCGCTTACAACGTCAACCTGAACACCTTTGATTTGGACATCGCCCAGGCCATCGCTCGATCCATCCGCGCCAAGACCGGTGGTCTGCATAACGTCAAGGCCCTGGGCGTCCTACTAGAAGATCGCCACCTCACCCAGGTATCTATGAATGTTGTGGATCCGTTTCATACACCTCTGTACCGAGTTATGGAGATGGTTCGCGTGGAGGCTGCTCGTTATGGCGTGGCCGTCGTCGGCAGCGAGATCGTCGGCCTGGTGCCCCTCTCGGTCCTGCTGGAGACCGCCCGGTATTACCTCCAGCTAGAGGGCTTTGCCGACGATCAGGTCCTGGAGAAGCGCCTTTGGGAGACAGCTTAAGGGGCCACAGGCCGGGCTACTGCATCAGCCTATGGTTAATGCTTTGGCTGATAGCCAGCATGGCGTGTTCAACACAGTCTATTGCCTTCCCAACCCACACGCCTTTGCCGCCGCCTACCCAAACACCCAGCCCCACCGCTACCCCCTTACCCACGGACACCGCTACACCTCGTGCGGAGCCGTCGCTGCCGGCTCCACCCACCCGCATTCCCAGCCCTATGGCTTTGTCCAGCCCCATCGACGTCCTCCGTCTGGGATCCGGTCAGTCCTTCGTCCTCACCCTCACCGACACGCAGCTGACCGACCTGGTCTTTCAAGTCGCCAAGCAGGGCGTCGAGGCGGATTATGACCGGCTCACCATCGATATCTTCCCAGACCGGCTGGTGATCTACACATTTGTCCGCACCGAGGCCGCGGGCGCGGGCCTGGACATTGAGGCGGACGGAATACCAATCATCGTGGATGCACAGATTCGGTTCCAACTTACCACACTGAGAATCGAAGACCGGTACGCCCAGCTCACGCAGGATTTGACCCAAATCGTAGTCAACACCCTGAACAAGAGCCTGTACCTCTTGTGGCCGTCTCAGCGGTCGGAGGTGTCCCTGTTCAGCTTTCGTGCCACTGGAATTCACCTAGGCACCGGAGAGATGATCATTGAGGGGATAGTGAACTAGCTCGCTTGCAGGCGCTGGCGCAGCGCTGTCCGTACGGCTTCATGATCGCTCCACGGGTATTCGGTGCTGCCGAAACACATTGACTGTTCGTGTCCCTTGCCGGTCACGACCACCAGGTCCCCGCTCTGGGCCCGATGAATTGCCTCGGCGATCGCTTGGCCGCGATCGGCTATGGCCCAGTACCCATCTCCTTCGCGGCGACCGGCCTTCTGGCAACCCTCCGCCATCTGCCGCATGATCTCATGTACATCCTCGGTACGGGGGTCTTCCGCCGTTAGAAAGACCATGTCCGCCAGCCTGCCAGCGATTTCGCCCATGAGAGGACGCTTGCCGCGATCCCGCAGGCCTGCGCAGCCAAACACCACCAACAAGCGACCATCGCTCATCGTACGTGCAGCCTGCAGAGCTTTCTCCAAGGAATTGGGGGTGTGAGCAAAGTCGACGAGCACATCGAAATCCTGACCCAGGTCAACGCGCTCCATGCGGCCCACAACGCCGGTCATGGCCGCGACGCCACGCTGCATGGCTTCCACCTCAACCCCCTGAGAGTATGCGACTGCGAGTGCTGCCAGGATGTTGTACACACTGAACATGCCCACTAGAGAAGTCGTCACCTTGAACTCATCGTCAGGGGTGATCGCGAGAAACGATGTTCCCCGAGGCGTCAGGCGAGCTTCGACCGCGGACACGTCGCTTGGCCGCTGCACTCCATACGAGTAGCAGCGCTCGGAAGCAAGGGGTTCGAGATAGTCGTACGAGGAATCATCAGCGTTGAGCACAGACACCTTGGGCGTTTCCGGCTTGTGATAGGCACTGTGCAGGTGCTGAAACAATCGAGCTTTGGCCGACCGGTATTCCTCAACGGTCCCATGGTAGTCCAGGTGCTCTCGGGTGATGTTGGTCACCACAGCCACGTCGAAATCGCACGCGGTTACCCGATGCTGGGCCAAGCCGTGTGAAGTCGCCTCAATTACGGCATACTGGCTGCCCGCGGCCACCATGCGTGCCAGGTAATCCTGGACCGTTGGTGCATCGGGCGTAGTCGTGTGCAGCCCGGTATCCATCTCATCAAAGCCGATACTCGCGCTCACGGTGCTGATCACGCCCACGCGGTGACCCGCAGCCCGCAGAATCGAGGCGATCAGGTTCACCGTTGTGGTCTTGCCGTCCGTACCGGTGACGCCGATCACCCGCAACTGGCGGCCAGGGAACCCGTGCCAGGCGGCGCACAGGTATGCCAGCGCAGCCCGGGAGTCCACAACCTGCACATACGGAACATCAATATCTATGGATTGTTCGCCCACCACCACTGCCGCACCGCGATTCACTGCATCGGCGATAAAGGCATGGCCATCTCGCTCCACGCCGGGGACGGCGATGAACAGGCTGCCCGGTCGCACACGCCGCGAATCCTCGGTGATGGCCGAGACCTCCGGATCAGCCTCCTGGGACTTGGTCGGGCGCCGAACCGCCTTGGGCAGTGCCTGGAGGAGCTGCGACAGCTTGGTCAAGGCAATGTCCTGTCAACTGTGGCGGTCAACGCGCCTAGAACAAACTGGACCAAACTGCACTGGTGAGCCGGAACCAATCGGTTCCTCCTATGATATTGCAGGCAAGGAACAAAAAGATGATCAGCAGTACGATCCCACAGCCGCACCCCAGAGGACCGCGGCCGAAACCAATCTGTTTCTGCAGCCAATCAAAGACCGACTTGAGCAGAAACAGCTCCAAGAAACCTTCCAGACATCCCTGACGCCGTGTCATATCCAAACCATCCTTTCTTCAGAAACAGTCGCCCGCAAATGCCAGTATAGAACAAGGGGCGGCAACGCCCCAAATTGACCTCTCTAGACGAAGTGGCCCGGTGATAGCGTCACTCCATCCCACTTCGTGCAGGGCACCTCCACCTCAGCTCTCGGCAGCCATCGACCAGTTGAGCAGGACGATTTGACGAGGCATGTGTCATTCTGCTTGGCTCTGGCGGCCTCAGGCAAAGCGGCTGACGAACACACCCACTTCGAACAGCACCAGCAGTGGGGCCATGACCAGCAGCATGTTCAGAGGATCCGCCGTAGGCGTGATCACTGCGGCAACGACAGCGATGATCAGCACAGCATACTTGCGATTCTGCGCCAGCAGGCGCGAATTGACGATGCCCAACTTGCTAAGGACGAACACAATCAAGGGCAACTGAAAGACCACGCCCAGCCAGAACATCAAGCCGGTGACAAACGACACGTACTCGCCGATGGCCCACGTCGCCTCGGCAATGTCACTGCCAAAGCTCAGCAGGTACTGCAGCGCCACAGGTAACATGACAAAGTAGGCAAAAGCCGCCCCAAGGACAAACGATACGGTCGCACCTGGCACCACAAACAAGAGGTATCGCTTCTCGCCGGGGTGTAAAGCAGGGATTATGAACCGAAGGAGCTGGTAGACGATTAGCGGCATGGCCAGGACGACCCCGCTGAGGAGCGCCACGCGCAGGTAGGTAACAAGTCCCTCCTGGGGGCGCAAAAAAACCGGCCGAACGTTGCCAGCCGGCGCAATAAGCCATTTGAGCAGATCGGTGGTAAAGATCAGGCTGAGAGTTGTCGTCAGCACCAAACCAGCCACGGCTTTGATCAACCGGCCGCGCAGTTCCTCCAGGTGCTCAAAGATCGTCATCTCCCGGTCTTGGGACATCACCCGATCCGACTGTAAGAGGCTACCATACCGGGAGTGGCCCGGACCCAGCCGGACCACCGCCCTCCTCCACACCGCTCCGCACCAATGCTGGCTGAACCATACCTTAACAGCTACCCCTTGCCCTCATCTTCGGAGGCCTTTCCCTCGTCGTCGCCAGCCGATGAGCGGCGGAACTCCCGGATGGCTTTGCCCAACGCGGCGCCAACCTCGGGCAATCGGCCCACGCCGAATATCACGATCACAATGGCCAGAATGAGCAACAGCTCAGGTACACCCACATTCCGCATCGTGCACCGCTCCTCTCGTTACCCTCGGCTCGCCCAACTGTCCCTGCCACCCGGGTAGCCAGTCCACGCCGTTATCCAGCAAACCAACACACCCTGCTCCCACGGCGAATGTTCAGTCCAGTACACCATTCAGCATAAAGCGGCGAAGGGCCACAGCAGCGCCATCATCATTCACATGGGGCGCCACCCAACTCGCCGCCGCCCGAGCCGCAGGCATGGCATTACCCATGGCTACCCCACAGCCAGCCCACTCCAACATCTCGATATCGTTATCGGCATCGCCAATGGCCAGGGTCTCCCCTTGGGCCACCCCCAGGTAACGGCACAGCCACGCCATGCCCACCGCCTTCGACACGCCAGGCGCCACCACTTCTGCCCAGCGTTCCGAGGAGGCGACCACTCGGGCGCGACCGCCCAGGCGTACCGTTAGCCTCTCAATGCTGCGCTGGTTGGCATCAGGGCCGCCATGCAACAGGATGCACTTGTGGGCCGGTTGATCCAGCACCGACAGGGGATCGTCTATCCCGGTCACCAGCTCTCCATCGCGGCTGAGCACGAAACGTCCTTCCTCGGCCCGATAGTCCAACAGTGTTCGCACATCACTCAAAGAGATCCGTGCGTTCACGTGTTCCTCTTCTGCAAAGAGGGCTACGTCCTTCATCACATCCGCCGGAATCGGGTTCTCAAAAAGCACCTTGCGGGTAGCAAGTTCCACGATAACCCCACCGTTGCAGGTAACCACGGGGGCATTGACTGGCAGCACCGCCAGCCACTCGCTGAACTGCGGGTAACTCCGTCCGGAACAGATGGTGATGAATTTGCCCGCATCGATAACCGCCTGCAGGGTTTGGGCAACAACGGGGCTGACGGTATGATCCGTCTTGAGCAGGGTTCCATCAAGATCACAAAAGGCTAACCGAAACAATCGCTTACTCCTTAACAGAGATGGACAGGCAACGTTCTCCATTGTACCATGATGGCGGCGTTTCCAAAAGCGTTCGATTAGCGCTCCTGAACGACCAAGGCTATAATCAGGCTTAACGTCCCGCGATTGCTGAGGAGGGCGCGGATGCTGGCCAAGGTCACGAGCTTTGCCGTCATCGGCTTGGAAGGCGCCGCCATCGAGGTAGAAGTCGACATCTCCCGCGGCCTCTCCAGTTTTACTATCGTCGGCCTGCCCGACACCGCAGTGCAGGAGTCCCGCGAGCGGGTCCGCGCCGCCATCAAGAACTCGGGCTGCTCCTTTCCCACCCAGCGCATCACCGTCAACCTTGCGCCGGCAGACCTGCGCAAGGAAGGGCCGGCCTACGATCTCCCCATCGCCGTAGGCATCATGGCCGCCTCGCAGCAAGTCTGGCCGGACTTTGACTCTTCCATGTTCGTCGGCGAGCTCTCGCTGGATGGAGGCGTGCGCCACACAGTGGGCGTGCTGCCCATGATCAGCGTCGCCCGGGACCAGGGGTTCAAACGCGCCTTTGTCCCTGCCGTGGACGCTCCTGAGGCTGCCCTGGTGCCCGACATCGAAATCCTCCCCGTGCAGTCTCTGAGCGAGCTCATTGGCCACCTGCAAGGCATGAGTCCCATCGCCCCCTATGCTTCGGCCTTTGACAACAACTTGCTGGACCAGCCCCGATACGGCACGGACTTTAGCGACGTCAAGGGACAGGAACACGTCAAACGTGCCCTGGAGGTAGCAGCCGCCGGTGGGCACTGCGTCCTGATGTCGGGCCCGCCGGGGGCAGGCAAGACCCTGTTGGCCCGCGCCCTGCCGTCCATCCTCCCCAAGCTGTCCATCGATGAGGCCCTGGAGATCACCAAGATCTACTCGGTAGCCGGCCTCGTTCCGTCGGACCAGCCTCTGGTCACCGAGCGGCCTTTCCGCGCGCCCCACCATACCATCAGCCATGCCGGTCTGGTGGGCGGTGGGCACTGGCCGCGGCCCGGCGAGATCTCCCTGGCNNGAGGTCATGCGCCAGCCCTTGGAGGACAAGATCGTCACCATCAGCCGCGCCACCGGCAGCATGACCTTCCCGGCCAACTTTATGCTGGTGGCGGCCATGAACCCCTGTCCCTGCGGCTACTACGGTGACCCGGTCAAGGAATGTTCGTGCTCCCCCAGCATGATCACCCGCTATGGCAAGCGCATCTCCGGCCCCCTCCTGGACCGCATCGACATCCACGCACAGGTCCCTCGCGTGCAGTACGACAAGCTCGCCGATGACCGGGTGGGTGAGCCCAGCGCCCACGTCCGCGCCCGGGTCGAGGCCGCCCGCGACGCACAGCGCCAGCGGTTTGCCGGCCAGCGGGGAGGCACGACAGGGCGAGCCCTCCTCACCAACGCCGACATGGGACCGGCCGAGGTGCGGGAGAAGTGCGTCCTGGATGATGCCGGCAAGGGCCTGGTCCGTTCCGCCATGGCGCAACTGGGCATGAGCGCCCGGGCCTTTCACCGCATCCTCAAGCTTGCTCGCACCATTGCGGATTTAGAGGGAGCGGGGGAGATCAAGACGCACCATCTAGCGGAAGCTATTCAGTACCGTCCGCGGAGACAGGCCTAGCACCGTTCACTGGCAGGCAATTCCAGAGCTGAACAAGCGCAGCTGAATGGGGTGACTTCATCCGTCCGATACAGGCCGCACCACAGAACCGATAACGTTGGTGCAGATGCCATGCAGAGATTGTGGAGGATATTCGACATGGATATCATTCTGACATATGACCCTCGTTGGGATTACATACCCGAAGGCCACTCCACTTACTGGGAGAGTCTGGACACGGTTGACTATGTAACAGAATTGTTGAGGAAAACGGGCAACACTGTTTTGCCCATCGTTACAGACGATGCGTTCCAATCGAGACTCACAGAAACGATCGGCCAACACCCCGGAGCCTTGGTATTCTGGCTCAACGAATTCGTTCCCACTGATCCTGGCGCGACGCCGCTGGTAGGGCGCCCCTTCATTGTCAGTGTCCTTGAGAATCTTGGCCTGATGCACACGGGACCGGGCTCTGCGGCATTGGCGATCGGTCTCGACAAAGAGGCGACCAAGGATGTGTTCAGGAAACTCGGCTTGCTGACCCCTGAATCCTATGTCGTCCCTCCCGGTGACTTTTCCCCCATCTACGAACACGGCCAGTGGCATTGCCCTATCATCATCAAGCCGTTGCTGCACGGAGGTAGCATAGGTATCGATGAGTCCTCGGTTGTACCTGATGACGATTTCGACGCAATCAGGGAAAGGGCCGAGCGAATTCACCACGAACTGGGTGAGCCTGCCCTGGTGGAAAGGTACATCGGTGGGGAGAACGCGAGAGAGTTCTCAGTCCCGGTACTCTTGTCTAACGATGGCAGGGTGGGTGAGCTGCCCATCATCGAGCTCGACCTGTCTCACTCCGCGCTCGCTCACGGGGAGTTCAGGTACTTGGCCTACTCCTCCAAGCGGAAGGAAGGCTTTCTGAAAATGCCGGCAGCGCTTCCGCCAGACATCACCAAGAGACTGTACGCAGAGGCTGGAACTATCTGCAGAGAGATGGGATGCAGGGATATGGTGCGAATCGACCTGAGACATGACGCCACTGGCTATTACTACATTGAGGTGAACGTCAATCCCGGCAAGGACAGGCTGCATTGCTACCTGCCGGCATCTGCGCACTCTGTGGGTTTGGACCACGACAGCCTGATCGCTCTGATTCCCTACCAAGCCATGCTAAGATACGGATTGACACCGCCGAGGGAGTTGACCGAACTGGTACAACCCGTCATGGCATTGTTCGACGCGAGTCAAGCCACGTCGTAGGTTCAGGCAACGGCATGCGTCACGGGTAGCACGGACCCGCGCCGGATGCTTCCCCTGCCGTAGGTGAGCGGGAAGGCGCATTGACATCGGGTAGACCATCACGGGCCGCCGCCTCCAAAGAGGCCTAACAAGAGCTACGCCCTTCAGTCATCAACATAGGAGGTCAGATATGTTCGTATCCGCCTACATCCACCCCAAGTGGTTCGAGGACGATCCAGACCTGCACTACCTGAAACAGATCGGCGTCGATCACCTCGGCCTGCGGCTGGACATCCTGCCTGGTTATCAGGAAGAGGGCATCGTGCCCAAGGCGGACCTGGAAGCGTTCGTCGAGCGTCTGGCGCGCATCGGGCTCAAGGTCGAGCGCCTGGTGGCCACCGGCCCCTCCAACCCGTCCCAGGCTCCTGATGTCGATGAGGAGATTGACAAGCTCTGTCGCATCGTTGAGATGGCAGGCGCGTTGGGCATCCCGGTCATCGAGCCAGACACGCCATCACTCCTGCGGGCCAACATCCAGGCATCCTACATGGCCCCCTATTTCTTCCATGGCCAGTACGCCGGCCGGCTCATCGATCCCAACCTGCCCGGATGGGACGAACGCCGTGGGCGGGGCGGCTATGTTTTCCCGGCCTTTCGCCTCACCTTAGAGCACACCCGCCCAGTGCCACAAGCCGAAGAGACACGGGAGATGCTCTGGGAAGAACTCCTCCACGCCTACCGCCAGCTCATTCCCGTGGCCGAGAGCGCCAAGGTACGACTGGTCAAGCATGGAGCCGACCCGCCCCTCCCCACTTTCAATGGCCACGCCCAGATCCTGTACTGCTATGCCGACTTTGACCGGCTCTTCCGCGAGGTGCCCAGCCCCAACAACGGCATGACTTTCTGCACCGGCACGCGCTACGAGTCGGGAGAGGACCTTCTGGAAGGCATTCGTCACTTCGGCAGCCAGGGCAGGATCCACTATGTGCATTTCCGCAACGTCCGTGGAACCCTGCCCAGGGACAACGGCTACGAGGAGCGGATGATCGACGACGGCGATATCGACATGATGGCGGTGGTCCGCACCCTGCATGAGGTGGGCTATCAGGGTGCGTTGGACTATGACCACGTCGTGCGCACCCACGGAGAGTCGTTCATCGGCAGGCAGTCTGCTGCCTTTTCTGCTGGCTACATTCAGGGCTTGCTGGCTGGTCTCGGCTGACCCCGAACAAGAGAGGAGACTAGCCTATGAACACTGGCCAATCTGACCAGAGCGTCTTGCGCCCGCAGACAGTGGTGCGGGCCATACGCCTCGCCGCTGTACTGCTCGCTATAGTGGGCTTTGCACTGCAAAGGCCAGGCGATGGCGGATTGTCACGGGCCCAGGTGGGCAGCACGGTCCAGGGGAGCCTGGACTCGCCGGAGATCACGCTGACGCTCCACGTAGGCGGCCTGGATCGACCGGTGCACGTGACCCATGCCGGCGACGGTAGCGGGCGGCTGTTCATCGTGGAACAACCTGGGCGCATCCGAATCTTCCGCGATGGCGCCTTGCTCGCTACTCCTTTTCTGAACATCACCGAACGCGCCAGTTGCTGCGGCGAGCGCGGACTGCTC
>DDYO01000199.1 GCA_002348045.1 Anaerolineales bacterium UBA2232
CCTATCACTCACCAGCTGCTTACGTGCGGACGAACGTAAGCAGCTGGTGAGTGATAGGAATACGGAATCCCGATGAGCGCTGCCAAATGGAATACGACATCAATGCCCTGACATGCCTGGGCTGTACGGTCTGGGTCGCTTATATCCCCGGGGAAGAACTCTATGTCTCCCGCGTGCGACGAGTCAGTGAGCCAGCCACGCCTGCCAAGTGAGTTGTAGTGTACAAATGCTCGTGTAGTGGCCCCCAACTGCACCAGATGTTCAGTCAGGTGACTGCCAATGAAGCCCCCGGCTCCTGTTACCAAGACTCGCTTACCAGTCCAATTCATTGCTTTGCGTCCAGTCCAGCCATGTATGTCTGAGCCTGCTCGTAGTCTGCGGGCCTGCCGATGTCCCGCCAGTACTCAGCGATGGGAAACGCGGCAACGCGCCCTTCACCTCTCATCACGGCATGAAGCAGGTCAGTCATGTCCAAGTGGTCTTTGCCGAATACGAATTCGCGTGCCGCGGGCTCCAGAACATACACGCCAGCATTCACGAAGAACGTGTACTCCGGCTTCTCCTCCAGTTCGAGGATTGTGCTCCCATCAATCTTAACGACCCCGTAGGGAACCTGCATGGTGTAATGTCGGACTCCAACCGTGGCCGAAGAACCGCTCTGAACGTGGTAGTCCACCATGGCTGCGAAGTCTAGCTTAGTGGCGATATCGCCGTTCACAACCAGCAAAGGCCGGTCCCATTGCGGCAACAGGCGCAGTGCTCCTGCCGTCCCCGACAGGCGCTCTTCGTGCACGTACGTGATCCGCACGTCGAACCTTGCCCCATCGCCGAAGTACTTGACAATTGCGTCGGCCATGTAGTGCGTGGTCACGCAGATATCACAGATGCCCGCACGTCTCAGGCCAAGGATGATCCATTCCATGATTGGTCGCCCTGCCAGTGGCAGCAGCGGTTTGGGACAGTTGCCGGTCAATGGCAGCAAGCGCGTACCAAGCCCACCGGCCATTACCACAGCAGTTGTGGCACTGGCCGGTGGGCGCATGAGTTCCCGTCGCAGCGCGATTCCCGTCACCCTGCCAGCAGTATCCAACATGGGAAGATGGTGTACGCTAGTCCCCTTCTTCCCTTCGTCCATGAGTCGTAGGCGCTCCGCCGGACTCGCGTTCTCAAGAGCGGACACGGGGTTCGTATTCATGACTGACGCCGCTGGGGCATCGAGACTCACACCACGCAGGATGGCTCGCCTCACATCGCCGTCGGTCACAGTGCCCATTAGGTGCAGTTCCCGGTCAACGACGAGCACGATGCCCTGGCCGTTCGCATCGATCGTAGCCATGGCCTCACGGATGGAGCACTCTTGACGTACCAGCAAGGGCTCAAGATTGGTCAAATCTGTCTCCCTTCTCCAGCTTTCGTGCAGGCACGCCGACCACGGTTGTGTCAGGTTCAATGTCTTTGGTGACAACGGCCCCTGCACCGACGACGGCACCTGCGCCGATTCGGATTCCTTGAAGAATGGTTGCTCCGAATCCTATGTAACAGCCATCCTCGACTGTGACGTTACCCGCCAAGTTGACTCTTGGTCCGAGTACGCAGTAGCTTCCGATTCTGCAGTCGTGGCCGATGATGCCACTGTAGTTGAAGGAGTTCCACGAACCCACAGTTGCATCGATACTGAAGATGCATCCAGCGAGCACCACGTTGCCGGTGCCAACCTGTAGGGGTTCAACCACAAGGGTGCCGGGGTGAAAGAAGTTCGCGAAGCAGACGTGTGGCTTCCTGCGCAGCGAATCAACCAGTGTCTTCACCCGTTGAGGGGACGCAATGCCAACGGTGACATAAAGAGGTTCGGAATGCGAATCGAGGAACGTGTCCACACCAACTACCGTGTATCTGCCGCACTGCAGCCCAACCCGCGAGTGGTCTGATTCGAGATGGCCAATTACATGCCACTCAGGTTGGGGGCTATTGTGGTTGATTTGGTCGATGAGGCACGCCACCTCCTTGGCAAAGCCTCCGGCCCCGATGATCACTATGTCCTTCATCGCAGTTGCTCCAAGAGACCTGCAGTGGTCCCAGGTCATTTGACGGTTTGCACCACGTCGGCGATTCTCTAAGAGAAGCGTTCCACACTATTCCAATGATTGCCAGGTCAGCATTTCACCTTGCTCAACATCATGACGAATACGTCTCCCGAGCACATACGGGGCCTCCGTTGGCGCAATGCCTCCACCGGGCCGCTTGAAGCTGAGGTCCGCCTCAGATACTATCTGGCCTTTCGCCAGGTCATGGGCGGCCACCGCTGACCGACGAAATGCCAGTCGCTTCTCCAATTCGTCAGCTGACACGATGCGTCGGGAGTCGCCCAAGGCTTCCCACACTGCCATTCCTTCTCGCACGATCTGTGCCAACTCGTTGCACTCGGCAGAAACTGCGTGGTCCCAGCCGTCCATGTTCTTATTGAGGGTGAAGTGCTTCTCGATGATGCAGGCTCCCTGGGCAATCGCGCCGATGGCACAACCGATGCCCAAGGTGTGGTCACTGTAGCCCACCGGGACGCCAAATACCTCCTGCAGCATGCCAATGTTGCGGAGATTCACTGTACTCGTCTGCGGCGGATACACTGACACGCAGTGTAAGAGCGCAATATCGCTGGCACCATGCTTCTTCAATGTGGTCATGGCCGCCTCAATCTCCCCGAGACTGGCCATTCCCGTTGATAGGACCACCGGCAGATGCTGGCGCGCCACATAACTGAGCAGCTGCGGATAAGTAACGTCCATGGATGCTATCTTCAGAAAGGGTACGCCCAGATCGACCAGCATGTCGACTTCCTCGTTTGAAAAGGGAGTGGAACAGAATGCAACACCGCGCTTGCTACAGTGTTCCTTGGCCATGCGGTGCTGTTGAGGTGTAAGACTGAGTCTTCTCACCTCGGCCAATGTGACTGGGTCTTGCCGGAGGTCATTGCCCAAGAGAGAATCCGCTGACCACGACTGGAACTTCACTGCATCCGCGCCTGCAGTGGCGGCGGCGTCTATTAGTTGGCGGCAGAGGTCCATGTCCCCGTTGTGATTGGCACCGACCTCGGCGATGAAGTAGGGCGGATGCGATGCACCAATTGGTTGCCCAGCTATTCTGATTTCGTCTGCCATATTCTCCTCAGGCTAGTATCTGCAACGCGCTCCCACCACAAGCCTGTGAGCTGCATGTTGTTGAGTGCGCAAATGTATCTGCGTAGGACGAATCTCTGTGTGGTGATTGTCCTGGCAAAGGCGGATGCTTCGCTTGCGGCAACCTCAATTGCTCGTCGCCTTTCTGGAAGCATGTCAGCGCGCCGCCGTAGAACGACCTCATAGTGATGCACCACCTTGTCCGTTTCCCAGAGCACTCTCGCCTCGGTGGCATCACCGCCTAGCGGGGCCACATTGGCCTCATGCTGGCGGTATGCTACACCAGTCTGTGAATCAAACGATAGCCTTGCTCCGCGGGCCCATGCCATTGTAGCAACGTACCAATCAACAATCTCGCAGTCGTAGGGGATTGGGAGCGCGGCCTTCAGTGCCGACGCTCGGTACGCAGAGTTGCCGAAACCGAAGCAGTTGCGGGAGGGCAAGACACCGGAAGGGTTGGCCACTGGCGCGAAGTGGCCGAGTACTTCGGTCCCGGACACATCAACCAGGCGCATGGCACACGCGGTGACATCTGCTCGCGTAAGGAAACGCCGCGCCGCGGCAATCCTGGTCGGGTAAAGCAGGTCATCGCTGTCCGCGAGCACGACGGCGGGATAGCGCTTGACGATTTCGACCAGCGCTTGCTGCCGAATCTCTGCGGGAGTCGCACCAGTCTGCCCTTGGACGAAGGTCGCTGAGGGCATCTTGCCAAGCCATCGTTCAATATCGGCTGGTGTCACAAGGTCACACCCGATCCAAAGGTCGAAGTCTTGGTCGGTTTGCTGAACCACGGACTGGTACCACGCGGAGAGGTACTTTTCAACGCCCGGATAGACTGTCGTGTAGACTACAAGCCCCTGCGTCACGCTTGCGTACTTCCTTGCCCAAGACGGTCTCGCATGAGCAACTCTGCCATGCACCAGTCGTCCTCGGTGTCGATGTCCACCGCTCGATGCCAATCAATCTCCCATCCCGTGCGATTCGAGATATGGAATGTGCCTGCCTCTCTGAGTGTGGCTGCAGTTATCCACCAAATAGCACCAGTCGGGCAGTACAGGCGTGGCAGGTCTTGACTGCGCTCGTTGGTTTGCG
>DDYO01000155.1:0-174 GCA_002348045.1 Anaerolineales bacterium UBA2232
GCGGCCCCGGCATGATCACCACCGCGCGCCGGCAGTATCCCAACCAGTACCTGCATTACCACCGCGCCGGTCACGGCATGATCACGTCACCCAGTGCCAAGCGCGGCTACACCGCTTTTGTGCTGGCCAAGATCTCCCGCTTGCAAGGAGCGTCCGGCATCCACGTCGGCACCA
>DDYO01000155.1:292-2971 GCA_002348045.1 Anaerolineales bacterium UBA2232
AACCTGGGCCACGGCAACGTGATCAACACCTCGGGCGGTGGCTCTTATGGCCACATTGACTCGCCTGCAGCCGGTGCCATTTCACTGCGCCAGTCGTATGAATGCTGGAAATCCGGCGCTGACCCGATCGAGTTTGCCAAGGAGCACAAAGAATTTGCCCGGGCGTTTGAGTCATTCCCTGGGGATGCGGACAAGCTGTTCCCGGGCTGGCGTGAGAAGTTGGGTGTGCATAAGTAAAAGCCGCTTGAGGCAGGGAAGTCAGGGACATCTCTGGCCTTTGCTGAGGGCTCGGGGCGGCAGGGTGCCCTGCGCCGCTCGTGTCCCCCGGCATTGGCCGCAAGGCCAATGCCTCCTCCTTGACCTCGCTTTGCAGGGCACCCCACCACCCCGAGCTTGAGCTGTTCTGACCTACGTGGGGTCGACTTCAGTCGACCATGGCAGACTGAAGTCTGCCCCACAAAGTCCGACCCAAAGGACACCACGCAAGCAGCGTGCGTTGAGTGTCTGACATAGCGAGGTCAAGGAGGAGGGACGGGCAAAGCCCGTCACGGGGGACACGAGCGACGTCAGATACCCAATGCGCGCTGCTGGCCCACAATGCACCAGGCACCAATGTCTTGTTTTCAAAAAATCAACGCAATGAAAGCTGCACATGACCGACACCACCCAGCAGTACCGCATCACCCAAGAGCCGTTCTACCAGCCACAGACCAACGAAATCGCGCTGTTTGAGGCCGCTTACCGGGCCAAACTGCCCGTGATGGTCAAGGGCCCTACCGGCTGTGGCAAATCGCGCTTTGTCGAATACATGGCCTGGAAACTGGGCAAGCCGCTGATCACCGTGGCCTGCAACGAAGACATGACCGCCTCCGATCTGGTCGGACGTTTTCTGCTCGACATCAACGGCACCAAATGGCAAGACGGCCCGCTCACCGTGGCCGCACGCATCGGTGCCATCTGCTATCTGGACGAGGTCGTGGAGGCCCGCCAGGACACCACGGTCGTCATCCATCCGCTGACCGACCATCGCCGGCAGCTTCCGCTCGAGAAGAAGGGCGAGTTGGTCCAGGCACACCCCGATTTCCAGATCGTCATCTCCTACAATCCCGGCTATCAGAGCCTGATGAAGGATCTGAAGCAGTCGACCAAACAGCGCTTCGGCGCCTTGGACTTCGACTACCCGTCCGCCGACATCGAGACCGAGATCGTCGCCCACGAGGGTCACGTCGACAAGGAGACCGCCGAGAAGCTGGTCCAAGTCGCCCAACGCAGCCGCAACCTCAAGGGTCACGGGCTCGACGAAGGCATGTCCACCCGCCTGCTGGTCTATGCCGCCCAACTCATCGGCAAGGGCATCGATCCGCAATCGGCCTGCCGTATGGCGCTGGTGCGGCCGCTGACGGATGATCCGGATATGCGCGATACGCTGGATGCTGCGGTGAATACGTATTTTTAGCCGCCAGCCGCCAGCCGCCTGCCCCAGCGACGGATCGGTGAAGGATTATCGACGGCTCGATGTCTGGGCAAAGGCACATGCGCTGACCTTGTCCGTTTATCGCGAAACCCTATCGTTTCCCTCCGATGAGCGCTTTGGATCGACAAGTCAGATCCGCCGGGCAGCAGTCTCCGTCCCGTCCAATATCGCCGAAGGTCGAGGACGCTCCAGTGATGCTGAATTTGCGCGGTTTCTACACATCGCCGCTGGCTCGCTGAACGAACTGGAGTACCAATGCATACTCTCCAAAGAGCTCGGTTACCTCGCGCACGAAACAGCCGATCGGCTCGTTCAGCAATGCGCAGATGTCCGTCGCATGCTTGTAGGCCTTCTCCAATCGCTCTCCCGATAAACCGGGACGAGTGTAACGAATTCCCGATAGCGCCCCACTGGCCTTCTCAACGCTCTCGGCAGACGGTGGTCGGAGCCGCAGGTAACCGCAAGCCGAAGGCCGGAGGCTGGCGGCAGGCAGCCGGGGGCTGGAGGCCGGAGGCTGGCAGCTGGAGGCTCCCCAAATGAGCATCGACTTCAGCGAATACCTCTCCTGCCTCAAGGCCGACGCGGATCATCCGCACACCCAGGCGTTGGACGCGAGCTACCACGAGGCGGCACGCGTCATGTCGCCGCGCGGGCTGGAGCATTACCTCACCGGCATCAAGGCGATATGCGGCCTGAACAAGGGTGTCGACCTGGTCTTGACCTATGTGCAGGAGATGCCGCGGGTCGCCAAGGAGGTGGGCGAGGACATCATCCCCGAGGTGGTGAGTGCACTGATGAAGCTCGCCTCGCACACCTCCGGAACGGTGGTGGCGCTGGTCATGTCCAGCATGCCGTTGGCCGCGAGCCGACTCGGGGATGCGGAGGTGCTGCGCGGCTATCTCAACCTGCTGCATCAGCTCTCGGGCAAGTCGCCGCGTGGCCTGCGCCCGATGATGGAAAACATGGACGAGCTGCTCTCCAAATTGACGCTCGGCGGTCTGCGCCGCTGGGCGCTCTGGGGCGCTCAGGCCCATGCACGCGATCTCGACGGGCAGATGGCCTATTTCGGGCTTCAAACCGAGTCCTCGCGCGCGGTGCTTCAGAAGGAACGGCGCGGCACCCTGTTCGTCGACAATCAGCGCAAGCTCAACTTCTATCTGCGTGCGCTCTGGGCACGCTCCTTCTTCATGCGCCCGACCTCGGGC
>DDYO01000236.1 GCA_002348045.1 Anaerolineales bacterium UBA2232
TGCCAACATGCGCCAAGCAATGGGATGTTACCAGTAGCCGGCGCCCACATTGAGCTCCACCATTGGCCGCCCTTCACTCCCCGCGGATCATGGAAACCCTGCCACCGTGCTCATTTGGCAAGTTGCCACCAGAGCCAGTGCGACGCCCTCGCAGCTGTCCCGGCGGACTAGAGCGCACCAGCGGTAAGCCGGAGAGCCATCATACTGGCCTATCATCAGGCCGCCGTTCATCGGAGCGCCGACGCCCCGCCGTCGGATTTTGCTCGGCCGCCTGGCACGTTCCAACAAGGCCACCGCGGGCGAGGGATTGGACGCGATCACCTGGCCAGTAGGCCCTCCGTCGACACTGGCTCGAAACTGGCTCCATCATCATGGCTAACCAGCAGGAGGAATCGGGGCTCTTGACCCGGAACCGTTGTGTCCACGAAAACAAATAGCGACTTGGGCTCTCTCGCGTCCACCGCCAGCGGTCGCACCGTGTTGACGCTGAGCGCCCCCTCGGGTGCTCGTCCCAGAACGGACGCCAACTCCCAATGTACCACCGAGGAATTGGGAGAGTCGGCGTTTAGGGTCTTCAGAAGCCGGTAGTAACGATCCTGGCCATTGAACCAGCTCACATCACAGCCGGCATAAAGGGCGTTTATGCTCGGATCGAAGGCCAGGCCGCTAACCATGCAGATGTCCTGGTTCTGCCACACATCCGGTGAAGATTGGGAGTCGAAAGGAGCGCCAAGGGACAGCCTTTCCCATGAACCATCCCGTCCACCCCTGTACACCAGTCCTGGTGGCCAGCCGTGACGCCAGCCTGGGCGAACATGAGCCCAAATGACGTTCGGATTGTTGGGGTGTACGAGAATCGCGCTCACATGGGTGCCATAGCCAACGACGTCGATTCCATGGTCTGCCTTGCCCCAGGTCCGCCCACGGTCACCGCTCTTGACTATAACTGCGTTCTGTGCAGTGTCCCAACCAATGCCGGCCCACAGGACATCTGGGTTTATCAAGTCCACGGCAAGCGCCGTGATCCTCTGAGCATGTAGGAACGACCAGTCGTCGCCGGCTTCCTCACGGCCGTAAAGCCCACCATCGGTGCACAGGTACATCGTTTCTGAATGGCGGTAGTCCACTGCGAAAGAAGTCACCCTGCTGTCCGAGGGCACTCCCTCCAGCGGCTCACGTGTCCATACACGACCCAGATCCGCACTTCGATACAAGGAATCACCAGCTACCAGGTAGTAGACTGGGGGCTCATCGGGCGTCACGACCAGAACCTTGACCCAGGGAACCTGACTACCCTCAGCGGGAGTGATGCCGATGGTCGGCGTGACCGACGGAATCGCAGGCGTTTCTGTCGCAGCACCTTCGCTGGTCGCCGTGGGCGTAGGAGATTGCGGCAGCCGTGTCGCGGTCGTCGGCGTCGCAAATGGCGGCGGCAGGGTCGCAGTGGGGCTCGGCTCCACAATCAGCAGATCTACTTGCGCATGACGCAACGTGCCGAAAGCATCAGTGACCTCGGCGCGATTGGTGATAGCGCGACAGGACGGAGACTGCGGCATGATCCAGGCCTCAAAGCTCACTTCCACCGTGCCGCCCCGGACTACTCCCCCTTGCCAGTTCACCGATCGACTCGCCTCATCGTAGCTGCCGACGCGGTTTGAGTCAGCTTCAAAGCGCAGGCCTTCAGGGAGGCGATCTACGATCGTGACCGCCAGCCCAGGGTCTGCCCCAGTTATCATGTCATTCATCACCACCACGGTGAACCGTATCTTGTCTCCCACTGAGGCGGACTCCGGTTCTACCAGCTTGAACACATGGAGGGTGGCCGGCGACACAGGGCTCGAAGGTGAAGGCGTTGGGGCCAGTGGGGTGCCCGCGCCGCAGCCCATCAAAGACAAGACAGCCGTGAGCATGAGCAGACCGCGAAAACAAGTCACCACGATACAATCACTCCTGACGACGGTGAATCGATCGGCAGCACCTGTTCTGAGACAAAGCTATCGGAAACCGACCACCCCTTTGGCGCTCATCCCGACCGCCAAGGCGATCGTGATCCAGTTCAGCAAACTGACTTTGGACAGCAGACGGAGATCAAGCGCAGACTACTGAACCACAGGGCGCCGTGTAGCAACGACCAACGACGGTTCTGGTCAGATGCCCGTGCCAAGAGCCGGGTTCAGAACCGCCTGGACAGCAGAGCATAGGCCTGCCAGGGTCCGCAGCCAGGCAACCCTGCCGTTCTCAGGGCCTACCGACGGTCACCACCAGAGCGTTCGGCTACGCCAATCAGTTGGAAGGTCGTGGCTGCTAAAGAGAGTGAGGTTCATCTGAAGAGCAGGCGTCCAGGACCAGCATCTTGCGCCTTCATTGCACGTAATAGGACCCATCAGTCCTAAGCGAGCGCACCTACCACCAGCGAAACGGCAATCCGAACATTCACGTCTCAGCGGGTGCCCCTTTACCGACTGACCGCCAGCGATTCCATCTCGGGTGATGCTAGGTATTCCGCACTGCCTGCGTGAAACGTATGAGCGCGTCCAACCTTGATTTGGCCGCACCGCTGTCGATGCTAGCAGCGGCAGCGGCAAGGCCTTCCCGAAGGCTCCGGGCCAGCTTACCAACTACCAAGCTGGCCGCCGCATTGAGAAGGACAATCTGCCGCGGCGCGCCTTCCGTGCCCGACAGGACGTCCTGAGTGATGCGAACGTTGACTTCGGGAAGACCCCCTGCAACATCCTGCAGTCGAGCTCGGGGGATCCCCAACTCAGATGGATCCAAGAAGAACGTGGAGACGAGGCCGTCCTCGTCCAGCCGGCTCACCTTGTTCACGCCAGTGGTTGACAGCTCATCCATGCCATCAGCACCATAGACAACAAGGGAACGACGGATGCCCAATGCGCGCTGGGTGTGTGCTACAGGCTCGGTCAGGCCGGCGGAATACACGCCCAAAACCTGCGCCTGGGCGCCTGCTGGGTTGATGAGTGGGTCAAGAACGTTGAGCACGGTCCTTACGCCGATTTCGCGCGCAACCAACAGGGCAGCATCCATCCCGGGATTGAGCAGCGGTGCAAAGAGAAAGCCGATGCCAACCTCGTCAATACAAAGGGCCATCTGTTCCGGTGTCAGCTCGAGATTCACGCCCATGGCCTCGAGCAGATCCGCGCTGCCACATCGGCTGGAGACCGACCGGTTACCATGCTTGGCGATGGCCAAACCCGCACCCGACGCAACCAGTGCCGCCGTCGTAGAGATGTTGAATGTGCCAGCCTGGTCATCACCGGTACCGCAGATATCCACCAAGTCGGGGCGTTTGGGCCGGACCACCGTCACGCTATCACGTATCGCACGAGCGCAGCCAATCAGCTCCTCGGTTCCTTCGCCCCTCAGACGCAGACCCATGAGGAAGGCAGCCACCTGACTGGAGGTAGCTTTGCCGTGAGAGATCTCGGCCATAGCGGCCTCTGCGCGCTGTGCTCCAAGTCGCTCGCCTGCAGCAAGGGCAACTATCGCCGCCCGCACATCGTTCATATCGGGTCCTTTCCTGCAGTGGCCGCTAGCTCATCCGTGAGCGGCAGCAACCGGGACCCTTGGCGATTCGGCAGGTTAGTCATGGGTTGGTGCCGACGCGACCGTCGTTGGCGCTGGGCGGCAAGCCGCCGCCAAGCTGCACACCGCAGTACGCGCAATAGAGCGCATCACTGGGGTTCATCCGACTGCACTCCCCGCACTTCTTCCTACGCTCACGTTGCAGCAGGCTTGACCACGGCCGAGCCGGTCGCCGGGAC
>DDYO01000020.1 GCA_002348045.1 Anaerolineales bacterium UBA2232
GTGATCTTGAGCCGGCCGTGAACCTCGGTGGCCGGGCTACGACCTCCGTGGGTAGTCACCGCCACAACCTCATGGCCCGCCTGCGCCAGTCCCTCGGCAAGGATGCGGCCTGTCTTGGCGCCACCGTAGCCCAGCTCGGGCTCCAACAGCCACCAGAACAGCACGATCTTCACCGTGACAGCTTCCCTTTCGCCCACCCCACGAAGCCAATGGCCTCGCGGAGGCCCAAGACCCAGGCCGACAGCGCCCAGAAAGCCACGCTGGCCCCCAGGCCGGCCACCAGGTGCAACCACGACCCAAGGGACGACCTGCCCACCAGAGCTGCCAGGGTGGAGCTGACCGCCCACGTCCCGCCGAGGGTGATCACCGCTCCCACCAGCCACTGCCTGCTGTCCACCAGGGTCCAGAACGTGTCGCCGTGGGGTCGCAGGAGGGCGAGGTACAGGAAGCCAAAGGCCGCCCACACCCCCACCGCCTGGCTCAGGCCGAAGGACGATAGGCCGAAACCCAATCGAACCAGCACCACCAGGCTAGCAATCAGCCCCAGCGACACAGTGACAAAGTAGCCCAGGATTACTCCCGGCCTCTTTCGGGCGTATCCCAGGGCAAAAGGCACCCGTGTCGCAGCCAGGCCCAGGATGGTGAGCCCATACGACCGCAGGACAGTTGCCAGAGTCGCCGCGTTCGCCGATGAGAACTGACCGCGGGCGAAAGCTGCGTGCGCGAGGGATTGGCCCAGCACCACGACGACCACGGCAACCCACAAACCGACCCAGGCCACCAGTCGGAACGCGCTGCGCTGGTCAAAGTCCTTCCCGTCGGACTCGGAACGGATGGCGCTGATGACAAAGCCGCCCAGCACAAAGCGCTCCACGGCATGGATGATGCGGGTGGCATGGCTCACGGCGGCCACAGTCCCCACGGGGAGGAGGGAAGCCACCGCCCGCTCGACCACGCCGGCCAACGTACGCACACCCTGGCCCGCCATGGGCGCTCCTACCAGGTTCAGCATCTCCCTCCATTCCGGACGGCTGGGCCACCGCCACTCAATGCGTGGCGTTACCCACCAGTGAAGCCCCAGCAGCCCTAGGCCGCCTTCCAGGCCAGCCCCGGCCACCAGGCCCCACGCCGCCAGGGCAGGGTCATCGGACCGTCCCGCCAGCCACAGAGCACCAATCGCCACCACGTCGCCCGCCAACCTTGCCAGGGACGGGACCGCCCAACGGCCCTCCCGGTAGTACACCGCCCGGGTGGTCTCCGCCAGGGCCAGAAATGCCACCAACCACGACAACGTGCGAGCAAGGGACACGGCCAGAGCGCGGGTGCCAGCGCCTGCCCCAGGCATCGTCAGGGGCAGCCACCAGGCGCTGGTGACGCTTAGCAGGGCCGCCCCCGGGAACGCCAGGGATGCCACAGCCAGGATGGCCGGACCGTAGTCCCGGCTGCCCCCCCGGTTGCCGGCGAACAGGCCCATGAAAGACTTGGTGAGGCTCTGAAACACCGAGCGCCCGATGGTCAGCGGCAACGCCCAGGCTACCAGAAGCGCATCCGCCTGAGCGGTCAGGCCAAAAGCGGCCGCCACCACAATATCCACGGCGAAGCTAGCTGCCGCCTCCACCGCGAACAAGGCGCTGATCAGCAGCGATTGCCCGGCAAAGGATAGGCGTTGCCCTCCGTCTGGTTCTCCCTCGGTCATGCTAGTCCAGGTACCCCAGGTCGCGCAGACGCTGGCGCACCATGGCCTCCTCAGAGGCGCTGTAGGCTTCCGTGTCGCCGGCCTGCAGAGGTTCATCGCCCATCACCTGCTGCGCGATGGGATGAGCCGTCCGCCAGGCTGGCTGCAATGCCTCCTCCAACACACGGCCGTCCATGTCCACGGGTACTGGTACGCCCAGGATGTGCAGAAGGGTCGGGGCCACATCAGCCAGGCCGGCTCCAAGCACCGGTCCGGCTGCCATCTGCGGGCCGGAAGCCAGGAACACGCCGTACAGTCGGTGTACGCCCGTTTTGCGGTGGCGGCGAAAGGACCGGTACGACATTGAATCCTCAAAGACACCCTGCTGTTCTGCGCCGACCCTCTCGCGGCAATCATACTGAAAGTTCCAGCGTAACACCAGGTCCGGCGCCTGGTCCAGCCACGGTCCGTGGTAGACTTCCTCCCGACGGTGGACGCGTTCAATCACGATGTCCCCGTCGGTGGGATCCCGCAGGGCCAGCAATCTTGCAGCGATCTCGCCACGCAGGCCTTCGTAATCAGAGGGTGCCACGACGCCCTGGCTCTCGCGACCTTGCAGGTTGAGGAAGATGCCTCCGTACTCCCCCACGGAAAAAGCCCGGGTGCGCGCCCAGTCGATCCGCGACGAGAGCACGTAGGATTCGACCCCATCCCGCACCGTAGCAAAGCGCTCTTTGACGATGGTCTTGGCCCAGCGAGGGAGGTGTCCTGCCAACCAGGTGCCCCCGCCCTGGAGTAACCTCCGCGTCCACCTCCGGCTGGAGGTGTCCTGGCGCAGGCTCAGGTAGCCCTCCTGCAAGAGCCATTGATTGATGGACACCGCTTTTTTCAGACCACCGGCTCCATGATCTGAGACGATGAGGAGAGCATCGCCCGGTCCCATCGCGTCCAGAATCTCCCCAACGAAACCGTCCATCTCCTGGTACAGGCGCGGTATCACCGCTGCAAAGGGACCCTCACCCCGCTCCATATCCTCCCAGAACAAGTGCTGGGACGCATCCAACTGGCTCAACACCATCACCAGCACGTCCGGTTGATCGCCGCGCAACAGCTCCCAGAACACCTTGCGCTGCACGTGCAGCACGTCCAACAGGCTTTGAGCCCACACTTCCAGATTATCCTGGCGGGTGTACAGCTGGTAGCCCATGCCCAGCAGCCGGGACTTGAGCTCCGGAGGGTGCACGAACGCCGATTCTAGGCCAGGCGCATCGAATCCCGAAACCACAAACCCGTGCCGGAGACGATCGGGAGGATAGGTCATGGGGACATTGATCACGCCAACGCGGTAGCCCAGGTCGTCCAGTATCTGCCAGAACGCAGGCGCCCGACGGTCACCGCCGCGCACCAGGCTCACCCCGTAGCCGTCGGCCTGGCGGCGGACGAAATCGAACAGCCCATGTTTGCCGGCATTCTTGCCGGTGGCAAAGGTGGTCCAGGCGACCGCGGTCAGGGGTGGCAGGGTAGATTCCAGCCTTCCCCATGCCTGAGTGTCCATCAACCTCCGAAAGTTAGGCAGTTTGCCCTCGGCAGCCCATGGTTCAATCAGGTCAAAGGTCGCGCCGTCCAGTCCCAGAACGATCATCTTCGACTTGTCCAAGTCCAGCGTCCTTTCCATAAGACAACATCGGGTGCCACCGCCCAGGGATGACGTTACCACCCGCTACATGGACAGGCAGTGGATAGGCCCGATCCGCTCCCGTTGCGTTACCGCCGTCGTACAACCAGGATGTACACCGCCAGCGCCAGGGCAACAATGCCTGCCACGAAGCCAATGGTACTCACCGGAATTCCACCAACATCTCTGATCACAGTGGTGGTTGACGTGGGGAGCGGCGTGGCAGGCACCGCCGTACTGATGGGCGGGACCAGCGTCGCCGTAGGCGGTTCTGGCGTGGCGGTTTGAGGAACCGCCGTCGCCCTGGAAGGCTCAGACGCTGCAGTCAGCGAAGGGATGGCAGCCGTGGGTGGCAGCAGTGGAGCCGTGGGCACTACCAGCGTCGGGGTTGGTGGCACCTTCGTAGCGGTCGGAGGCACCGGCGTGGCCGTCGGAGCTATGGCCGTCGGTGGCACGGTGGTTGGAGGCACGGCTGTCGGAGGCTCGGCCGTAGGAGGGACAGGAGTTGCGGTCGCCGGCGCAGGGGTTGGAGGCTCTGGTGTTAGCGTCGGAGCCTCCGGAGTCGCCGTTGGAGGCTCCACTGTGGGTGGTGCCGCGGTCGCCGTGGGCGGCTTGGGTGTTGGCGTCGGGACCGTCTGGCGCAGTCGATTCTGACCGGGCATAGCCCAGGCGTTCCAGCCATAAGACAGGTACAGCACGACCAATGTCACGATAAAGAAGACAAAAGACGATCTTCGCAAGCGCATGAACAGCTCCTTCTAACGACTTGTCCATCACCCGGGAAAGTGTGGGGACACGGTCCTGGCGCCGTGGTCTGGTGACGGTCCAATTCGGCTCAACGCCCAGGCACCGAGAGGCTTGCCTCGGTGCCTCCAACGATGCGTCCAGCTGACCGGACTTTGCCATCAAGCGCACTCATTCTTGAACGAACTGATCTCTCTGGCCCCACATTATACAGTTGGCGGCCCAGGTTAACGACCTTCCTGAAACCGGTAAACGATCAATGGTCTCGGTCTAAGCAAGATAACAGCGCGTCACAGCACACCATTAGCTGGCACCCGCTTGAGCGAGAAGTGTCTGAGCCAACAACGATACCTCGGGTCGAGCCAGGCTTGCCCAGCGCCTGTCAAGGCTCTTGCGCCTGTCCCTTGACAAGCAACGTTAGCGCCCGACCGCATCCCTAACCACCACGGGCAGAGAGATGGTCCTCATGAGGCCCAGAAGTTTCCACATGTAGCCACGAAACGCCCGTCCAAAGGGCGTGATGACCTTGGGGTCCACGTTGTTGAACAGGGCTCCATTGTAATGGCTGTTGAGGCTGAACCACATCCACTGCTGCACCAGCCGATCGCCGTCCGCCGGATAGCCCAAATCGGCATCGTGGGTGGTCAGCAGCCAGTCAAAGGTCTCGAGCATAAACTCCGTAACCTTCCGATCCCCTCGTGCCGGGTCGCCTCCCTCAACAATATAACTGGACGGCATGATGACCCCGTACTCCGAAATGATCAGCGGCTTGTCCTGAAAACCTCTGTCCTTCATCCACTGGCGGAACTCTGTGACCAGCTGCCGGAAAACTGCGGGATCTCCATTGTCCAGGAGGGTGTAGAGCCGGCCTTCGGGAGCGTCCAGTCCCGCTGGTATCGCCGCGCCCCAGGGCAGCGGGTCCGAGACGGTCGCGGCCTTCTCCTGCAAGATCTGCACATGAGTGTTCCAAACGTCCACAGGCATCTCATCGCCATAGCGGCTGACATATGCCTCTAGCACCATGTCCAGCCACTGTAGGCGCAACGGCGTCGGCTGTATGACGCCCCCGATGGCAATCCACGCGGTCGGATCCAACCCCGGGACATCAGGCGTACCCTTGATACACATGTACAGGTCATGGTAGATCTCGGCGTATGTCGCCGGCGTACGGTTGCCTTGGTTGTACCTGGCTTCTGGCTCGTTGCCGATGATCCACAAGGAACCCGGGTTGGCCGCCACGGCCGCCGTAATCTCCTGGGTATTGGTCGGGTAAAGGCTCGGCCTAATCCGCACAAGCTGCACGAAGCGCATGCCATCAGGTCGTGGCGGATCCTCGGCCGTATTCCAGTTGCAGTACCACCCAATGTGCAGTGGGCCCACATCATAGTCGGTGATGGCGGCTCTCCGAATCTCGCCGTCCACCGTGATTATCACCCCAGGGATCAGCCCGACGCCAACACGTTGGTTCGGTGTCGCATAAAAGTCCGCTGTGAATGGGCTGGGCTCGCGACCGGCTTGCTGAAGCTGCGGGGCACGCACCATCCCAGTTGTCGATGTCACCAGACCCAGGAACAGCAGTCCAGCCAGCAGGCTCCCCATCCCGGCCCATCCCTTGCGGCAACGGGACACAGATCCACTCAATTGCTGTTCGCACCGACGTGACCGACGCTCACAGGACACTCTGCACGTTCACCAACGACGCCTGTCCCCGAACTTGCTCACCATGAACCCTTCAATATAATGGGCAGACGCACCTGATACACCTGTGGCCCAAGATCCCTTTTCAGCACGATGGCATAGTCCACCTTGGGCGTGACCGCCGCGCTGCTGTATCTGCCGAGATACTGCTGAAAGGCCACGGGCACGTTCTGACCCATGTGATTCGTGATTTCCTCGAAAGCGGCCCAGAAATCCACATAGTCCGTCAGCGCGAGGGTACCACCGGGACCCTCCACCGCGGCCGAGTGATAGCTGTCGTGAGAAACATATCGAACATCGTTATGCACATCGACATCGTGAGGATAGCTATGGGTAAAAGGGATCCTCCCCAGGAGGGAGCGTCCCTCCTCGTAAGCATCCCGATACGGGTCCGATAGGGCCACCAATCGGTTGTAGGGCTCAAAGCCTGCCAGCGTCACATAGTGCCCCCCCAGATATGCCCATGCTTCCCCTTGCCATTGCCAGAAACCCAGCATGAGGACTGTAGCATCGCCCGCTCGCGCCCATCCCTGGAGTTGGTCCAGCGATGGTCGATCCACCAACTCAACCACCACCGATGGATTCACAGACTGGTCCTGTATGTATTGGCGCAGTCCAGCCAGCACATCATTCACCTCAGTACCAAGGTAGTCTGGATCCTCATTACGGGCGTTGGTGCCCATGAGGAGCGCCAGATGTTCCACCGCAGGGATCACATTGCGCGGGTCGTGGTCATCCCACTCACCATACACCTTCAGAAGCTCCCATCCGTCGGCAATCGCCGGAGGGGCAGCTGTCCCACCGTCCCACCGCGAGTCCAGCCACCACAGGGCATTCAGGGCGGCAACGGGAGCACTGTGGGTCCAGGCACCCATCGCCGTCGTGGGACTCCAGTCGGCCTGCTTCTGATCCACATCCGGCACGCCTCCCGGGGCATAGTCCGTGGGATCGCCACCGGGACTGCTAATCCAAATCCATTCGGGAAACGGTGTGGGTGTAAGGGTAGGCACCGTCTGCCGCAGAGGGCTCTGCCCGGGGACTGCCCACACAACCGAGTCGACGACCAACAGATACAGAGCCGCCACAACCAGTACAAGAATCAGCAAACCCACGTTTCGCCTACGCAACTCACTAACCGTCTCGCGCATCACAGCCTCCGCATCCATGAACTCTGTTTCAACTCACATAGGTTCCAGAACACACAAACGAGCAGAGCCATCATACGTAACCGTAGACGGCCACTCCCGGCAGAATCGGGCCACGCTTACGATGAGGACGGGGGCGGCGCACGAAGCACATCTCCTCCGAGCCCCTGCATATCAAGGCCCAGAATCTGCTGAAAAAGCCGCTCATAGTCATCGGTCACCGACTCCCACGAGTAGCAGTCCCGCGCCCGTTGCTCTGCCCGATGCCGAAAGTCCTCGGCAATTTGCGGGCGCTCCATCAGGTGCGTCAGCACTCGGCGCAAGCCAGTACTCCCCTCCGATCCTACATAGGAAATGCCCGCGTCATCAATAACTTCGAGGTTAGCCGCAGTGTCATTGACTATCACGCAGTTACCCAGCGCCATGGCCTCCAGGAGAGCGGGGTGGGTACCGCCAACGCTGGAAGTCTCCACAAACGCGTACGCATGCGAACCGAGTTCACGATACTCCTCGCCAAAGACATAACCTGTGAAGATGACATTGTGCCCAGCGATGGACTTGAGCCACCGGATATAATCCTCGGCATAGGGTGCATCCCCAACGATCATGCATCGGTATGACGTATCCAGGCCCGAAAACGCCTCCACCAGATGATGGACGCAGTTCTCGGGAACCAGCCTGCCGACGAACAGGACGTACTCCCTCGGCACCAGCCCGTACTGGGCCAAACACCGCCCCGGCTCAGCCTTACGAACCTCCGAGCCGTAGGCGATTAGCGTTGACTCCTTACCGAACTGCTGGAGGTAGTAGGATTCGATAACCCTTGAGTCGGCAACGATCGCATCGGGAAACACCGTCGCCAGCCTCGCGCAGAACTGGATGTAGGCCTTGGCCCACACTGGCCACTTGTCCCGCTCCCAATCGAATCCATCGACATTCAGGATCACTTTCTGGTTAAGCAGTCGTGGAATCCAGGCCACGGGGCTGTTGCCCACATTGAACATGAGTACGATATCGCTTGGCCTCAAGGCCAGGTGTACCACCGAGAGAAACGTATGCACGATGGTATCAGTGTACTTGCCAGGAATCGTGGGCAGGTGAACAAGGTCCATTCCCCTGTAGTTCCGAGGTCCCTTCCCTGTGTGATGGGAGCGACAATACACGGTCACCTGGTGACCTCGTTGCACCAGCCGCGAACCCAGCTGCTCCACACACGTCTCAAAGCCGCTGTAAGTAGCTGGGACGCCTCTAGTTCCCAGCATGGCAATGCGCAGCGGCTTGGTTTGGCTCACTCGACGTACCCCCGACCACGCAGTTTGTCATACATCTGTTGCATTTCCTCGACGCGCAGACCGGGCGGACTCGGTGGGTCTGCAGCTGGCCACAAACGTAGGGCCCATTGTACTATGCAGTCCGGCAGGACGTTGTGGCCGCAGGTTCAACCCTCACCCGCCCGCAGCGCCGCATTGGCCAGGGCAAGCCAGATGATCGGCGCCAAGACCCCCGCGCTGAGGCTTTGGACGATGCAGCCACCACACATGCTTCTCCCAGAGGCGGTGGGGATACCGACCATGCCATGCCAGACCACGTCTCGGTCCAAAGGAGCAGACTCGTCGAGGACATCCACGGAGTTGGCCAGGGCAACGCGACATCATCCCCTACAGCGCGCACCATTGTACCATACCACAGCAAGACCGCGAAGTGTCGCCTTGGGATAGGGGAGCGCTACACGCGGCCGCCAGTCAGTGTGGGGCGGCTCTGCTTTCGCCCCCTCGCCGCAGCTGAGGCCCTTGGGCATGGGGTTCCCGAATCAGCATTGCGTGAGGCAGACGATCAGCTGAATGCCCATCCAATGCAGATCGCGGCATACTTGGGGAAGGGCATGATGTATCACCAGCCAACACGAAGCTCTCCTTAACAGGGGCTTGGCGCCGCTGAGACCTCACTTGCCGTCTTACGCCAGCCTGCAGTATAATCGTTATGAGCCGCATCCCGCCTGCGTTTTCGCCGCTTTGTGCGGAGAACTCTTGACCCGAACGGCACGACGCCTGTTCATACCGGTTCGCCTTCCGGGCGGCTCACGGAAAGCAACTGGGAAACCGGCGCCTCGGGCCAGATTCTATGACCTGGGAGGTATTACGATGAAACAGGCCAACTGCACAAACCGTTCCCGTGCAGCGGCAACAACGGCGTGGCTGGTCTTGCTGGCCAGCGGCATCCTGCTGGGCTCCTTGATCGGAGTCAGCAGCGGCGCCGGTGCTCAGGACAATGGGACACTCCATTCGGGCGCGGCGTCCGCCGCCAGCCTGGCCGATCCCATTACAGTGATGTTCAAGAAAAACGAGAGCCCACAGCCCTCGTACGCTGCAGTTGCGGACACCTATATTGACTCCATGACCCCTGCCCGTAATGCCGGCGTTGAGGTAAGCCTCAAGACCAATCCCAACAACGATGGGAGAGAGCGCATCCTCATCAAGTTCGACGTGGCCAGCATCCCCGCAACAGCGCAAGTTGAGCGGGCTGAGCTCTATCTGTTCGCCTGGTACCGATCTCAGAGCTATGGCATCCTGTCCACTGCCTACCAGGTACGCCGGTTCTGGAAGGAGCGCGAAGCTACCTGGAATGTCGCCTATACGGGGAGTCCTTGGGGTGTGGGCGGCGCGAGCGATACGGTCTTGGACATCTATCCAACCCGGTTTGCCACCGCCACCCTGGGCTACACCAACCAGTACTATCGCTGGGACGTGACCCAGATGGCTCGGGACTGGGTATCAGACCCTGCCGCAAACCACGGCGTGATGATACGCACCGGCCCTGGCGCGACCCAATACCAATTTCGGCCTTCGGAGCACACCGCGGCGAACCAGCGCCCCTACCTGGTTGTGACCTACTATGCTACTCCCACAAGTCCGACAGCATCGGCGACCCCTTCGGTCACGCCCACCAGCACACAGTCACCAACGCCGGTAAACTCACCGACGCCCACCCAGACCCTCCCTCCGACGCAGACGCCCACGCCGACGCTCACGTTGACCCCATCGGGGCCGACATCCACGCCCACCAACACGCCCACGTCCACTCCCACGCCCACGCCAGGGTTGTGGATATTCCAGCGCGACGTTCTGCCGAGCGACTCGTATACGGGAGTGCAGGATACCACGATTAACTCGTTCAGGCCCAGCCTAACGCAGGGCAGTGGTGACAGCCTGACCGTGAGCAACCGTCTGGGCGGCTCTGACCGGGTTCTCGTGCGCTTTGAACTGGAGGGGCACATCCCTTCCGGTATCCCCATCAAGAGCGCTCGCCTTTCGCTCCATGCGTGGTCACGACGGACGCTGTTCGGTTTGAGGGTATCGGCCTTTGAGGTCAACCGAGGATGGTTGGAGGAGTCAGCAACCTGGGCAATGCCCATGCTCGGCAGTTACTGGGGGGGGCCTGGCGCCGATGCAGTTCCTGATGACCGCCTCGGGATTCCGGCATCCTCCCGATTCGTGTATTTGACCAACATGACTTACGAGTGGGATGTGACAGAGGCAGTACAGCGTTGGGTCAATGATCCCTCCAGCAACCATGGGATCATCCTGGTTGGTCACGACAGCGATCAGGAGATTCGCTTCCGATCGTCAGAATACGGGGTGACGATCCAACGTCCCAAGCTCACCGTTGTGAACTAGACCGGCGCAGGCCAATGCATCACTGGGCGAAGAAGCACAGCTAGTAGACGTAGCGCGAGACCAAGCGGCCCAAGTGGTCAAAGAGCAATACGGTATCGTGGTCGTTGTTCCAGACCAGGCCACGTGCCCAGTGCAAGTCGGTGGCGGTATCAGCACCGGGTCCGCTGAAGACCCGCACCGAGGCCCCGGGCAGCAGAAGGAACGAAGGAAAGAGGTAGGTGTGCCGGCTGGCGTCTTCCAGGCGCCAGCCGGTCATCGTGACCGGTTCAGGATCATAGTTCAGCAAACAGACGAATTCGCCGTTGGGGTCTAGGGCACTACCCCCACGGAAACTGGAGCATTCGCCCTCAATGCGCACATCCATCAACCGGGGTAGTGGCGTTGCCGTGGGCGTTGCGGTGGGCGTTGGATTGGGCTTACTGCACAGCGGCAGATACATGACGTTGCCAACCTGCACGGCCAGCCCAGCGCTGCCCACCAGGCCTAGCATGAGGGCAATCCACAGTGCCAATGACCATGCGCAATGTCTGGCTTTCAATGCTCCCTGCTCCAGTGAGCCTCGTCCGGACTTGGCTCGGGGCTCCTGCGGATATCAGCCACGAAGGAACCCCTCGGCCTTCCGGGGCTGCCACTGCCCCTACTGAAGAGACGAAGGCGGCCGAAGAGCGCTCGATGGCACCCACTCAGAGGCCGCAGGTCGAACTGACCGACCACGAAGCAACAGCGCCTGCCCAAGCATTCGCAAACCGAGCCTTTTCCACGTCCTTTCGAGCTCTTGCTCACGCGCTTCGTCCAGGCGCTTCGCGCCAAAGCGTTGCAGTACATAGGTATCGACCACAAAGTGGATATCCGCGGAAGCACGGGGCAAGACACGGGCCAATTCCTGGCCGTACTCCGCCGGAGTGTGGTGAGAGAGTGGATTGCAGCGCAGCANNCAGCGGTGACCGCCAAGACGCCCACGGCTCCGGTCAGCCCCATCAGCACGAGCCGCCAGTTCCGGCGCACTGGTGCGCCGTCACCGACTGGCTCCTCAAAATCGGCGTCCTCAATGTCCTTCTCCTTCGGCCCCAACGAACTCCCCTCGTCATCGATAGGCGGCGCGGGACCGACCTGCACGCCTCCAATGACGGCTGCTAGGCCGGAACCGTCGGATCGAACCAGCAACGGCTCCGACGATGTCGGATCAAACGGGATCCATCCGTACTCCGGAATGTACACCTCAGGCCAGGCGTGAGCGTGATGCTGCAGCACCCGATACGTCCCTGTTCCGCTATCGTAATCACCGGGGCTGTAGCCCTGGGATACCCGGGCGGGGACACCCAACGAACGACACAGTACGGCCATGGCAGTGGCATAGTAGTCGCAGTACCCCCGGCGAATGTCGAACAGGAACCAGTCCACCACATCGCGTCCCACCGGAGGGGGCGGTATGCTCCGATCGTAAGGGATGGTGCGCAGGTACTGCTGCACTGCCAGCGCTTGGTTGTATGGGGCGTTCTGTCCGCGTGCCAGGTCACGGGCCAAGGTATGTACGCGGGGAGGCAGGGTGGCAGGCAGCGTCAAGTAGAGCTCTAGGATCCACGCCGGATAGGCGCTGCCGGCGGCCCTAAGCTGTGGCTCGCCAGCGGCTGAGGTGCGGCAAACCACCGTGTACGCAACATTGCGTCCCAGGGCGCGGGGGCTCTCCAGAATCGACACTTCCGTGGCTGGCGCCGCACCTGAAACAGGTAGGTAGCGCAGGCGGGCTCTTGCGGGCGCGCTGCTGCGCACTGGCTGGCCCGCCAGGAACAGGATGCTCTGGCCCGGCTCCACCGTGGTGATGGTGATGGTCAGCTCCTGCTGCATCGCATATGGCTGGGGATTGAGTCGTGTTGAGGAGCGAATCGCAAGGGTGTCCGGGTCGGTGTTCAGCCAACCAGTGCCTGAATAGGTGTCATAGGAGACCGCTCGCCAATAGTGAGGCTCAGGAGACTGGGCGGCAAAGATAGGGGTACTCGTGAGGTTGACGGCACCGCCCAGGGTCATCCGCGGTCCAAAGCTGATCAGAGTGGAGGGCCCCTGATAATTAAGCGAGGTAAAGATCCGATTCCACTGCGCTTGCACCTCATGCCATGGCTGCTGAAACGCCGACCACGCTCCCGAGAGGCGAGGACTCACCGCCGCAGCAGGCAGCATCCAGGCAAGCAGAATGGCTAGCACAGTGACGACTGCTCCATCGCGCAAGAACGTGAGCTCAACGTCAAGGTTATGGTTCACCCCCTCCTGTTTCCAAACCTCACGGAGGGCATGGACCCGCATGCTGACCACCAGAAGCAACGCAGCAAAACAAAAGACGACAAAGTACACCATCATGTTCGGGGGACCGTAGTAAGTGTTTATCAGGGCGGCAGCGCCGGGCAGCGCGACTGTCACCCACACCCGTTGCCAGCGGACGATTGCCCAGGATGCCACATAGCTCATCAGCCAGCAGAGGATCGCCATCAAGACCACGAACATCCAGTTGGAGAGCCAGGCGGCTTCCCGGCTCGATGGGACCGCAATCCACTGTTGCGCCAAGCGGGCCATCGTCACCAGCTTGGTCGTCACGCCGTGCGACGGGGGAGCAATGGCCGCTGGCACGATGTCGGCATTGAAAATCAGGGTGAGGAGAAGCGCTGTCCACGCTGCGCCAACGACAATGCCCACAAAGTGGGCGACACCCTGAGGCAAGCGACGCCATCTGGCCAGGGCGATCCCCACCACCATTGAACCCAGGGAGACGCCCTGCAAGATGTGCAACCCAGCCGTCCAAGCAGCCGCCTGGACTGACCAGACCACGCTCAGCAGCATTAGACCCATCATTATCAGGGGGATTGGCCCCACGTCCGATTTGAGCTCTCGCGACATCAGTGATGCACCTTACCCTGTCAATACAGACCACGCAATCCCAAGGTGATTGCGCCACGCCCAGTACCTATTCTAGGGCGGGTTCGCCATCCCGCAAAAACGTTTGACAAGCCCGTGAAATGCCACTATGATTGCCCCATTCTGCCATATGGCCACCGGCTCGTAATGGCTTGCCCCAACGACGACCAAGAGTGATGGTGTGAGACAATCCCTTGAGCGTTACGAACAGCTCGATCACCGGCAAAAGGCGCTATGCCTGGCCGTTGCTCTTCTGTTCCTGACAGTCCTGTGCATGTACTGCATGGGTCTGTTGAGTCTGGTGGTTCGCTGGCAGCTCAACTCGCTTGACGCCGCCCCTTCGCCGACACCTTCACCGACTAGCACGCAGTTCGTATCACCTACCCTGGTTCCCTTGGTCTCCGCCACGTCGACCCGCACCGCCACGCCCACACTAGTCCCGACGCGAACCGCCACGCCCAGGCCGAGCGCCACCCCGGAGCGAACGTACACGCCCACTCCCAGCCCGGTCATCACGGCCACTCCAATCCCAGCAACCCAGTCGCCCACCGTGACCACATCGCCGACGATCACCCCAACCATGAGCCCTACCCAGACGTCAACAACCACCGTGACCGCGACGCCCGGTGCCTCATCCACGCTCCCGGCAAGCCCAACCACCGCGCCGGAACCCACGGTCACTCAAACCCGGGCAGCGACGGAAACGCCTCAGCCCGAGGTGCCAACCCCGACCGTGGCGCCAACTGAGACGACCGCCCCTGCCACCGCTGTGCCCGAGGCCTCTCCCACAGAAGGACAGGCAGACCAACCACCCGCATCAGAACCCTCACAATCGCCAGCCGAGACTTCCTAAGGGCGGACCCTCTTCGTGGCCGTCGCCCCGGGCCTGTGCGTCCGCCCACTATCATCGACCGAGCCCAGTTTCTCCCATAAGGCTGTAAAGACTATAATCCGGGTTCAGCATTCTGCTACTCACTGAACAGGAGGCCTGAGGTGCCAATCAAGGACTTGCTGCAGCGGTTCTCCGAGGCCCGGGGCGTTTCAGGTTACGAACGAGCCGTGGGCGCCTTGGTCGCGCAGGAACTGGAAGGGCGCGCCGACGAGGTACGCACGGACACTATGGGCAATCTAATCGCCCTGAAGCGAGGCGACGCTACTTCCTCTGCCCGTCGCAGCATCATGTTGGCTGGCCACATGGACGAGATTGGACTGATCGTCACGCAGGTCGAAAAGGGATTTCTGCGATTTTCTACGGTTGGCGGGTTCGACCTGAGGGTGCTATTGGGGCAGGAGGTCATTGTTCATGGCCGGAAGGACCTCCCAGGAATCATTGGTACTCGCCCTCCGCACGTGCTGACCGAGGGTGATCGAGGCCAGACAGTCCCTCTGGAACAGCTTTTTGTTGATGTGGGGCTGGTGGAGAAGGAGCTGCGTGAGTCGGTGCGTACCGGCGACATCATTACTCTGCAGGGCGGCTTTGCGGAGCTCACCAATGGGATGGTAGCTGGCAAAGCCATGGATAACCGCGCTGCTGTTGCGTGCCTTGTAGACTGCATGAGCCGCCTTACCCGCTTGAGACACGCATGGGACGTATACTTTGTCGCGACGGTGCAGGAGGAGGTCGGCCTCAAGGGTGCCTTGACCAGTGCCTTTGCCCTGAGCCCTGACATCGGCATTGCTGTCGACGTAGGCCACGGCAACATGCCAGGCGTGTCGGAAGCTGATACCATCAAGGTCGGTGAAGGTCCCGCCATTGCCTTTGGGCCAAACATCCACCCAAAGCTGTACGCTCGCCTGGTGGAGACATCCAAAGCCAACGAGATCAAGTACCAAACCGAGGCCGTTCCTGGCCGAAGCGGCACCGATGCCTGGGCCATGCAGGTAACGCGCGAGGGACTCCCCACTGCCCTGTTGTCCCTGCCCTTGCGCTACATGCACAGCACCGTGGAGACCCTCCTCCTCAAGGATCTGGAGCGCACCAGCCGACTGCTGGCTGTCTTCATTGCCGAACTGGATGATGCCTTTGTTCAAGAGCTGGGTCTCTGCAATATCCTTGCCTGATCCGCTCAGCACGTCACACAGGAGGCTGCTGTTGCTGCTAAGAGAACTGTCACAAGCACGAGGGGTGTCCGGGCAAGAAGCTCCCATCCGTACCGTCATCGTGGATGCCATCAAGGACCACGTGCACGAATACCGCATCGATGCGCTGGGCAATCTGATTGCGCTAAAAAGAGGCACGGGCACAGCCAGGCGGAAGGTGATGGTTGCTGCCCACATGGATGAGATTGGCTTGATGATCGTGCACATCGAGCGAGAAGGATGGCTGCGCTTCCGTCCTGTCGGTGGGATCGATGAACGCGTTCTTCCGTCCAAACGGGTGTTGATCGGAGAAAAGGGTGTACACGGGGTGGTTGGCGCCAAGCCTATTCACCTATTGGATGAACGCAGCCGCCAACAGGTGATGCGGATGGAGGACCTGACCATCGACATCGGCGCCTCCAGCCGCGAGGATGCCGAACGACAGGTGACGGTCGGCGACTATGCCGTGTTCGACACGGCCTTTGTCGAGTTGGGCGGCTCGCTCCGCACGGTGCGGGGCAAGGCCTTTGACGACCGGGCTGGTTGTGCGGTGCTTATCGAGCTGCTGACGGGCGAGTATCCCTTTGACCTTTACGCGGTATTCACTGTCCAAGAGGAAGTAGGGTTGCGCGGTGCCACCGTCGCGGCCTACGCCGTAGGGCCCGATGTGGCCTTTGTCCTGGAGGGGACGGCTTGCGATGAGCTGCCCAGGAAAGGTGATGTCAGCTCCATCACACAGATGGGAGCTGGTCCGGCCATCACCGTGATGGACCGTTCGGTGATCTGCAATCCGCGGTTGGTCAAGCTGCTGGTGGACACGGCCAAGGTGAACTCCATCCCGTACCAGTTCAAGCAGCCGATGGTCGGCGGCACAGACGCCGGCGCCATACACCGTAGCCAGGAGGGCATCCCCACGGCGGTGGTTTCGGTGCCGGTCAGGTACATCCACTCCCCAGTGTCCTTGTTGAGTCTGCAGGACCTCGAGAATACCATCGCCTTGATGCGGGCGGCTCTGAACCGCGTCAGCGATTTTGACTGGAGCCAGCCCGCCTGAGCTCACAACCAGAGTCAACCTTCGATAAGAGGAGGCAACGCAGGTGAAGGACCTGATCCGAGAACTCACAGAAGCCTTCGGCCCTTCGGGAAGCGAAGATGCGGTGCGCGCTTGCATCCGCCAGCGCATTGAGGGAGCAGTAGATCAAGTGCGCACCGACGCACTGGGAAACCTGATCGCGCATCAGAAGGCTACGCCTCAAGGCGAGGTCAAGTCTCGCCGACTGATGATCGCAGCTCATATGGACGAGATTGGCCTCATCGTCAGCCACGTCGACGACAAGGGCTTTCTGCGTTTCCAGGCCATTGGTGGTGTTTCACCCCTCACCCTGTTAGGCAGCCGGGTCATCTTTGCGGACGGCAGCCAGGGCGTGATAGGTCGGGAGAAACCAGCAACCCTCAGCGAGTTCCCGTCCCTGGACAAGATGTACATCGATGTTGGAACCGCGGGCAAGGAGGGCAAGCGCCAGGTCGGCGACGTTGCCGCCTTTACGCGCCCCTTTGTGGACCTGGGCAAACGCATGGTGGCCAAAGCATTCGATGACCGCATTTCTTGCGCCGTCATGGTGCAGGCCCTCCTGGAGCTGGGTCAAACACCCCACGACGTATACTGGGTGTTCACCGTCCAGGAGGAGGTGGGCCTGCGCGGCGCGCTGACGTCGGCATTTGGCGTCCAACCAGAAGTCGCCATCGCGGTGGACGTAACCATGACCGGCGACACTCCGGAAGCCCATCCCATGGCCGTTTCCCTGGGAGCCGGACCGGCCATCAAGGTCAAAGACCGGGGCATGCTGGCTCATCCCGGCGTAAAGGACTGGATGATCGCGACGGCCACCTCGCACAACATCCCTTACCAGCTCGAGGTCCTGGAGTTTGGCAGCACCGACGCCATGGCGATTCAGACCTCTCGAGCAGGGGTGGCCGCGGGAGTGATCTCCATACCGTGCCGCTACGTGCACTCGCCATCGGAAATGGTGGACTATGATGATGTCCAAAACGCCGTCAAACTCCTAAGCGGTCTAGTGCAGAGCTCAGTTCCACTCCCGTAACACTAGGCGTCCCTTCAACGACAAAAGCCCCTGGGAAGAGCCCTGGGGCTTTTTCGCGTCAGGGGCCGCCAGCGGTACGCTGGCAACCCATCGCGCTGATCGTTCGATTGTGACCTTTGCCCCACCGGCACGGACAGCCTATAATGCCACCATTACGTCTTTAGGAAGGGTTGTCAATGGACGCTACCGAAAAGTTGTTTCAGGAGATCACCGAGGTCCCTGGCGTAAGTGGTTACGAGAGTGAGGTTCGGGCCGTGTTGCGCAAGCACCTGGAGCCCGTCGCTCGCATCGAGCAGGACAGGCTCGGCAGCATCATCGCCGTCAAGCAGGGTGCCAGCGCCCAGCCTCGGGTGATGCTGGCCGGCCACATGGACGAAGTAGGCTTTATGGTTAGCCTCATCACCGACAATGGCTTCATCCGCTTTGTGCCCTTGGGCGGTTGGTGGGACCAGGTGATGCTGGCGCAGCGGGTGATCATCAAAACCGTCCGAGGGGACGTGCTCGGTATCCTCGGCGCCAAGCCACCCCACATCCTCAAGGAGGATGAAGCCAAGAAGCTGGTGGAGAAGCGGGACATGTACATCGACATCGGTGCCACCAGCGCCGATGAGGTGAAGGAGGCGGGAGTTCGCCCGGGCGATCCCATTATCCCCATCTGCCCCTTCACGGTCTTGGCGCCGGACAAGACGTACATGGCCAAGGCCTGGGACGACCGGCTCGGGTGCGCTCTGTTCACCCAGACCCTGTGGCAGTTGAAGGATCAGGCACATCCCAACACCATCTACGGCGTCGGGACAGTTCAGGAGGAAGTCGGCTGCCGGGGCGCCAAGACAAGCGTGCACAGCATTGATCCCGATGTGGCCATCATCCTCGAGGTGGATATCGCTGGCGATGTTCCCGGGATTCAGCCGGAGGAATCGGCCATCAAGTTGGGCAAAGGGCCCAGCCTCTTGCTCTTTGATGCCCGGATGATCCCCAACCTGCGCCTGCGGGACCTGGTGGTCGAGGTAGCGGAACAGAATAAAATCCCCTTGCAGTTCTCGGCCATGCGCGGCGGGGCTACTGACGGATCCATGATCCATCTGCACAGAGATGGCGTGCCCACCGTGGTGATCTCGGTACCCACCCGGCACATCCACAGTCATGCCGGCATCATTCGCCGCAGCGACTATGACGCTGCCCTCTCGCTGTTGGTGAAACTCATCCTCCGGCTGGACGAGGCGACCGTGGAGAATCTCACGGCCTAGTGCTCGATCGGTCGACTCTGACTGCTGTACGACCAGGATGTCGCGGGACGTGAGCCGCGACATCCTGGTCTTGGTCGTTCGACCCGGCCGCGCCCCCCGAGCAACATCGCCACTGCCAGAGCACTTGTCCGCGGCCGGGATCATGCGGCGGGCCACTGTGGCACCAACGACTGCCAGCCTGTGACGGCTGTCACGCGGATCAGGCCGCCACTCATGGCCATCACCGCCCTATGGCAACAATGTTGACACCCCTTCTATCAGTATCTGGCGTGGGGTGGTGAGCGGTGCGCCGGCAAGCTCCGTCCGATCCCCTCGCACAGGCGCCCAAAGCAAGGTGAGAAGGACACGGGTCGAACGAAGGAGCAAGCAGTCCGAGGAGGTAAGCAAGGACTATCGGACGGGGACAGATTGTTGGGAGCAGCACCTTCGTCAGCCGACGTGGATCCTGCTGGATGATTGGGAGGTTAACCGCACTCAGCGGTTCAGAGCATGGTCGCGACCGGGCAGGTACCCGGAGCTAGCCCTGGGCGAGGGCCAGGTACGCTAGCGCCGCGCACATCTTGGTTCGCAGCACCAAGTTCTCAATCTCCATACGTTCGTTGATGCCGTGCACGCCAGACCGGGACGTGTCCAAATCGGGGCGCAAGGGAAGGAACCCGTACACCTGGGTGCCCAGCGGCCGCACGCAGCGCGAGTCGGTGAAACCGATGGTCAGAGCCGGCGCCAGCCGAATGCGTTGGCCCAGGGCAAGCTCGGTTGCCTGCCGAATCTGGTCCACAAAGGGGCTGTCAGCGGGCGACGAGTTGGCATCTGCCCAGACGTCCAGGTCCAGGGTGACCCCCGAAATGCCTTGCATCATGCCCTCAATCTCCGCCCGCACGTATGCGACGTCCTGATGCGGCAGCGTGCGAACATCGCACGTCAAGTCCGCCCGTGCCGGAATGCTGTTGGATTTGATCCCTGCCGCAGCAACCGTCGGCGTGATCGAGATTCGCGACATGCCCTTCAGAGAGCGGGCAAGCACCTGATTGTGCGCCTCCATCCTGTCCAAAACGGTATCCAGATTGCCCACGGTGACAGGCGTATCAACGCCAAAGAGATCGAGCTGCTGTAACGCTGGTGTGCTCAGGTCCAGCTCAGGCGAGTACTGCTGCAGCCGCCTCAACGCTTCGCCCATCTTGTACAGGGCATTGTCGGCATGCCAGGGTCGCGCTCCGTGGGCGCTGCGTCCCGCAAAGCTCAGCTTGGCCTCGATCCTCCCCTTTTCCCCCAAGGGCAAGAGGTACACCACGCCGCGGTCCGTCTGGATCGGCGTCCCTCCGCCCTCGTTGATGGCCCAATCGGCACGCAACCTATCCGGGTGATGCTGTGCCAACCAGCCGATGCCATACCGACCTCCGGACTCCTCGTCGGCGGTAGCCACCAGGCGCAGTTCTCCCCTGAGAGGAACACCGGCCCGTTTCAGCAGTAGCAAGGCCATCGTCTCCGCTGTCGCAATGGACTTGCAGTCGTCGCTGCCGCGCCCAAACACAGCGCCCTCGATCACATCCCCGCAGAACGGCGGGTGTTCCCACTGGCTCTCATCTTCTATCGGCACGACATCCAGGTGGGACATGAACATCAGCCGTGGCCCCGACGAAGGGCCGATGCTGGCAATGAGATTGCCCCGACCCGGCGCCGCCTCGAGGAGTTCGCCGTCAACACCGTCCGCTTTCAAGACGCGCTGCAACAGCTCGCATACCTCAGTCTCGTTGCCCCCATCAGGTTGGCCGGTATTCACCGAGGGGATCCGCACTAGCGCCTGCTCCAGAGCAACGATCTCATCCCGCGCATCGTCCACCAGGGAGAGCAGTCTCGCCAGCGCCGTGCCCTCGGTCACTCTACTCACCTTCCTTGCGCGTGATCCACACGTCAATCATGTTCCAGCACGGCAGGCCGGACTGTTCCTTGCCATGGCACCGTCCGCGTCCCGCCCGGGCCGGCT
>DDYO01000038.1 GCA_002348045.1 Anaerolineales bacterium UBA2232
TCATCGACGTGAACTTGGGCGGCGTATACCACCTTGCCAGATGCGCTGGGCCGGCTATGGATGGCGGGGGTTCGATCATCCTGATCGCCTCCCAGCTCGGCCTGGTGGGGGCTCGCGGCTGTCCCGCCTACTGTGCCTCTAAGGGTGGCGTGGTGAACCTGACCAAGGCTCTGGCGCTGGACTACGCGCCGCGCGGCATCCGCGTCAACTGCATCTGCCCGGGAGCAACCGACACTCCTATGCTGGAAGCCAGCTTTGCCATCACCGGCGATCGGGAGCGTGCACGCGCCGACCACATCTCGCGGCATCCGCTGGGGAGGATCGGCCGGCCGGACGAGATCGCCGGCGCAGCCCTCTTCCTGGCGTCGGAGGATGCCTCTTTCGTAACTGGAGCCATTCTGCCTGTGGACGGCGGCTTTGTAGCGCAGTGACATTGGAGTGCCTGTAAACCATGCCAAATCTGTGGGCTGGGCGAGTTGCCAGGGTCGACCTGACCGCTGGCAAGGTGCGTATTGAGCCAACTTCGGATTACCTCCGTGACGCTCTGGGCGGCCGTGGCATAGGCCAGTGGATCTTGTTTCGCGAAGTGCCTCCCGGAACCGATGCTCTCGATCCGGCCAACGTGATGACGTTCGGCGCCGGACCGCTGGCAGGGACGCTAGCGCCTGCCTGCAGCCGGTTGTCAATCGACACCAAGAATGCCCTCACTGGCGGCATCTGCATGTCAAATGCGGGTGGGCATCTCGCTCCTGAGCTGAAGTATGCCGGGTTTGATGCGGTGGTGGTGTCGGGCCAGTCTACCCGTCCGGTTTGGCTCTGGATCCATGACGGGCGGGTCGAGATTCGGCCTGCGGATGACCTCTGGGGTTTGGATGCATGGCAGACTGAGTCTGCCGTGCGCTGCATCACCGGAGACCCCGCCACCCGCGTTGCCGCTATCGGACCGGCCGGTGAGCGCCGTGCTCGCGGCGCTTGTGTGATGGTGGACCGAGGGCGTGCAGCGGGGCGTGGTGGACTGGGCGCCGTCATGGGCTCGAAGCGGCTAAAGGCGGTCGCAGTACGCGGGGAGGGGAGCCTGAGCGCTGCCCATCCGGCCCGATTTGCCCGCGCTGCTGCGGCCGTCCGTGAGAGAATGCTGGCGTCTCCCTACCTTTCGCTCATGCGGGAGGGCGGCAGCATGCGGCTTGGCGGCGCGGGCGGACCTGACTTCCAGGGGCCGCAGGCGGTCGATAACCTCCAGGACGAATTCTGGCCGCCTGAGAAGTCCCGGCAAATCGCTGAGCCGCGCCTCAGGGAGCTGTATCAGGAGCGCCAACTGGGCTGCTTTAATTGCCCGATCAGTTGCAGCCACTTCTACCGGATCAAAGACGGACCGTACGCCGGCAGCGCAGGAGAAGGCTTCCAGGTCAACACGGCCCGTGGATTCGGCTCCAACCTGAACATCGACTACGCCCCTGCCCTGATCGAAATGCACAACTACTGTGGGCGCATGGGCCTCGACGTGGACATGGCCGGCAGCGTGCTGTCATGGGCTTTTGAAGCTTACCAGCGAGGTCACCTGAGCCGGGAGGAAGCGAACGGCCTGGATCTGAGCTGGGGCAATCACGATGCCGCAGTACAGCTACTCCATGACGTTGTGGAGCGTCGCGGTTTGGGCGACTTACTGGCAGAAGGCACGCAGCGCGCCTCTGCGGAACTGGGTAGAGGCTCCGACGCCTATGCCATGCACATCAAGGGCGGCGAGATCAATGAAGCCAACCTGCGCCAGGCAATGGCTTGGACTCTGGCCGTCACTATGAGTTCGGAGGGTGCTTCGCACTTGGACGGAGCACCGGTCGCCAGGACTTTCCGCAACCACCCTGACGTCGCCAGGCGCTACTTCGGCGTCGATTGGCCCAACAAGCTGACTGACTGGCGCGACCAGGCGCCGGTGGTCGTCTGGCATGAGTACTACAAGGCCATGATCGATTCCGTCGGGGTTTGCTACTTCACCAGCATGTGGGTGGACGCTTTCGCCTATCAGCCTGAGGATCTGGCGGAGCTGCTCTCAGCCGGTTCGGGCACGGACTATGACGCGGCGCAACTGATGCAGATGGGTCAGCGGCTGCAAAACGTTCAGAAGGCGTTCAACACCTTGCATACCGGCAATGCTCGTGAGCAGGATCGGCCGCCGCGCCGGCTGTTCGAAGAACCGGTCAAGACAGGTCCGTCCGCTGGTGCAGCAATCGATCCCGCAGACTGGGAGCTGATGGTTGACGAGTATTATCGGCTGAAGGGCTGGGATGTTGCTACAGGCTGGCAGACGGAGGCGGGCCTCAGCTCTTTGGACATGGGCGAGGTCGCTGCCAAACTCCGTGCCCACGGCCGGCTGCCCGGCGAGTCGGGAGGTGTGGAGTGAGAGCCGCCGTCGATCTCAGCCTGACGACATTCCCTGGCCAGTGTACGGCTTGCCGGGCGTGTGAAATCGCATGCCACTTTCGCCACACCGCTACCTTCGGAACCGCGGCCAGCAGTATTCGGATCGACTATGAACCGGATGCCAGCTCACTGCAGATTCACATTCTTCCCACGTGCGATCTTTGCGCCGGCGCTGCAATTCCCGCCTGCGTAGCCGCGTGCGTGCCGGGGGCAGTCGTTCGCGCAGACTGAGCAAATCAGATCTTGGACAGTAGTCAGCCTCTGGATGACACCATGAGGCATTAGCTTTGGAGTCGCTATGCTGCCACCTGAACCCTACACCGACAACTTTGGCCCTACCGACATCTGGCAAGCCCGGGCGCGCCTGCGCGGACTTGTCCTGCACACCCCCCTGGTGTACTCGCGCGCTCTCAGCGCCCGCACCGGCGGCGAGATCTACCTCAAAATGGAGTGCTGGCAGCACTGCGGATGCTTCAAGGTGCGCGGCGCTATCAACATGGTGAATGCCCTGACCCCGGAGCAGCGGGCCCGTGGGCTGGTCACCGCCTCTAGTGGTAATCATGGTACGGCATTGTCCTATGCCGCGCTCTCGGTCGACGGTCCTGCACCTGCTACCGTCTTCCTGCCCGAGTATGCTGACCGTGTCAAAGTGGCCAAAGTGCGTGCCCTTGGCGCGGAGGCGGTGCTCCACGGCGCCAACTTCACAGAGTGCCTCTGGCGTGCCGTGAACTTCGCCGAGGAACGGGGAGCCACTTACGTGCATTCCCACGCCCACCCGCTGGTGATCGCTGGCCAGGGCACTATAGGCATCGAGATCCTCGAGGATCTCCCGAATCCTGACATAGTCCTGGTGCCTGTTGGCGGCGGGGGGATCCTCGCGGGGATCGCCACGGCCATCAAAGCTGGCAGCCCCGCCACCCGCATCATCGGTGCTGAATCGTCTGCCGCACCCGGCGCCTTCCTCAGCTTTCGCGACGGCTTCTGGCACGACCAGATCGATCTCAAACCCTCCA
>DDYO01000143.1 GCA_002348045.1 Anaerolineales bacterium UBA2232
GGTGTGCAGGACGTTCTGTGCCAAGGCCAGGGCAATATCTGTTCACTCTGAGAGTTGCCACGGCATGACCACGGTGGAGCGTGTCCATTCTGCCGTAGGGTTACCCATGTCAGCCAAGAGTCACCTCGCAGGGGCCAGCATTGTCACAATCGGCAGGGTTGCTCCGACCTAACGCAGCTTTCAGACCCGTGAGAAGGCAGCTTCAAGGAATGTACATCTCAAGGGTGCTCAGGAACTCTGCGGCATACAGCTCTGCAGTGTGCTGGTCGTTCCACAGCCCAGACAGCTGGACACCGGTGTTCGCGGCGAAATGTCCCAGCCACTCATTGCTCGGGGGATCGATGGGGTTGCTCTGGCAAAGGGAGTTGCTCAACAGAGCTACAGCATTGCCTTCAATATTCCCGCGGTGTACGCGATCAGGGACACCGACCCACAGAAAAGGCATGCTTCCGATATAGTCACTCACCGCGCGCTCCAAAGGGATCTCGCGATCGCGGATGTCCTTCGTTGCTGAGTTCCCTCTTCCCCAGCGCCCTCCTATGGCTGGAGCCCACTGGTCCCGGCGCATTAAAGCCATGCCCACGTGCCTACGGAAAACCGAACCGCGATGATTACCACCGCCGGGGCTTGCCCCGCTCAGAGTCCCTCGGTGGGCCCTGAGCCGCCCCCACAGGGTGGTACTCTCACCGGGGTTCAAAGCATGAGAACCGATCCTCACGACACGAAGGCCATTGCCAGAACTAGTGCGCCTCTCACCAGGTTCGAAGAAGAAGTAGACCCCCCATGTGGGCCAGGTAAGACGACCGGCTGCCGTCGCCAGGGTCCGCATTCCGCCCAGGCTCGCCTCAAGTCTGTCAAGCAGCTGGTAGAACTCCTCAGTATGTCGGAGGCGAGTGTCGAGATCAGGGACAAGCACTAATTCGCTCCAGTCGACGCTTCAGCCAGCTCATTTGCTCGCCGATCCTGAGGCCTTCCATGGGGACATTGACGATGAATCCCCTTTGTTGCAGTGACGCCACTAAGAAGGTACGATAGTCCTGTCCAGCCAGGATCATCAGGTGATCGCTGGGCTTGAGTACCGCATCCAGGTCATCCAGTACGCCCTCAGCCCAGGCTCTTCTGGCAGCAGCAGGCATTGTCTTCAGGGTTTCGTTGTACGGCGCGATAATTCTGTCTGGCGGGACTAGTCCATGCTTGGCCGACAAGATGTACCATCCATCTGCCACTCGCGAGGCGTAGGCAGACGCCTTGCGGAACCAGGCAGAGCAGTACAGATCCTGGGCTGGCCTGGGTGTGGGTTGCTTCTTGGCCACACAGGCCACGAGTGCGATCGTCCGTCTCACGCATTTCCTCATTGTGGGGCTAGTACTGACGTCCTGGTTGTGGCTGGGTGCAAATTCCTTGGTACGCTTGCTTCCATCGATGATAGCGAGTTGTGGAGTGTTGACAAGTTGGCCCTTACTGGCTCCGGGTGGTGCTACCGCTGGGCGCTGTCGATTGGAGGCATCCTGATGTGGGAGGACGGGGAAGGACGCACTGAATCGATGGAGTCTGGTCTGCCCAAGTCGACCATCAGCCCGGCGTGGCCCTGTCGGCGGCACTAGATGCATGCAACCTACTGGCACCTGGACCTCGAGGGCTGGGCTATGCTCGCGGCATCGTATGGGAGAGCTACACTTGCGATGATGAACAACGCTGTGGATGAACGCCTACACAGGAGTGTGTCGGGAACATGTCACTGAGTTGGACCAAGGCGCTTGATGAGTACTGCTACCCCGTTGACCTAGCGAGCTACAAGAGAGCAAGCGAGTTCCCGGGTTTTTTTGACAGGCAGATCCTGGGCAATAGGGCAAGTACTATTGCGTTCGAGATCCACTACCAGCATGTTGCTCGGCAGCACTATGCAGCTTTCCTCGAAGTGGTGTATTGGAAGCTGTATTCTCAGCGGCAGTTGCGCAACAAAGTTACAAGTCGGGTCTCCTGCTTCTTCAGGGAACGTGGCGTCACGTGCTCGCAGCTATGGGCGGCCGTTCAGGCGTTCAGTGACGATCCAACGATCAGTACGCTGCGAAAGATCAGAGAGCTACTTGGCTTCACGACACCCGTACTTGCTGTACCGGCGACTCTGCCTGCACTGGCTAGCCCTTCAACCATCCCCATGGTGGACAATCAGGTCGCGCGATGGGTGAACATGAACGCGAAAGTCCACAGTATTAACAGGAAGAGCAAGCTTGCCGAATTCAGCATGAACTACACGTCGCTTCGAGAGAACGATTTCCCCAGCTATCTCAAGTGGGTTGTGTGGTGCCGTGAGGTTGCAGGTGTTCTTACAAGGCTCACCGGATTCGAGTGGCGCGCCCGAGATGTGGAGATGGCGGTCTTTACTGCTCAGCGAAGTGGGCTGCAACTGAATGTACTGCGATGAGTACCCCGAATGTACGCCGATTGATTCACGAAGCGAGTACGTCACATTGTTCTTGCCTGCCAGCACCAATACTGCCGACAGACAGCGCCCGCTCTCCTTGGCGCATTTCAGCAGACTGCAGAAAGGCTGACAGGCTGAGTGTCAGCCACTAGACCGGGTCGGAGTCGGTGACAGTTGAGGCCTTGAGATCGTATGTGTGCCGACCTGGAGTCAAGATGGACTTGGCTCTGCCTGAGCAATAGATGTTGGTTACCGTGTCTAGTAACAAGGTTGCCTCTCTGAGATAGGAATGCGACGCCTAGCTGTCAAATCCTAAGATCGATGCCGACTGGTCGGCCCACGCGTCAACATGTCAGTTTTGAAAGGACACGTTGAGGCAGCCTCCGCGGAGGTAGTAATGCCCAATCTGAAATTAACACTGAAAGTGCTTGGTGTAAGACTGGCAGCCACTTACAGTGGACAATCTGTGACCCTCGGTCCACAGCGATTCACTCAGGCTACTGGTGAGGTCGTGTCTGGGGCGAGGGCGGACTTGAGTACTTCCATTGACATCGGAGCCTTTGGTTCATGGCAAGACGCTGTGAATAGCGTGTGGGAACCGGAAGCAGAAAGATTCGCGGGGTGCCTGGCACTAATCTCACCAGGAGAGACCTGAATTGAGGTGGAGGACGAAGCTACTTTCGACGGGCAACCGTGCAAGTTGTTCAGCGAAGTGGACATGTCCAAGGAAGCCCCAACTATACAGGAGTTATCCTGTGTACTCGCACCGACCCCAAGGGTAGGCTCCATTGCTGTGCTGGAGCAGGCGCATCTTGACCTCCTTGACCTGCATTTGATCGGGAGCGAGCGGAGGCTATCCGCTTTGCAGCGATCAGCACTGAGGTGGTACGCCAAAGCTTGTGCGGAGAGTAATGTGTTCGACCGCTTCATCGGCCAATGGATAGCGTTTTCTCTGCAGTATGGCCCCCTGGTCACCAACGGTGAGCGAAGTGCTTTTGACGCATTCATCCGAGCGAGTCTGGACCTTGGTGCGTCGGGGTGCGTGAGACAGGCGGTGGCTGGAACACTGGTGAACCTGGCAGCTGCTAACTTGGTGCTCAAGAGAGGAAAGAACTCCCGCGTCTCGACTGCGCTAGCGCGGTTGCTAGCACCTGGCGTGATCACAGCCACGGATCTGGATGTGGTGGTGGCTGGTGTCGATTGTGTATACGCAGTCAGAAACGACCTATTCCATGGGACCCGTGATCTTGCCACGCCTGTGGAGAGGCAGCAGCTGCGCGACGCTGCAGCGCTAGTCCTACAGGTGAACCGCTACTCGCTTTCCCGCCATATGTGCGGCAAGACCATGCCCTTTCCACGCGTCAAGCAGCAGACCCCGCCATCATGAGGCAGACCTTGTCAGGGTGTGGTCCGGGACGACACCCCCATGAGTCCGATGCGTTGTTCGCTGCTACNNGCACTTCACAAGTGCATGTCAACGTTGCTGTCAGATGCATGAACGAGGCGATCGCTGGGCTGCTGATGCTCACCAGCAACAGGCAGGTTCACCTCGTCTTCAAGCGGGCAGCGTTCTGCGCTTTCATTCTAGAACCGCCGGACCGCCCGAAACTGCGTGAACTATGCAGAAAAGTCGCATCGTAGTACGATACCAATTGGGGGATGGCTCGCGGAAATGAGCGCAGGGGATAGGCGGAACCAGCTGTGTTGCAGCCCAGGTAACGGGCCTGATGATCAGAAGGCGTGTCGTGCTGGTTGTGGGCACGAAAGCCTCAGCTGTCTCCTTCAGCGCATCGTCGACACGGCTGATGCTGCAACTCTTGGCGAACTCGCCGGAAGGCGCACGGTCTTTAGTGCAGGTAGCGCGCGATCACTGTTGCTTCCTCAGTTTCTAGATCGCCTCCGTGACAGGGCGCGTGCAGGTAACGCACCTAACTCGCTGGATATGGCCGACTGGGCGTATGACCATACCCTCGACAAGTTCACCAATATGCCTTCTTCGGAGAAACCGGTGGGGCCTGACTGCCGCAACTACTACAGGGCGGTGCTCAGGCTTGTCGATCAGTGGAGGCAGGAACACTCGGTCGCTGATCCGCTGGTGGAGGAGGCCAAAACGGCCGAAATCCTGCAGAATATGGTCGTTAAGCACTTCCATCTCAGCAAGCTCGACTACTACCGTCGGCCTCAGGCCAGCGCCCGACGCTATGTATGGCGAGCGAAGCGAGGGCGGATTGTCCTGCATTGTCCGGCCCACATCAGCGGCCACCAACTGAGGGGATGGCTGGAGGCAACCTTCCCCAACGCAGATCCCACCGTGCCTGGGGAGTGTGAACGCATCGAGCGATCGATTGAAGATGAATTTGGCTCCTTGAGATCTATCTCCTGGGAGGAGAGCGATATCGAGGCTACCTACCGCTCTGACACGCTGTCTCCATCAGCCGTTTTGATGCAGAAGGAGGAGGCTGCGGAGTCTACAGCTCGGGCGGGGCGGTTGGCCAGCCTAGTAGCGGATGAGAAGGTGCAGCGTATTGACAGACAGCGGCCAGCAATCCGGCGGCTGGGCAGGGAGCGCCTGCGTCTGCTCATCGGGCGTGTTTTCAGTGACATCGCGGATGGTGAGTACCAGGATAGTGCGATCGCCCGTGCCTTTGGGCTCAGCAAGCCGACGTTCAGTCGCTTCGCCGGCAGCAATTGGTCGGTTAGGCTGTCTGGCCCTGATCAGCTCTCGATTCCCGATCTGTGGCGCAATCTGGCCCACATCATGGCCCAAGACCCAGAATTCCTTGCTGCCGCAGCACGGGCAGGGGTTCTTGCTCGCCTATCAAGGACTCTGACAGCAATGGGCGAACGGCTGCAGGGGAGCGAAGATGAACGCTGAGAAGGATCGCCTCTACTTTATTCGTATGCTGATGAATGCCTGGGAGAGCAATGATCGCTCAGCCGCGCTGGTGGATGCGCTGCTCGAGATCCGCCGTCTGGGTCAGCAGACTTCGTATAAACAACCTTATGCGAACTATCTGCGGCTGCTGGAGAGTGTGGAAGAGCAGATGCTGGCTGATCCGGCATCGGCCAAGTCTCACTTTCAGGACCTGATGCAGGAACTGCTCACCGCGATCGTCACGAACACTTGGGAAGGGAAGCCTGAGGACAGGGAAGCGCTGTTGCAGCTGTGCGAAGAGCAGCCCTTCTGGAAAGACGAGCTCAACAGGCTGAGACCTGAACTGGAACCGTTTCTGGCACCTACTCTTCCCCTGGAGTTGCGGCTTGAGCGCACGGGCGGGGTTCAGACTCTTGTCCAGGTCCCGGAAGGGGCCCGGGACGTCTCGGTACCCAACATTGCACCAGGCCAATACGTGCTGAGCCTGTCGACAGGAAGGGTCATCTGGACGGGCGCGATCCTCCCCGCCGACGTGCTGTGGGCAGAGGCCTATCCGGGGCGGGACGTGGTACTGGCAGCCCAGACAGGTGAGTTGGGCGAAGAGGCCACACGCACCGAGCGCCTGCTCGACGGTGAGCTGGAACTGCATCTGTATGCCGGTCTGGAGAGCGGTACGATGCGCATACTCAGGCCAGGAAGCGGCACAGGTGATCGGAATGAGAGTTCCCGCTGACCAGCAGCAATATGCCATCGGCCGGACCCAAGGCCTCGTGGTCTTTGGAACGGGTAGTGATGCCCGCGGTCTACTGCTGACGATCAATGCCAGGCCGGTGGAGCAGTCCGAAGGCTCTCAGGCGAGGCTGTCATGGCTGGGCTCGGTGACGTTCCAAGCGTCTGCCAGAAACCACCTGGCTTCGGTGGTGCTCTCGGTGGTGGACCGGGTCGCGGAACTGCTTGGTTTGACTCGCTCGGACTACCAACTGTCGTGCGCCAATCCGGGTGCTGCATCTACCTTTGACCTGGGCGCGAGCATCACGGGTTTCTCGGCCGATGTTCCCATCCTCCTCGCCATGCTGTCTGCTGCGCTGCAGATTCCCCTCATGGACGGACTGGCTAGCACGGGTCATGTAGCATCAACGGAAGGGGATATTGCCCAGGTGCGAGGCCTTCCGGAGAAGATTGAAGCAGCGCTGGTGTCAGGAGCCGTGCTCAATTTGATCGTTCCTGCCGTCGAGGGAGACGCTTCCGTGCGGGCCTTGACTCCCCGTGAATACGACAGGGCAAAGTCCGGCATTCGACAAGCTCAGAGCGACATAGAGGTGGCCCAAGTGAGCGACATCGAAGGATTGCTCCGAGCTGCCTTCTCGGAGGAGATGCTCGCGTTGGGAAGCCTATCCAGCGGCTACTACTTCACTGAGGTGCAGGTTTCAGATTCGGGCAGCCCCGTTCTGCGAGCCGCCGCGTACTTGAGGAAGGACAATCCCGGGCGGTTGTGGCGATCCGTCGAAGCCGGGCTGTTGGCCAGGGACTATGAGCGGGCGAAAGCCCTCTTGGCTGCCTACGCCAACCATCATTTGCGGATACAGAAGTACCCGCCAGGTTTCGGTGAGCGACTGTGGTCCCTGGTAGTATCGGTCCCGCCTAGGAGACGGAAGGACCAGGGCTTCTTCCCGCTGCTGCCCATGCCTGTGTGTGTTGGGCTATCCAACTTGGCCGGTGAGGCAAACTACCAGGACGTACGTTTGCTCTATCGTGCCTCCTTCGGGGAGGATCTCACCGGTGCCGAACCACGCGCGGTGGCCAAGGAGGCCCTGCCCGGGGTGCAAGAGGAGAAGCAGACCGCTGCGCCTCCTGCGAGTCCCCTGGAGGTGCTGTTGGCCAGGATATCCCCACAGGCCATCGCAGAAGAGGTAGGGCTGCCACTTGATGAGGCTAGGGCTCGCTATCAGATGGATACGGTAGTGGTGAAGGATGCCGAGCAGTTCAACCAACATTTGGTGTCTTTCTATGCGCACATCCTGCGGCATACCCATGAGGCCGTTGGCACGCTGGACCCCGTGGCGCTGCTGGGCGAGGTCCTGGACATCCTGGAGCGAGCCTTTGCTCAGGAGGGTGGGTACCGCGGGGCGGTGGCCGAGGCCACGGACGGCACGCGTGGCGGCCTGCGCTTCATCTACGATCGCCTCACCGAGCAGCTGAAGCGCGAAGCAGTGGAAAGATACGTACACCTGGTCTTCACCGAGACGATTGATCCTCTGGACTGGGAGGCCAAGGTAGCCCTGATGTCGGAGCTTCTGGTGCGAATTGGCTCGGCCCTTCCTGCGGAGGTGAGAGAGCAACCGCCTCAGCGCTACGCCGCGGAATACGAAACGATCATACGATACTATGTAGATTCATTGGATCGAGTCGCACAACGGTTGAAAGCCCTTTAGAAAGGTGGTGCCGTTTCACATGAGCATAGACAGAATCCTGCACGAGCTGGATGAACGGTACATCGCCCAACTCATCGCCATACCTCATGACGAAGCCCGCTTGAGCTACGCCCTGAACCGCAACACGGTCGGCGACTTTCGTGAGTTTGAGCGCATCATCGGTGACTACTACAACTATCACTTCACTCAGTGCGTTAGCCGCGGGGGAAGGCTATCGTCATCGGAGGCGATGGGACGGGCAAAGGAGATCATCGAGGCCGACTATCGTAGGCGGGGCGGTGATATTGTCAGTGCCTACAACGACGCCCATGACGGCACCAACGGTGGGCTGCGTGCCATCCTGGACATAGTGGCCAATCAGCTAAAGACCGAGGCAGTGGAGCGGCACGTCAGCCAGGTCTTTGACCGCTATGTGCAACCCAACTCTTGGGAGGACAAGGTGGAGATCATGCGCCAGTTCCTTGCACGTACAGCGCAGCACCTGGCACCCTCGGTTCGCGTTGACCAGCCAGAGCGCTACGCCCGCGACTACCAGGAGCTCATTACGGCCTACATGGATGCCTTGCAGCGCACCTCCTCGATCCTGAGACGGCTGTAGGCGGCGGCGCGAGGCGCGGGCTATGGCTACTAAACTTGAACGCCTGCTAAGCGAGATCCATCCCTCGCGCACTCTCGATGAAACGTCCGCCAGAGTGGACAGGGCCGCCGCCCGGTTCGGTCATGCCAGGGCGGTGGTCACGCATTTCGACGAGTACCAGGAGCTGATTGGTCATTTCTTCGCTCAGGTGGAGAGCGGGGTACTCAACACGCCACCTCTGTGGCCTGCGCACAAAGAGATGTACGTGCACCGTGCCCAACAGCTGTTGAACGAGGCCTATGGGCATTCTGGCTGGAAAGCTGGGTTTGAGATGGCTCGCACGGGGGTCGAAGGAGGCTTGCGCCAGGTGCTAGCCACGCTGGCAGAGCGCATGGCGCTGATGTATGCCCACAACGAGATACACGCTCGAGTCTACGCCTGGTGGGAAGGCCGTTCGGTGCAAGAGCGGCTGGCAGCTGCCGATGAGTACCTCGACGAGTACGGACATCTCCTACCCTCAGAGCTGACTGAGGGTGGCGCCTGGCGCGTCAGGGGCAGCTTCCTCGACGTGCTGATGGAACACCCATTCCTCATCAGGCGGCTGGGCCGATTGGGGAGGTAGGATTGCGAAAGAGAGGCGTTCGGGCTTCCCGAGGGATTTTACAGCCCCGCGTCTGGTGAGTCGAATACCGAGGACACGCGTTTGGACCGTGCGGTCCCATCATACCTTGGCTAGTAGCCTTTGAACGAGTGGTGACGTGGGAGCAGTGGACTACAAAGGACGGCAATCAGTCTCGACATGACTTGAGCGAATCCCTCACCTGAAACCGGTTGGCGTATTACCCCGCAAGGAGAGCAGAATCACGTGCTTCTTGCGGAGGTCTTCGGATGCCAACTGTCGAACAGGCCTTGGTTGCCCGCGCTGGCCCCTACATTCTTGCCTCAAGAGCCAGGGAATTCCTCGAAACGGCCGCCAGCGCCGGGTGCACTCCGGTCCTGGCACCCTATCCTGTAGAGCTGGAGCCGTCCTTTCTGGACCTGACTGCCGTCAGGGCCGGCCAGAACCTTCCAACGAGCAACGATGGGCATCTGCTGTGGCAACACTGCGGTGACTCGGGAAGCGCAGAGCCGCAGCGGTATCAAGTCTGGGTCCCCGCTGAAGCTCCCCTCGACTGGACACGCGCCGAGCTCTTCCTGAGACAGCTCCGTCCTCTCTCCCATCGGATGGGACTTGAATTCGCCGGCAATAAAGCTGAACTAGTCCTCTGTGTCGTGGTGCATCCCCAAGATGTCCCCGTTCTGTGGGCCGCATTCCGAGCCTGGCAGCCTACGTGTGAGCTCTCGCATCTCGACGGTTCTCACTGTCCCGGATGGCAGGCACAAGAAGACCTTGCGGTGCTGGTGCGTGACTACTACCCTCCGCCTCCCTACTCCCATCGATTCACCAGCCCAGAGGAACTGCGGTTGTCGCCCCTTGAGGCTGTTCTAGCAGCCTTGATGGAGATTGCCCCTCCCAGTGCTGGCCTCTATCAAGTGCTGTTCCAGCCCGTGTATCCAGACCACGACTGGCACCGCAATGTCCAACTCCTGTTGGATCTGGAGTATGCCATCAAGCTGCTTTCTGGCTCGCATTTGGTGCCGGTCCACTCAAGCTACCCGCAGCAGGCTCCTTCTGGCGATCTTCACCATATGGCTCAAGACACCCAGTCCAAGGCTCATAACGACAAGCCTTTCTACTCTGTGGCGGTCCGGGTTGCTGTAGAAGGCCCTGAGCACGAACTGCCGGCATACATGGCAGCCCTCGGCAGCCCCCTCGCCCTCTTTCAGCACGGGGGTGCCCCACTGCGATTCCTGACAGAGCAAGACTACAGCCAGGTCTTGTCCGGAAGCGAGATCGGCACGATGCTGGATCGGGCCTCGACCTACCGCCCTGGCTTCCTGTTGAACTCGGCGGAGCTATCAGGGCTGGTGCACCTGCCTCCGGGAAGCGCTCTCTCAAGCCGAGAGGCTCCGATGGACCTCTTGGAGACCCTCCCCGTACGAGATACCGCCCTAATGTCCGGGACGCCGATCGGGACATGCAGCCTAGCTGGTGAGGAGCAGGCCGTGTGTATCCCGCCCGATATCCGGCCTCGCAGCACACATGCCATCGCACGCCACGGAATGGGCAAGTCAACGCTCCTGGAACACATGATCCTGCATGACCTGAACCAGGGGCATGGGGTAGCGGTAATGGATCCTCATGGAGACCTGATCGAGCGCCTGTTGTGCCTCATCCCAGAAGAGCATGTAGACCGAACCATCTACTTCGACCCTGGCGACCCTGAGTGGGTCCCCTTGTGGAATCCCCTGAGCCTGTTCCCTGGTCAGGACATCAGTCGCACTGCTGATGATCTGGTATCTGGCGTGAAGAGCGTGGTTCAAGGCTGGGGCGATCGGTTGGAGCATCTGCTGCGTCACGGCTTCTACGCTCTGCTGCACCTACCTCAAGCTACTTTCCTGGATCTGTCGGACCTCCTTCGTCGAAAGAGCGAGGATAGCGAGCGACTCCAAAGAGTGATTATGGAGAGCCTAGACAACGATACGGCACGCAATTTCTGGAAGTCTGACTTTGACCGATATGAGGAAGCTGCACTGAGCCCTCCGAAACACAAGCTGAGCAAGCTATTGGTCTCGGGCACTACGTCCCTCATGCTCTCACAACCTGAGAACCGCATCGACCTGCGAAGCATCATGGAGAGCCAACAGGTACTGCTAGTGGACCTCCACAGGCTGGGTCCCGAGACGCGGCAGATCCTGGGTTCCTTTCTGCTGTCGTTGATGCATACTGCTGCGTTGGCGCGCAGCGCACTCCCCATATCAATGAGGCATCCTTTCCACATCTACTGTGATGAAGCACACCGGTTTGTCACCACGTACCTGGAGGATGTTCTCGTAGAAACTCGCAAGTTTGCCGTGGATGTTACGCTGGCCCACCAATTTTTGCGCCAATTTCACGCGAGCGAGGTAGATGCCCTGGCGAGCGTTGGAACCACCATCATCTTCAACGTGGATGCACGGGACGCTGCTGTGCTACTGAAAGACCTGCGCGGCAAGATAGGGGTGGAGGATCTGATTTCCCTGGAGGTAGGAGAGGCCATAGCGCGCATCGGCACCCATGTTGTGCGCCTCAAGGCTTACCCTCCGCGTAGGCTCCCGCCGACGAACTACAAACAGCACATACTGGATCGGTCTCACAGCAACTACTGTCGCAGGGTGCAGGAGGTACAGGAGTCACTCCGCAAGCGCGGCAGGCGCTGGGAGCAACCTTTGACACCCCTGACGGATGCTGCTGCTGATCCTGGCCGTAGCGAGGAGTTCGAATACGATGAGTTCGAGTGACGGAGCCTGCTCATCCAGCCTGCAACTCCTGGATTGCCTCAGTGAAGCCCTCAATCCTGTGGTGTTAACACAGCAGGTCCTGGAACCGATTGAACGGGCTACGGATGACTTCCAGAGTACCCTGGCACTCGGTGACACCAGGGATGGTTTCCTGACTGTGATGGGAGACTTTGTCGCCCACCTCTTCTGGGAAGGGATGTTCCCTCCGGTGCAGATGTCACCGACTCATGCTAGGACGAAGGCTTTGCAGCTTCTGGAAGATCAGTACGAGGGCGTGTTTGCTACAGGCTATGCCGGGGCATATCTGGATGCAACTCGCGCCGAAGGGCCAGGGCTTGGGGCAGTGCTAGTGGAACTCGCTAGCCTGATTGCCAAGGAACAGGTACGACGGCGCGGCGCCTCGGTACTGGCGACTCTCATCAACCCTGGGGATTGGGCCGGCCAGCTGCGGCTGGTAGAACAACTGATCGTGCGTTTGGGACCACACTTGCCCCCACATTTGGCCGGACGACCAGCCGAAAGCCTCGTCTCAGCGTACCGTGAGCTTCTGGCCTTGTTCCTGGAAGCTGAGGGCTTCCTGACCAGCACTCATTTACTGAAACCAGCCTCCGCATTGCTCCGCAATGAAAGCAGAGAGAACCAGGGCGGGAGGCGCAGATGAATGGTGCGACGCAGGCAGCCCAGCTATTTCGACGGCGTTTCGTCCAAAGGACGGACGTGTACGCGGTGCAGCTCGACAGTGGAGGCTACACCGTCGTGCGCCAGCCGTTGACGGACGAGGTCATTCGCCAGCACTTGCAGGCTCGGCTAACCCTCGGCCTGTATTCGGCTGTGGACTCTACCACCAAGTGGTTGTGCCTGGATATCGATACCCACGGCGAAGCAGAGATACGCCGCCTTTGGCAAGGGCTGGAGAGCCTTCATCTGCCATATCTGACCGAGTTCTCGGGCCAGAAGGGGTACCACCTCTGGGTCTTCTTCTCATCTCCTATCCCCAACTGGCTGGCTAGGCGCATGGTTAGGGATGTAGCTGACGGCCACGAGGTGTTTCCCAAGCAGGATCGCATCCCCGAGGGTGGCCTTGGCAATCTGGTCAAGGCTCCCTGGGGAGTTCACCGGGTGACCGGCGTGAGGTGCGTCTTTGTAGATCAGGATCTTCAGCCGCTACCTGATCAGGAACAGGCCTTGGCTGAAGCCAAGACTGTGGATGCCAAAGAAGGGTGGCACGGCTACTCCTTGCCTACACTTTCCAGCGTGGTGCAGCCTGGCTCGATGCTGCCCTCGGCCCTCATGGGTAACATCAGGAGCAGCCATCTCGCTCCTCAGGTGCCGGTGATGAAAGACTGCGTGCAATCGGCAGTTCGAGAAGGCACGAAGCAAGGACGTCGCAACAGGGTAGGGTATGTCATCGCCACAGAGCTGCGCCGAATCGGCATGTCCCGTACACAGGCGCGATACATCCTGTCCATGATCTGGAATGGCAGAAACCAGCCACCGCTGGCCCCGGAGGAGATCTGCAGCGTCACTCATTCGGCTTACCATGGCGCGGAATACACCTTCGGGTGTCGCCCAAACGGGGGTTTGCGGGAAGTTCTTGAGTGTGTGGGACGGGATCAATGCCTCTACGCGCGGATCCTGACCACATTTGCCAACACACATCCTGAGCCACACAGCGAGATCGAAACGCAGGCGTTGCAGCCGTCGCACGCGAATGCCCCATTGCATTCGGCAGCATTCCTTGGAGAGAAAGGTGCTTGCCATGAGTAGCCGGGATACATCCTGTGCTCCAACGCTAGTGCACAGCACTCCGTGGCCCATCCCGCGAAGACCCGACATCCTGGACGAGTCCGGTGTCGGGCGGCCTGCGCAAGGACTTCCCCTTGCCACTGCCTATCGCGCCTTTGGTGTGGCCCGCAAGGCGGCGCGCTGTACAGGCAAGACGCTAGAGCACTACGAGTACACCTTGGGGAGTTTCACGGCATGGCTTGAGGAGCGGGGTGTGTTGGATGTGGAACGGATCACGGCCGATCACATACGCACCTACCTCATCGCCTTGCAGGAACGCGGGCTCAAGGACACAACGCAGCACGCTCATGCGCGTGGCATCAGAGCCTGGCTTAACTGGCTAGTGCTGGAAGGTGACCTCAGTGTATCACCCATGCGACGAGTGGCCATGCCCAGGCTTGAGCAACGCATACCTCCGGCCTTCTCTCCCGATCACGTGCGCAAGTTGCTGGACGCCTGCGATCGCAAGGTACCTATTGGTGCACGGAACCTGGCCATCGTGTTGACCTTGCTGGATACTGGCCTCAGGGCGTCCGAGTTCGTATCTCTGCGGGTTGGGGATCTGGACATGCGGTCAGGATTGGCTACGGTCCTTGGCAAGGGCCAGAAGCAGCGCAGCATACGAGCAGGCAGCAGGGCACGCTCTGCCATTGTGCATATGCTAGCGTTTCGGGAGCACGTGAAGGATGGGGATCCCCTATGGCTGGCGTACAACATCCAAGGGCAGGAGACGGGGGCGCTCTCCATGCACGGGCTTCAGACCATGCTGGTGCGTTTGGGGCGGTCCTCTGGGGTCGTTCCTTGTGCCCCGCACAGGTTCCGGCGCACCTTTGCCCTGTGGATGCTGCGGGATGGGTGCGATCTTCACTCCCTGAGGATGCTGATGGGGCATAGCTCTCTGGCAATCCTACAGCGCTACCTGGACCTGGGTGGAGAAGATATCGAGCGCGCCCACGCAGCCCACAGCCCTGGGGACCGGCTATTGGCAAAGAGCTAGAGCAATGCGATGTGGTCGACTGGGACCCAATGGGGTTTTGCTTGGCACACTGCCGGCAGCCCCATTCTCGACAGCAGACATCGTAATGGAGGTATTCCGTCGGGTGCCGTGAGGGACTGCGTGAGTGGCCGATTGGTCAATCTCTGAGCTGGCACTATCGGGCTACCCTGAGGCGGACCAGAACCGTCTCTGACCTCGCCACGGCCTGTGGCTGCCCGTGTTGATCAGACCATGAACGAGCTGTGCTGGCGCACCAATTGGCGTGTCTACCCGCACCGCACGCGGATTCGCCTGATCAAAGCTAAGGCAGTGCCGACGGTCCATATACTGAACAGGAAAGGATAGGCCACGACTAGTGCGAGAGCACGCTGAGTGTTCCATGCCCGGTCCAGGGCTGGCTGCGCGTATGCCAAGAGAGGTCTGACCAAGCCCACACGGATGATTGCCCTGAATGCTGAGTTTGTCCTCATCAGCCGCGCGATGTACGGGCTTACAGCATAGTACCCGTCGAGAGCAGTTCTGCCTGAGACGCTTGAGCGTAGGACTTGGTCTCTGTATCGCCGAGATAGGTCGACCTGTAGGGATGGATCTCCAAAGCACGCAGTCACAATCAGGCAGCGACGGTTGCAATGCGGGCACTCCCACTGTCCTTTCTGCTGTTGACTGGAAGTGTAGTTGCCGCTATGCTCCACTCGGTACCGTAGGATCGTCGTCCTCAGCACGTTCTCAGCACAACTAGCATGTCCTTCGAGAATGACTTCGTAGTATGTTCCACGGTCAGTGCAGGATTCGAGCCAATAGCACGACCGCACGCTGCCATTATACGTGCAGCCTGCCCAACTCTTCTCTGCGTCTCTCAGGGCAATCAGTTCAGCATCCCCTTGAGAGAGCTGCGGCCCCCGTATCTCTCCGTAGGGATCCACCTTTCCCATTCCCGCCGACCTCCATTCTCCAATGGCTCAGAAAACGGAACAGCGTAGAGGCTCGCCGACGATGCCTACAGACCAACCTAGTCGTAGGAGTTGACTTCAAGTGCGCAATTAGCACCTATTGTGTCTGCCAGAGCAGTCCGTGGCCCTCGAACGCCTAGAGCCTTCTCTTCGCTTGTACTAGCCTCTCCAGGTTGTTGCTGTCCATGCTGTTTGGCTTGCATTCGTCGGTACTTAGCACCGAAATCGGCTCGGCACGTTCCTAGCCAAAGCGCGCATGCCACCACGCAAGAGCTCTGCTGGGCGGGACAGTTGACCTCCTTTGAGGGGAGCGATCGATGTCCTTGTGACAACTCCTACCGCAGCCAAGGTCAAGAATCACGGCAACGGTGGTAGTGTGGACCCGGCCGTATTGATCGAGCCAGGGTCGCGCTGTGTCTGCTGCGGCGACAGAAGACCGAGTTTAGCGCTGACGAGATGGCTGTAGTGAATACTCGCCATATCCGCAGCGCGTGCTATTGGGCTGCCTTTCCTTCTGAATCTGCATGAGCTGAGGTGCTTGGGGCTGCCGCGGGTGCAAGCGAGTGGAGGATCGCCTGGATGCGCTGGATCATCGCATGTAGGTCGATGCCGGAGGAATCCAGAGGCGCTCCACCTGCAGTTGATGGTAGCAGTGTGTGCAGCTCCTCAACCAACTTCAGGTCACGCTTGGACAAGCCGTGTCTCACCAAGGTATCCCGGACGGACTGCCAATCGAGCGGGCCGAGGTCCGAGAACTGCAGGGGCTCCCTCGAATCATAGGCGTCGAGATACTTGGCGCCGAGGACAGTGGCGGCATACAGCTCCACCACGGCACGATTTAGCATGGCTGCTGACCTGCCAAGGTGCAAGGCTGACTTTGCCCTGAGCGACCGCGCAATGGCGTCGTTAGCTAGATTGGGGCCACCAGTCTGGCACTTCGCCTTTAGTCGTTCGAAAACGCCGGCGGGATCCAGGAGCGCTTCTCCGTTCCGGCAAACATGTACGACAAGTGGGTCGCCCAAGTCCACCGCGCGTTCGAAGCGCGAGAAGGTCTCGACATCGACGGATGTAGAACCTAGCAAGACACGCGAGCTGTGGCCATACTGGGTAAGCAAGAGCTGAGTCTGGGCCGCGCCTGCATCGGATACGATTATGAGCAGCGCATCCTTCTGTTGACCGATTCCCAGTCCCACTAGCGAGTCGAATAGCACAATGCTAACAAGGCTATTGCCTAGGAGTGACTGGACCCCCAATGCGTACTCATGCAAGCTGTCGGTTTGACCGTGATTGTGGGCCGATGTTTCCTGCAACCTCCACACTCCTATACTAGCATTCGGATGCTGAAGCATTAAGTGCCCGATGTTGTGGGAGCGCATGTCGCTTGCTCAACAAAAGCAGACAACAGGCCTTGGACCTGGTAGCACCGGCTCACCTGAACCCGTTCAGTTCCAGGGCTGATCTGAAAACGGGTTATCAGGCTGGATCAGAGTTCTTCGATTGAAGGATCACCGAGCCACTGCCCTGACAAGAAGCGGGCACCTCAGCCCCATGGCCTGTCAGTTCGACCGGATCATACATCGACAGGCCATTGGTAGCAAGCGTGGCGTGCTCCCGACGTGGTTGTTGTGGGCTCTGGTTACCCCGATTGACTTCCGGCAAGCAGGCGTATGGCGAGACAACGATATGGCCTCAAGACCTCCAAAAAGGCACTAGCTATCCTGGAGCCAGTCGCAGGACTCTCTGGGATCCCTACCACGGTAGCTGTGCGTCAGCACCACCCGGTAGGTGGACTGTAGTGACGCCCCCTGTGATGTCGCCGCCTGGAGTGACGCCAAAGTAATCGTGAATGTCACCTCCTCCCGCGAAGGTCCCGTAGAACGCAGATGCCCCACCATAGCCATCTGACTGGAAGAATGGCTGAATCGGATTGATGGGACCAGGATCGAATCCACCGGTGCTCAAGGGCGCACCCGGGGCAGTGGGGGAGAAAGTGCCATGCAACGACGGTACTGCATACAAGTCCGTAGGTTGAGCCACGAGATCGTGCTGGAGGGTGGGAGGGGTCGGGGACGTATACCCTGCTGGTTCAAACCCTGGGTTGAGCATCCCAGGGCTCACCGATGCATCCATCGAGGCCTGTGGAGAGCCAGGCAAGGAGGGCAGATCGTAGTTGGCGCTCGGCATTTCAAACGTCAGTTCACCATACGAAGGTGCGTAAGCCGGAAAGGAGGCGGTCCATGGAACAGGACTTTGCTCCAGTCCAATGGGACTCATCGGTGTGCCCATCAGTGCAGCCAATTCGGGTACGGCCGACGTTGGGGATGTCAGGCCGCCGTAGAAGCCAGTTGACTCGTCTAGTGAGCCACCATACGGCATAGCTTCAGGTAGCGATGTCCCAATGGGGCTGGTGTCGAGACCTCCAGGGGCCAGTCCCATGTTTGGGATCTGTCCGGAGGTTGATTCTGCCCACATGGTGCCGTCGTACGGTCCGGTACGTTGCCCGACCTGAGCACTGAATGCTGCGCTGCTTTGTGCCGACGCGTCAAGACCTGGTGACCCATACGAGCCGATCGGCCCATATGTCTGGCTCCCGCCAAGCCCGATAATGGGAAACTGCTGTGCTAGGGACTCAGGGGAACTCGGTGCGCGAAACCGATCGATCATGGGAGCCCTGGGCGGCAGCCTAGGCAGTGACACGGGAGGCAATGCCGGGTTGATCGTAGGTGGCATCGGCAGGAACACTGGACGCTTGTGCTCGGTCGGGCGTCCCGACCGTCCAATCCGCTGTGCGTCATCCCGTGCTGCGTCCCCATGTCGAAGAGCACCCTGGATCTGGGCAATCAGCTCGCGGAGGAAGTTCGCTCCGCGTGAGCGTGTTTCCCCAGCCCTGGCAAGAGCATTGCCGAACCGCTCGCTCTGATGCTCGCCGAGGTGTTCTGCTTCAGATTCATAGGCCTCCATCTGAGCAGAGAGCTCGTCAACCAATGATACTGCCAAGGCGCAAGATCGTGACAGCCTTCCTTCGGCTCGCCCCAGCGCTGTCTCCGCCTCGCGCAGCTTGATAGCCAAGTCTTGCCTATTCTGTTCCAAGAGGCTTCGCTCTGGCGTTAGGAGCCCTTCACCTGCGCCCGTTGGGCGCAGACGTCTCAGGGATTGGCCCACCGTACGCACCTGGCCTCGGAGGCCAGTCAGGGCTACTGCTGCCTTCGTCAGATCGCTCGCCTCCCGTGCGAGTTGATCACAGAGATCGAAGACCTCCGATGCCCACTCGTCTCTCGTTCGCTGCTGCATGCTCATGTGACCTCACCTAGAATGGAAGCTCTCTCGCTTCTTGTTCAACTTCCCTCTCCAAGTCAGAAATGCGCTCTCTGCTTTCCTCAATACCTCGGTCGATCTCTGCCGTGACTTCCGAGAACTGCTCTCTTGCTTCATTCTGCTCTGATGCTACGCTCTCCAGTGCGTCGGCGACTTCTCGAGTCTCGATCTTGGTCGCCTCGCTCCGCAGTTGCTCAGCCTGGCTCGCATGTTCTTCCTGTGCTTGTCCCGTCTCTTCCGCCAGATCAACCTCGTCTTTTCGAGTGTTTTCCACTTGGTTGGCCTGTGTCTCGAGGGTCTCGGCACCGGTCCGTCCCATATCCACGATGCTCTCCAAAGTGGAGGTGTCTACTTCCTTCACCAAGGACGGGCCGATATCACGCGCGGCTTCCATGGCATCGCCAAAGTCCTCGCGAATCTCTTCAGCGACCTCTTCTTCCTTCTCTGTAGCCTCTCGTCTCGATTCTTTTTGGTCATCGACTTCACGGAAAGTCTGGTATTCAGACATAGCTTCCTCCAAGGCAGATAGGAGTCACGCCAGCCGCGGCGTGGGTCTCAGGCGTTCACATAGGCCGTCAAGTTCCTTTTCTACACTAACCAGCTGACTCTCCAACGATTCGTTACGCGAAAGGAGCTCAGACAGCTTCCCACTGGTCTCGGTGTCCGCAGCGCCCACACATAGACCCAGTTGCAGATGCTCCTTGCTCAGTATCGACTTCAGGACTGCAATGCGCTTTAGAGCACGATTAAGATTCGCCAGGTACAGACGGGCTGTACTCGTGCGACGCCTCTCACCGACTTGATCATTTGAAGCGACAGTCATCCTCAGCAGCTCCGCTATTCTGCTACTCCAATGCGGAACGTAAGACTCAATCCGTTGTAGCCAGTATACTGCGAAGTTCGACAGCGTCTCCGCCCGAGTGACGGCCCGCCCAACATACCACGGCTCACCCACGATTCTCTCTCGAAGCTCGTCATCCGTGAACACTCTTGTGTCATCGGTGACGATGCGTCGGCTTAGGACCTTGTAAGGCCGATAAGATTCTTCGTGGTAAAGGTATGCCTCGCCTGGCTGTAGCCGCGCCAACTCCTGCCCTTGAGCCTCATCCAATAGCATCGCCTGGCAAAGGACTTCGCGGTCATCACCGGCAACAGTACGGTGTACCAGTTTGACATTGGTCCCTTTGACCACTTCTGCTGCCACGGCTGCCGGAGTGTGATCCGCAATGATCATGCCTTCGCCCAATGCCCGTACTTCGCCCAGCATCCGCACGATGAAGCGGGTCGCCTCGCCGCGGGGATCAGCAATGTTCTCGGCCAATATCTCTCGGGCGTTGCTGCCGACCAGGTTATGTGCTTCCTCCAGGACAAGTACGTGCTGCAATCCCTTAGTGGGGCCTCGAGCTCTCAGATGTTCACGCAAGGCGGACAGGATGAACAGGCACATCAGGTTCGTCTGCTCTAGACTAAGGCTGTCCATCTCGAGGATGATGGGTCGCGAGAGGAGGTCCTCAGTTGAGGGAACGCTCGCAACGGTCGAGAATATGCGCCCGATGGTGCGGCGACAGAGCGAACCGAGACGTACGTCAATCGCGGTTTCAATGTTCTGGCGCACCTCTCCTGTGTAGTTGCGCTCCTGCATGATCTTTCGAACGGCGTTGGGCAGATCGAGCATAGAGGGATATGGTCTATCCTCTCGCCCCACTTCGTCTTCCTGCCACCCAAGTTGCTCGTAGAGCTGATCGATGGCCTCGGCGATCAGCGCCGGCATGGGATTGACCAAAGGGAGTGCGCCCTTGAAGCAGAGGTCAAGGCTCGATACGTGTTTGCTCAGGGTTGTAGTCGGCCCAAAACAGAATGGGTTGAATCGGAAGGGGGATACGTGGTCCATCCCCAGCGTATAGATCTCTAGGTCGTTTGCCAGGCGTCCTTCCAGACTCTTCAGAATACGGTACTCGGTCTTGACCGGCTCTAGCACCAAAAAAGGAATACCATGGTCCTCCCAAAGCTGCCTCAATAGATTAAGTATCGACGTAGTCTTCCCGCTGCCGGTGACGCCGGCGACAAATGCATGCTTGCGCAATTGGTCGACCCCGATGGTAGTCTGACGGGAGCGCTCCAAGTCGGTGCCAATCCAGAGAGCGTTCTCTCTGATCGAGGGTGCATCGCCTTGGATGTGTTGGCTCTTTGTAGGCTCCAGTTCGGTCTCCAACCGAAGGGTCCTCAAATAGCCGGATTTGGGGACAGGTAGGCGCAAGAACTCTCGGGCCGTGGGTTTGTCCACAACCAGCCTTAGACGTGATGCCTGGACAAGTCTTCGGGCACGCTCCACCTCTCCCTGTGGGAGATTCGTTAGTTGATCAGCCAACTTGTAACTACAGGTAGGCCCCACGTCCTGGCAATCAAGGTGCTGCCGCGCGAGTCCTCCGGTGCCAATGGCATGTAGCCAATCACTCGCCTCGTTCCTGCCCGGCTCAACGACCTCGAATGCGCCTTGCCCTGTCAACTCTGCACCGATCGCATGGGCTACGCGGGCTGCCACCCCATAGTCAGAGCTGGCAACCCGTATCTGGTATTCGAAACACAAGTCAGAGAAAATGGTGTCCACATAGTCGCTGTATATCCTGCGATGTCTTTCTGCCAGAGGATCGTGCAAAACAAGGTCTTCGTGCGAACCCATCGTGGGACGATCTAGCCTCGTTGAAGAGGACATTCCCAGCTCTCGAATCAGCCACATTAGTGCGGCCTGCTCGACCTTGGTCAAAGCTGTTGGGCGCAACGCTATGTCTACCATACATGGGACCGTATTCACAGTATCGAACAGCTCATCCCAGAACAAAGCGTTCACCTCTGCTCTGCGTCCGATCGAAAACGGTTTGGGAGCGTAGTAGAAGCGCTGACTGAGACGTTCCTGCAGCACCTCTTCTTGTTTCATGACCGAGAGCACGGTCTTGGAGAGGGCAAGAGCCAGGTCGGAGTGTTGCTTCAGCTCACCGGTCGGGAGCTGCTGAAGCGGGAAGAAGACCCGCAGCATCTCAAGATTGCTGGTGAACGAAGCTATCCGAGGATGGTCACCACACTCCGCTGAAACTAGCAGGAAGACGTTCAGGCGATCCTGAGAAGTACGGGTGGCGTCCACGAGGTATCTGAGGGTGAAAGTCACCTGATTGAGGGCTGGGGGAAGAGACGCCATCTGCATCAGGACGTCGAACAGCCTCTCACTCACAACTCGATGAGCCTGGGTTCCGTACCTGGCGGCAATCCGCGCCATCGAGATGTCGGGGAACCACGGGATCTGGTAAACGACTAGCTCATTGCTCACACGTACCCATAGCCTCCCTGTGGATCGAGCGAACGGGCTGCATCGCGCAGCGTCCTTATGAACGGGTTCATAACGATTCCTAGGCTTTCGGTGTCGAGTTTGCGGAGTGAGGCGGCAAGGCTATCTAGCTCATCCGGATTAGCCAGGCCTTCGGGCAACTGATACAGTATGAGGACCTCGGTCTGGAACCTGGCCCCTAACCTGACCAGTCGCACACCCAACCGAATAGGACGTATCGACCGACCGCCTGCATTCAGCTGCGCCCAGATCCAACGCTCAGAATCTTGCTGGTAGACGACCTGCATCAGGTCGAAGCTGAAAGACGCAGGCTCGCTCTGGCCAGACGCAGCGTGGCGCATGCTCTGGAGCAACTGCGTGTCTGGTTCTCCTTTGTCAGGGTCAAAGCTATACAAGGATTCTTTGAGTGTCTCGCTACCGATGACTACGGCTTTCCCGGATCCTGGGGCAGCCTCGTACAGTTTCTTTAGCATCTGGGCGTCGTCCTCCGCCCTGCTGTACACGGGAAGGCTGCCTACAAGCATAGCACGCTTCCCGGTTGTGGTGACATCATCAACATCTGATGTAGGCCCAGGAGCGAGCCGACCTCTACGGTCTTGAATCGTGCCCAGGTGCGCGGCATCTGGATCTACATAGTCATCACACCAGCAGGCGATGAAATCATCATAGATCTCGAGCGCTTTGGGTCGATAGGTCAGCTCTTGTTCCAGTAGGAGCGCAAGCCGGCTGTACTTCGCCAGGATGGCCTTGGCTCGCTCCTGACCAGATGTCGTGCGCAGTTGGGCCTGTCGAGCTGCTTCGCCTGCAGGACCATGCGGGTTTGTGGCAAACAACTGAGACCAGTCCTCCAGGATTTCCAGTTCTCGCTGAAGATCACCCAGACGGTTACAGCAGTCGGCCATAAGCTCAAGGGCAAATGCCTTGATCCCCGGCATCTCGCTTGCAGTTTCTGTCACTTGGTATGATTGGCGCGCTGCAGCACGGTACTCGCCCTCGTCGAAATCCTGGCGCGCCGATGTCAGCTGCCTGTATGCCTCTATCTTGTCGTGAAATGCCCCGCCTCTGTCCAAGGTCGTTGCTGACTCAAGGAGAGCTTCGTGTGGCGAAGGCCACTGGCCCCAACTCAAGAAGAGGCAAGCATCGACCAGTACACCGCTAACCTCTTCAGGCAACTGGGTTCCGACCCGACCAAGGTAGTTCAACACATGCTGCGTACACTGGTCCAGTCTACCTAAGCGAAGCATAACACAAGCAGCCACCAACTCCAGGTCGGCATCTTTTTCGACAACAACCTGTATCGCCTCGCGAGCCTCAGGAAACAATACATCCGAATCGTCAATCTTGGCCAGCTCCAGTTTCAAGGCCTGCAACACTTTGCGTTCGAAAATGACCTGAGGGAGAATCCTCGTGTCTGCGATCAGGCAGCCCTCGTCAGCGCGGTTGGAGCCCAAAAGCTCGGCAAAGTGCCGCAGCGACTCTTTCATGGGCGAGCTGGCTCTGGCCGAAGCCAAGTCGCACAGTTCCATGCGTCTAGATCCTCACAATCCGAGTATTGTCCTGCAGCCATTGCAGGGCCCACCGAACCACGATGTCAGCTGTCACGTCCGGACCCCAGTGCTGATGGCGGCCGGCGGGTACTGGGATAGATTCATCGTCACGCAAGAGATCACCTACCTGTTCTCTTACCCCTGGCCCCAGCAAGAAGATTCTGGGAGGTGACGAGGGTGAGTCGCACGGGAAGGCCAATTCGAGAGCCAGCTTCATGCTGTGCGACAAGGCGACAGTGCCCCGTGCCACCAGGTTCCCTGACGGAAGGCACATTTCGAGTGTGAGGTTCTGCAGTAGTTGCTCAAGAGAGTGCTTCTCACGCAGCACTCTGTCCCTCATGTTCGGCATACGATACCATTGTGCAGGCGACGCTGACTCTTCGGATCGGCCCTGACCATAGGCGATTCTGTCCCACATAGCTCGCCACTCTGCTACTTCCGGATGGAGTTCCAGGGCGTCCTTGAGCCGGACTAGCAGTTGGGAGTACCTTGGTTGAAGCACCATGCGCCTCCTTAACCGCCTGTCGACTCATAGTTCTGGCGGCCCGAAGCGGGCATACGTCGACCCGTCAGGGCGTTTTCGAAACCCCGTCCCAGAAATGGCACTGGTCTATGCCTTTCCCTGAGTACTTGTGGCAAGGCAGACACAAATCGATCGCGGCACGTGCTATCAACAGCGGCGGCACCACTGCCGTCGTTGCCAATGGCTGGTGTGCTGCCTTCTAGTAGCCGCTGCCAGTGGATTCGCCCCTACCCTGCGCCATGCTCCGCACGAAAGTACGTAGAAACGCCAGGGCCACCCCTGCCTGCTGAACGGCGGTCAGCTTGGGCACCTGCACCACCCGAGTCTCTTCGGGTGTGGGCTCAATCCGTTCTCGGTCAGACCGAAGTGTCTGGACGGCAGTTCTGTACAACTGCGCCAGGTATGGCGACTCGTCCGTTGCAGGATAATCGACGTGTAACGGCAGTAGATCATTCGCTTGCTGCAGATACGCAGATGGAGGCTCCCGTGGATAGTTGTCCGGAAGCGTAAACACGATGGTAGAACGAGCAAGTTCACCTTCGCAGGCAATCAAAACCACGAGTCTACCGTCCTTGATGAGTGCGAACTCAGCTTGTTGCTTGTTAGCTCTGAAGAACTCGTGCTCCTTGACTAGGCGTGCTCTGCCGACTCCCGTCTGATACCAAGGGGTGGCTTGGGGCTCGGCTGGCTTCCGGTCTGCTGCGGCAGTGCCTTCACTCCTCGAGGGAATTGGACCACAAGAGCCCTGCAGAGAGGAGAGATCAAACGGTTTTCGTCGATCCGAGCGAATGGGCTCTCTAGGAGGTACTCTCTGATTACTGCCTCCCGCTGAAGTGGTGCCGCAGGCTTGAGCGGAGAGAACTTCCTTCGAACTTCGCAGAGTGAGGTAGGACTCTATGGCAGTGTGGATGGGCTCATCGTGCTGCATATCGGTATCGACGATCTCCCAGTGCGCGGGGATGAATCGTTCTTCACAGTTAATGTAGTAGACCAAAACGTCAGCCTTGTGACTCTCGGTCAGTACACCGATCGGCATAAGCAGACGATTGAGCCCATACTCCGGATCCCGAAGGATCGAGACCGCCGTAGCGTGGTCACCACAACTGGGCCGAGTGAGATTGCCTGCATGCTTGTGCCACGTCCCAACGTAGCCCACCTGGTACTTCGCGTGCAGACAAGATAATATGGCTTGCTGGAATTCCGCCTCGATCTCAAACATGGTCGGACTTCGCTCAGCCTCGGGCCCCGGCGGAGTGGCATGTGTCACCAGCAAAGTGTGCCCATCCTCAAGCGTCCGACCGAGCAGTATTCCGCCGGTCTCCAGACTGGAATCACTGCGAACTATCTCGCGTTCTATGAACTCCAACGCGTGCCGGTGGATGAAGATCTTGGGTGTGCGGTGACTCATTGTGGCCTCAACCCAGGATAGTCCCGGACGGGAAAGGACTCAGGCCGCTTCGTTGTGCGTATGTAGTGCTTACTGAGCAGGTGACACGGCGTGCCTGTCCCCGAAACGCCGCCAGGAATTCCGACTGCACTGCCCGATCCCACACTTAGCCTCCTTTTGACCACCTGGCTGAGCGCACACACCAGCCGTTTGATCTGCTACCTTCCTGACTTGCTGCCCGGAGCAAGGCGTGCAGCGATTGGGTGCAAGATAACACCCACCTGGGGATCGTCAACCTGGCATGCAGTACCACAGGCGGTGCAGATCAGTATGCAATCTCGGTTCCCAGAGGCGTTCCTGACTGCCTGATGTATCTCCTCCACAGCATCGTGTCACGGCGATCGGGCGGCGGCAGTCGGGGCTGTTGCCGTTACGATGACGCTCCAGATAGCAGTCGCCCCTATCGCGCAGCAAGTCGCATCTGGTGCGGCACTCGAAGGTACGGCCCATCGCCATCCACTCTGCACAAAGAGCTCTCTCAACGTCGATAGACGCCTATTTCAGCTATTCGTGAAGCATACACTAGGCATTCAAGTCAGATCTTTGAAAAGTGAGCCGTCATGCTCTAACGGAGGGATCGGGCCTCTTCCAGTTGTCCTCACGAGCCCGTCCCTGTTCTCAAAGACAAGCTGATGAGTTGGGCAGTCCTTTCTTACCCTGATGGTAACCATGCGGCAGTCGAATGGGTGAGCGAATATCCACTCTTTACGGTTACCCCAAAGTATGTAGTTGTGGTCCAGGTCCTCAAGCCTGCTATCCGTGCCACGAAGCAACGTCAGCAGTGCCATCTTCGCCTGAATTAGAACTATGAAATGCAGATCAAGGCCAAGCCCTGGCTCGGCCTTGTACTCCTCTAAGCTTGCGATGCTCGAATACGGAATCGGCCCACGCGGTCGGTCTTCGAAGGACTCCTGCAGCGTGCCAACCACGCAGTCGTAACATGGCTTGTCGCGACCAGGGTCAACACGCATCACATCTCCACCAAAGGCGCGCTCATACGCACCCGCGTAGATTGCTGGCACGCTTTCCTGTAGACAGATGAGGTTGATGCGATATTTGGACCGTTCGGTATCGGTGCATGCGAGAACCAAGTCACTGCTACGGATCAGCGATCGCAGTCGTTCCTCCTCACTCTCCGACAGTATATCGAAATCATGGGTGGAAACCTCAGCCAGAGGATTGATGTCCAACAACAAGTCTCTGACAGCGCGTGTCTTGAAACGGCCGATATCTGACACTGCACAAGCATGCCGGGCGACATTGTGCGGTTCGAGGCGATCAAAGTCGATCAAGCAGAACCGTCGCACTCCGCACCGCGCCAGCTCAATGGACAACAATGAGCCTCCGGAGCCGACTCCGATCACCGTGACCAGCTTGTGGCTCAGCATCTGTGTTTCGAATATCGAGTCGACCCGTGCAAAGAGATCTCCTGCTGGGGAGAAGGTGGTCAGTTGAAGGGTGGTGGCCTGCCCTGTTTGGAAATCGGATAGCCAGAAACGAACCTGGTCTTGGTGCGTTGGGTCATAGGTGGCGAAGACCGGAACATGTGCGGTGAGTTCGCGTTCGGGGTTTGCTGCTAGGTATAGAGGGCACTGCAGGGTCGTGCCTACTGCGCCAGGCGAGGAGTCGTGGCTCGGCGTGAAGCCAGTGATGTGCAACACATCATCGCGAATGCGGGCATCAAAGCTGCCGAGCAGACGGTCGCCTTCTCTGCTTACCCTTGCCTGCTCAACAACCCGCGCCATGAGCTCGGTTTGGCACACTGCAAGGTGCAGATTACGTGCGGTTGTCGTAGGCTCTTGCGACACTTCAGGGCGCCGTGTTTCCTTCATCCTCATGCCTACATCAGTAATGGGCCTCCTGACCAGGCCATGCCGAGCAAGGAACGGTACTGCACGGCCCCCCATTGAGGCCCTGGTGGCAATGCTGCTCATGATACTCATAGGAGAACAACCATTCAGCTGTCAGCGCAACAGCTTGAGCGGCCGTCGTGTTAGTATTCCAAGTCTTGTCGTCTGGATTGAATAGACAGAGTGAGCCGTCGTTCCACTGGTGCTTGGGACTGCGGATGGGTGGCCTCAACACATAGACTTTGGGAGCATAGTAGGGGAAATCAGTGGAATACACTACTGCGATCTGGTAGCGGCTCCCAGAGTTGGTGCGAAGTTGCCCGGCCCAAGTCAAGCCTCGATCCGTTGTCTTGAGTACGAAGTCCGGGAATCGCTGCGCCATCGTCTCCGTTTCCAGTGAGAGACGTTGTCGGTTGGTTTCGTACCATGCATAGACACGATGCGGCTTGACCCTCGTGACCACGCGGCCATCGCGCTTGTCTACGGGTCCCTCATCTGTGTCCTCTACCGCTTGCTGCTCGACAAGCTCCCCGAGCTCATTCACGTACATCGGGCGACGGTCTTCTAGTTGGCGATTCAGCTCATCTGCGAGGTCTGACGACGGATATCGCGTGGACACCCTACTCCTCCCAACAGATCACTCTGCGCATTGCCGTATGCCTCGGCCTCTTCACCCTGAGAGCGACAGTGGCGTTTCCGGCACGGTGCAATCCAGATACAAGTTGCACCTGTCGACACGGCGCATAGCCCTCGGCTCGGGACCTGGCTAGCGGTTCTATTCAGACTGTACACCATGCGTTACTATGCGTCAAACAGCGGCAGTGCTTTTCTGTGCTTCTTGGGTAAGGCCTGCTCATGTTGCCCTGAATGCGAAGAGGCCCCTGTCCATTCGCCGACTTCCTGCGATTGCTTAAGGCTCCTGCCTCGTCCCTATTGTCTCCCTATCGAGTACGGGGCAGCGCCAGGCGATCATCACTGAACCAAAGCTTAGGCACGCTGCAACGATGCACATCGACCATGGGTAGGGAAGCGGAGCGTCCATCGAATTCACTAGATGTCCGGCACCAAGTCTATTCGTCTTTGCCCTCGAGAGTACACAAAAACCCCCAAGTCAGGCGCGCGGAAGGGATTCCCTCCGAGCAGCAGTAATAGGCATACCGGACACCGAGTCTGGGTGTCTGATGCAATCGCTGCAGCGCTCTCGTCATCGCTGCGACTTGGAGTAGGAGAACCGTCAGGGTGGCTGTGCCATTCACCAACGTAGTGCGTAGTGCCAGACAATGCGCGGAGCAGTGCCGCAAAGAACTCGCGTAGGCCCTCGATACCACGTTGGAAGCACATCTGCGAACCGGATGAGTCCGGACTCAAGGGACCTAAGTCTAGCACCTTCGCGTCGAAACCGTCATTAGAATAGCAGCCTACTAGAGTAGTTCCTGCCTCCATTGGGTAATATTCGCGAGCAATTGCCAGTAATCGGGCAAAGCACTTCGGCGATACGATGACCGTGTATCGGCCGCATTTTGACTTCCATCGCAAAGTGCGACCGTACTCTAAGGATACTGTTTCATCCATAATGTCTCTACAACTGGGCCGCGACCGAGCAGCACTGGCGTATTCCTTCTTATCAGAACCGCAATGCCTTTGAGGGCCGCGTCTCGAAAACTGCAGTTGATAAGGTCCACTGCCGTCGCGGCCAGGAGATGAATGTGCGAGTTTGGCGCAGGGAATGTTGGGTGCCAGCAGCCCGCCCCTGGAATGATCTGGTCTCGTTTACTCGGCTGATACAAGTAGTCTTCTGGGTCGATGGGCAGCTCGTCACGCTTCAGGCAAGCTAGGAAATCCCGCCAGACTTCGCCGCAAGGCGTCACCGCGCCTGACATACAAAGCGTTAGAAAGTCCGCGCCAAAGCTGAGGAACATAGAAATCATGCGCTTTCCGCCAGCGATGGCGACTTGATCCAGCCACTCAAAAGCCGCATCGCTGGTCGTGCAGTCTACTAGTAAATCAGCCTCTGAGACTGCCTCCTTGGCCTCTTGTGGTGAGTAGGACGTGAGTGGAATTCTCAGCGGGAAACCACTGATTCGAGAGAGTGGGTTAGTACTTGACAGCCTCGAACTTAAGGCTGTAGCTTTGTTGGACGACAGGCTAGATCCATCAAGCGTATGTCTGCAGAGATTGCCGAGCTCAACGACATCGCTGTCGAACAGGCTCAAACGCGTGACACCTCCCCGAACCAGCAACTCGGCAATCATGCTACCGAGCGCGCCGCAGCCAAAGACTGCAGTATGCATTGATTGCAGAGCTGAGGAGTGTGCTCCTCTAGCATACAGTCTGTTGTGTGCGATGTTGGTAGAGCTACACCAGGGAAGACCCTTGGTGACAGAGAAGTGTGTCTGCTGTGCATCTCTCCACATCGTGAGGGCCTTCCTCGACTGCCCCCTCTTCTTTCTTGCACGCCACTCGGCCCTAAGGTTTGGGAATAGAAGTGGTTGCCAGTGCATTTCTCGTGGATCTTCCCCGCACACTCTTGGAATCGGGAACCCGACAAGAACAAGACCGATCTCTGGACTGCGGTTCTCAATCTGCCATGCACCATTGAGAATGTCGTAGAAGTCTATTCCACTACTTGAGCAAAGTTCGCTGATCTCGCCAAATGTCCTTGGAGGTCGGTGACGCGCGTAGCAGATACTCGGCAGAATGAGCCATTGCCCGACCAGAATCGTGGCCTCCATGAGGATTGCAGGCGAGAATGGTATCTCTTGAACGACCATCTTTTGGCTGTCCAGAAATCGAGTAGGGCACAATGCCAATACATTACGCCCCAGAGCGCACTCCACAGCCCCAGATTCGCCTATGTACGGGGTCCACTTGTGATATGACTCTTCGCTCTCCCTGAACAACAGAGGCTTGGTGCTCGCTAGGGATTCCGCACGAGTGAAAGCTGGTAGCTCATAGGGATCGCCCGGCCTCAACAGGGTGCCGTTTGCGGCATTCACTAGCCAGTCTCTTGCCCAGCGGACGTAGCAAAGTAGCCTCCGCGCATTCCTGGGCGCCAAGTCCTGCGCCTCGAGGCAGAGCCTGTTGCTAGCTGCGTCTTGGTGCGGAAACCCGCTAACAGCGTTGCACAGAGGGTAAAACTCAACCGGGGTCAGGGGAAAGGCCTCATCGATTTGTACCAGCAGCCGGACCTCCTCGGGAACCTTCTCAACATTGGGATACGGCACAGTTGCCACACATTCAAACGTCCAACACATAAGCCGTGAATCCCAGCTGAGATGCCTAGTTATCTCCACAATCCGATTCTGGAGCAATATGTCGTAGGCTTGATTGATGAGCTCTGAGGAGGCCGGCGCTTCAGGCACACGTCCCCCATCGGCGAGGAGTGAGGTCCCCAGTCTGAGACCTGGGACCTGGAGCAGTGAATGGCCCTTTGGGATCACTCTCGTCACTGCCACCTCCATCAGTGCCGGCTGGTGGGAATTTGGAGCCCAGTAGCTCCTGCCACTTCTCAGCGGATCCACGTAGCGTGTTGTCATCGAGAGCTTGCCTGGCCGTGCTGGCAGCAGCCTTGACATAGTGATAGAACCGGGCGAAGTCTTTTCCAGATACACGAGCGAAGACGTCATGCTCTGGCACTCCGTGATCGGCAAGGAAGGGGGAAGTCGATGAGGCTGCGTACATCCCATAATGTGTCACTATCGCTTCCAAGGTCAACACGATGCCAGTCGCAACGGACTCGATTGAGTCAGGACAGCAGATGCCAACAAGATGCTCGAGAGGGTATCCTTTCGGACTTTCAAGGTCTATGCAGCTGGTGCGGTGCCACCACTTGATGGCCTTGACTACACTGATGTAGTGTTCGTTGCAGCGCGCGTTCTTGCCCCATGTCCACCTGATTTGCTCAATCGGATGTGTACGCTCCCAGAGCTCACTTCTCCTGTTTGGAATCCATAGGGGTTCAGCCTTCCATTCCGATTCTAGCCTCGCCCTTTCCATCCATGAGACGGTCGTGTCTTTCCGTTTGTCAATAGCCGCTCGCATGTTGCCACCCATGTGCGGGTGATGTTTGCCACTCATGTTCACGTGGGTGTTTACCACGGGGTGAGTGTGGCGGCTGGTTAGTTGGTGGCTGGCGAGGCTTGTGTGGCAGCGCCGGTCTCCTTTCTGCGGCTTCGTTGGCGGTAGCTTTCGCCGCGGATGATCAAGGTGTGAGAGTGGTGGGTAAGGCGATCCAGTGCGGCGCTGGCGAGCAGGTTGTTGGAGAAGACGTCAGCCCACTCCTCAAAGGCGCGGTTGCTGGTGACGATGATAGAGCCGTGTTCGTAGCGTTCGCTGATCAGATCGTAGAGGTCTTGGACGGCCTGAGGGTTGAGGGGCTGCAGGCCAAAGTCATCGAGGATGAGCAGATCAGCGGACATGATCCTGGCCAACAGGCGCGGGTACATGCCACTGGCGCGGGCGGCATTGAGGTCGGCCAGGAGGCGATGGGTGGGGCGGGAGAAGACTCGGAACTCCCGTTTGAGTGCCTCGAGGGCCAAAGCATTGGCCAGGTGGCTCTTGCCGACCCCGGTAGGCCCACAGAACAGGACATTCTCGTGGCGGGCGATGAAGGCACAGGTAGCCAGGTCGCTGATGAGGCTGCGGTCTACGCCGGGTGCGGCGGAGAAGTCAAAGTGGGCCAGGGTCTTGCGGCTGTCGCAACCGGAGTGGGCCAAGCGGAGTGTCAGACGGTGCTGGCTACGGCGCTCCAGTTCATCGTCCAACAGCAGGGACAGGAACTCGACAGGGCTCATCTGCCCCTGGCTCGCCTGGCTGGCGCGCACGTCGAGGGTGTAGACCATGCCACCGAGCCTGAGTTGCCGCAGTTTGGGCAGGAGGGGATGGGTCATCATTGTGGCATCCCTGCGCTGGTCTGGACGTCAGAGGCTGTCTGCTCAGCGAGAAAGAACTCCTGGCTAGAACGGGCGAAGGTGAATGAGCGGGATGGCAGGGCGTTGAGCGTCCCCGGCAGGGGTTCACGATCGGCAGCGGCGTTGAGGATCTCTTTGATGCGACGGTAGCGAATGTCGCCAAAGTGGAGCGCCCTGGCGCAGGCCGCTTCCAGGCGTGCTTTGCCGACGCTCTCTTCCAGGCGCAGGATGGCCTGTACGGCACGCAGACGGTCCAGGGGTCGCTCGCCCAGCAACGTCGCTACGACCTGGCTGGTAGCGGTGCCCACGCCAGCCGCGATCTGAAGGCAGCGGTCGGGGCTCCGTTCCAGGTAGGCCGCCTTTTCGGCCGGATAGTGCTCCAGGCGGGTGTGCCATTGTCCCGCCTTCTGGCTGCGTGGATGGCTGGCAACGAGGACTTGGCCGTGATACAGTTGAATGATGCGTTCACCCACATGAGCATCCAGGGTTTGACCCACAAAGCGGTACGGCACCGAGTAGAAACTGTGCTCAAGGACTACGTGACAGTCAGGATGCACCTTAACGGGCTTGATCTCGCACAACCCAAACGCTTCGGCGGGCAAGGGCAAGAGGGCAGCCTGCTCATGCTCCCTGAACAGCAGCAGGGGCGGTTGGTGCGTCGTGCCATGCTCACGCGTTCCGGCTCGCTCCAGCACCCAGGTCCGCAACCGCTCGTTAGCCGCTCTGATATCGACAAAGTCGTGTCCGGCCATGAAGCTGCGCTGGACATAGCGGATGCCGCTTTCGACTTTGCCTTTGTGCCGTGGCGTACCCGGTCGCGTAGGGCTGATGACGAATCCATAGTGCTGGGCCATCCGCCGATAGGCTTCGCCCAACACCGGATCATGTACCAGCGCCCGCACCACCGCTGCCTTCAGATTGTCCACCACGATCCGTCTCGGGATTCCGCCCCAGCTCTCGAACGCACGGCGGTGCAAGGCGATCCAGGTCGGTGTCTTCTGGTCAAACACCAACTCCGCGTACTGGTGCCGACTGTAGGACAGAGTGGCCACAAAGACGTAGGCCTGTCGCGGCTCCCCCCGCACCGGATCAAACAGCGTGCCCACCGGCCCAAAGTCCACCTGCGCCTCTTCACCAGCAGCAACATGCACGCGCACCACTACCTCTGGCTCAACCGGACAGACCCGGTGCACGTAGCGCCGCACCGAGGAGTAGCTGCCACGGTAGCCATAGTCCTCGCACAGGCGCTGGTAGATCGTCGTCATCTCTACCTTCTGCTCCAACAACAAGGCCACGACCTCGCCAAAACGTTCTACGCTGGACTCGGCTCGCGGCGGGCGCGGGGGCTCGCCCAGAACCACCCTCAAGGTCCCATCGTCCGGCAGTGCAGTGCCTTTATCCAGAAAGCCACTGGCTCTGGCCAGAACGTGATACTTGTGCACCGTTGGGCGGGAGATACCCAGGTCCTGCGATATGCGCCTCTCGCTCTCCCCGGCGCGTAGACGGTGAATGACATCTCGTACCAGGTTCATGTGAAGTCGCTCCATTCTCCCTCCAGGACCGAGTCTCTGGGGGAGTCTAGCCACTGCCTCACCCGTGGTAAACACCGAGCGACCATGGGTGGTAAACATCGGGCGACCATGGGTGGTAAACACCGGGCGACTATGACTGGTAAACATCGGGCGACTATGACTGGTAAAGTGTAGCCCGGTCAATGACACCGTTCGGAGGGAGGAAGCCAGGACTTGACCAACCGCCAGTCTGGCGCGTCCTCCGGGGTCTCGTATGCAGTCACTGCCTTGCTTGCATAGATGTCTTTCATGGACTCCGAAGGTGCCGACGTCAGCACGAGATCCAGGTCGACGTATGTCAAACTAATACCCCAAGAGCGTCCCTGTCTTTGATATTTGCCTTGATAGTAGCGCTCCAAGAATGGCCCGAAAACTTGCATCGCTTGATCGGGGGTGTACTCATCCTTGTCCAACCGTGTGACGACGACTATGTCGACATCTGGTCGCTTGTCGCCGATCGGTCGGACTGCAGTTGCTCGGCGGTAACTGCCCTGTAAGAAAGTGCTTATGATGACCGGTCTGAGGTCTTCGTCGCGTTCCAGCCGTTCTCGGAGCGTGCTATGTCCGCCTTTGTAGTCCTCTATCTGTTTGGACGTAGGCCTGATCTCCCTGAGGAACTTCTCAAAATACGACGGCATTTCCATCTGGATCCTCCCTATGGGCCATTCGAGTCTGCTGCAGGGAATCGTACGCTCGGGTAGTATCTGAAGGCCGCCCGGCCTTCAAAATCGTGCTCATAGACTTGTATTTCACGGGTAACGTAGCGGATTGTGTTTCCAATGATAAAAGCCAGGGCGCACGGAAGAGAAAGGAACAGGTGCACTGTATGACAGGCTTCAGGAAGCCTCTGCCTGAGTAGCGTCTGTAGTCCGAAAGCCAATTGCCAAGCATGGTCCCCACCAGATACCGCCTTTGGGCCAACCCCGCTGGATGGCTGCAGCAGAATCCGAGGTAGGGGGCGCAGCTCTGTCTGATCCAAGAATGGAAAGAGGTGGCTTTGAATCGGATTCGTCACCGAGATTCCGACGACTACCTGTTCTGACTCAAGGACTTCGGGCGCTGTGATTTCCCAGAGACCTGCCCTCGAATCTTTGGGTTCGGGCCAGAACTCATAGCCGGAAGTCCTCGTCTTCTGCGCGGGGATTATCCGGATGCCGTACTTAGGATCTGTCAGACAACCTATGAGGAAGGCTATACTCAGATGGCAGTCAAAGAACAAGTGGATTGGCTGGGGAAGTGCGGCGACTGTGTCGCTGCGCAGGAACGATTCGACACGAGCGGGAATATCTGCTGACCAACTGGACGCGGACAACGGAAAGCGCCTGTCGAAGAGATCCGAAAGGTCTAAACGCGCCGCTTGCACATCTCTCGGACGCCGCGCTCCCTGAGTATAGCTGCAGATTGATATCTCGCTGTAGTCGGGCAATGGGTCGACGGCCAGTGCCTCCGTGTGAATCATCTTGTCAAACGATTGTGCATCAAAGTGGTTCCGGCCCTGATCATGCAGCGTCCAAGCTAGGTCATCATAGACCACACTGCTGACTGTTGGGTCAATCGGTCGCATGCTTGCCAGTTTTAGACTTAGCTGCAGCTGTTCGGTCACATCAGTAAGGCTCTTGCCCAAGTCGAACCGCACCGTATCCAAGAACCTTCGCAATTGCTCTTCGGATATGCCAAGGTGAGCTCCCAGCTCAGAGCGTGCGCGACCAGCTTTCGATGTGGGGCCACCTCTGTAGAGTGTCGGGCGTATTGAGCCTTCAGTCGACAAGTGACGTGCAATCACATCCTGATAATGCCACGACCAGCTGGAGCAGACGATCAGGCGAAACGTCTGACATTCAGCTGACAGTTGAAGGTAAGCTCCGTACAGACGCTTCAACATCGATTGTGACTTGCAGCCGATGAATGTTGGATCCAGCAGACTATCCTTGGTAAAAGCTCCGTCTTGAGTCACGTGATACTTGCACTGGATGTAGTCGCAGCTGATCTTTTGGCCGGTGGCCGGGTCGCTGAAGGGCTCGCTATATGTGACCACAATATCGTCGACGAAGGATACCCCGTCATGCTCTAGTCGTACGGAGGCTACCGTGTCACTCGTGCGAAGCCTTAGGGCATGCAGCCAGAACAGCCTGGCTTGATAGCTGTCACCCCTTCTCCTAGCGGTAATTGCGAGGTTCATGACATTCCTGTCCTATCCAGGGATCGGGTTCAGTCTTCTGCCCAATTCCAGAAAGAGTACACGTACTGCAAGCCCGTCTCTGTAATCTCATGTTCACGTCTAGTGAGGCGCAGGTCGTACAGGCGCTTCAGGCGATTGCTGGCCGTATTGGTGGCGACATGCAGGAGGTCGGCCAACTCAGCAGTCCGAAGGAGCTTCCTGGAAGCCAGTATGCCAAGCACTTCGCGAAGGCTCGGTTCAAGGTGACCAATGATGCTCCACTTCCCCGAAGACTCAACGGCGACAAACATGATCCGAAGGTTCTGAAGATGTATGGCTGCCTCAATGTTGTGAATGGAATCCTCAGTCAACCCTTCGAGAAGGAGACAGCGTTGCCCGAACATGCCAGCAATGAGCTCGTGACCAAGGCGAACAATGGATTCGTCCGCGAAAGACGCGTCAACGAGCTGGTTGTCTGGAAAGACCAACAACAATGGCTCGCCGTTCACTGTCAGGTCAAGACATGTCCTGAGATGGCGATATGCCTCAGCACCTTTCTCGCGTAGCAGGAACAGCCGGTTGGGGAGTCCAAGAACGGAACTCAACTCGTCCATGGAATAGCGCATCGTTTGGCTCCCTGAGGTCTTCACGTCTGCCATGTGACCGTTCACTAATCGTATGTGAAGGCATCAAGCCAATTATAGGCGGCCCCGCGGACTTGTCAAGTGTATAACGAGGCCCGCAGCTCCACCACGACCTGTGTCCCCTGCACAGAGGACAACCGCGCATGGGTCTGGCCTGTGTGAGGCCCTGACGTCATGATGGCCGCGGTCTCCGAACGCAACCAGAGGTATCCTTTGTGTATGGCGACGATCTGCTCCACTCGGCGCAATCCAAGTCCACCTCGGCCAGTGCTTCGTGCTGACAGACCCTGCATCGCGGCCTGAAGATAGTCTAGTGGTTCCCGACCGATGTGAGGGTAGCGCCCCGAAAGACTCTGCCGGATGCCGTACCCTCTGTCACCTACTGCGACCTGCACTATCACCTGTCCCGACAAGGGCACTTCATACCTTTGTATCAGCGCATGTCCGTGAGGATCTCCGCTGTGCTGGTAGACGTTTGCACAAACTTCGCTCAGAATACCAAGTAGACTGTTCAATTCCTGAGAACGCAGCCAGTACGAGAAGATGCGGTGCGCTTGCGAAGCAATAGCCTCGACGTCTTGTGGGCAGCCGATTGGTGTTAGCTCAAGAAGATTGGTCGTGCCGGGATTCCGGGACCACGGCTCGCCGATGTCAGTGCAGGATCGTAGCCACGGCCGCGCGATCTTAAATAGATCTACACGATCCAGATACGCATGCACGTCTTCCGCGAGGTTCTTGACGCAAACGGGGTGGCCAGACAGTTCCGCCAGATGGCGCGCAGTGCTGATCAGAGCGATCACTCCATACGGCTTGACAAACTCAACGGCGCTCATGTCAAGGACATACTGATCGGCAACGGGGGGATGCTGGACGGAAACGTAGAATGTCTCCACCGCCGCTATGTCAGTCAACGCATTGGGAACAAGTATAGTACTCTGAGACGCCACACTCTCGACTCCTACACGCTGTCCCCTAGGTGGGAATGTGCCGCACTGCAAATGCGCAACGAACCATCGGTGCAAGGGCGACAAGACCCAGGATAGGCCAGGCTTCGTACATCGATTACCCATCGGATGGAACAATGGTATCCAATACTAGGCTTCAACTGGAGCTCGGTCAATGATCACGCAGGTTCGTGTGGCGGGCCGGCGCCAAATCACGAACGAGGCTCTGATCAGGACGGCGGCACTCCGGACAGCTGGCACAGGGCGAAAGCCCGGCGCACATCCGAGCCCTCGGACTGAGCCTAGGGAATGAGCAGTGTAGCAGTCCAGCTTCCGCAACGTGGCGGTCGTCACAGGCGGAGGTAGCGTCCCGCTAAGGTGTGCAATTGAGAGTATTCTGACTGCGATCAGAAAGGGCGTGGCCCGCGCTCGGCGATATCTGCTAGTGCGGCGCAGGTGTCTAGTTTGCATGAGACAGGACTCTTCGCCAGACTATGTGCTGAAGCATCATGCGCATGGCATTCGATTGCGAGTGCGCAACAGGCATCTCGCCAACTGGACAAGGAGACTTGCCGCATACCAGTTCTGGGCGTGGTGGACTGGCTATTCGGTGTCTGATGCGTGTGAGCACCTAACGGCGCAGATCATCTAACACTAGCTGTAGTGGTCTTACGCGTTCGGAGATACTACAGGTTGTGTTCGGATGGCGACTGGCGAGGCTCTTGCCTTCCACGTAGGTTGTCGCGGGTTCGAGTCCCGTCCCCCGTTCTTTCAATGGTGGCTCACAGCCAGGTGGTACGCCGAGCGCCGTATCCACTAGCGGTAATGGTGCGGCGCTCGCTGCTACGTCCAAAACGGTCAGCTGATGTGAGGCGGTCGTTCCAGATGACACCACGCACCAGCGATGCAGGGTCGGTATGCCAAGATCGGCTCGGTGGTCTTTGCTGCCCTCCTGAACG
>DDYO01000054.1 GCA_002348045.1 Anaerolineales bacterium UBA2232
CGCTTCGCTGATGGCGATGCCCAGGGACCCTGGAGAGTCCGGGTTCTGCTCCAAGATGCTACGACCCGCGTTGGTCTCCGTGCTGGGGCTGGGCACCACCGTTGCTCCAAAGAGCTGGATGACAGAGCGCCGGTATGGCTTCTGCTGGTAGCTGACCTTGACCATAAAAACCTTGCATTCCATGTCAAAGAAGCTGCAGGCCATGCTGAGGGCACTGCCCCACTGACCAGCCCCTGTCTCGGTGGAAAGCTTGGTGACACCCTCCATCTTGTTATAGTAGGCTTGAGCTACGGCAGTGTTGGGTTTGTGACTGCCCACCGGGCTGACGCTCTCGTTCTTGTAGTAGATGTGCGCCGGAGTACCCAGTGCCTTCTCCAGGCGCACTGCCCGGACCAGCGGCGTTGGCCTCCATAGGCGGTAGATTTCGCGGACCTCCTCTGGGATCGGAATGTAACGCTCCATGGACACCTCTTGCCCGATCAAAGCCATCGGGAACAGTGGGGCCAAATCCTGGGGGCCGACCGGCTGATGCGTCACCGGGTGCAACACTGCAGGGAGCGGCATCGGCAAGTCGGCACTGATGTTGTACCAGGCCGTCGGCAGCTTTGCCTCATCTAGGTAAACCCTTCTCGTAACCATTGTGACCTCCTCTTTCGTTTGGCATTCACAGACACTGACGCTCATCGCCATTGATGGTAGTACCGTTAGGTCTTTTCAGAGCTGGCGACTGTAAAGCACGCTCCGCGATCCACTGGTCTATTAAGCGGTCCCGATCGACTTGCCGTTCCGCGTTGCGCCTTCTGTGGCTGCATCTACCGCCTCCCTCAGCTCACGAACGAGCTGCCGAACGGCTCGCTCGGGGTTCTCCGCCCCCATCCTTTCCACCAATGCGCTGCCAACGATAACGCCGTCCGCTAGGCGGGCCGTCTCCCTTGCCGACGAGGCATCGGAGATCCCAAAACCGACGCAGAGAGGTTTGGTTGTGAGCGCACGTGCCCGCCTGACAAAGGGCAGCAGTCCCTCCGGCGTGCGCGAGCGCGTGCCTGTTACCCCTGTTACCGACACCAGGTAGACAAAGCCCTGGCTCGCTGACACGACCATGCGCAGTCGCTCCTCGGGGCTGTTGGGCGCAATCAAGTGTATCAGGTCCAATTGGTGAGCTGTGCAGACGTCCCGAAACGGCCTTGCTTCGTCGGGCGGAAGGTCAGCGATGATGAACCCATCCACACCAACTTCCTGGGCAGCTTGACCGAACCGATCAAGCCCAAAGCGCAGGATAGGATTGTAGTAGCCCATCAACACCAGGGGCTGGATCACCCCGGCTGAGCGCACCTGGTCCACCATCGTCAGGCAGTCTGCCAGGGTCACACCGTTGGCAAGGGCTACCTGCGTCGCATGTTGGATCACCGGGCCGTCGGCCAGAGGGTCACTGAACGGCATGCCCAGCTCCAGCACATCAGCGCCTGATTCCGCAGCCGCCCTAACCAACATCAGGCACGTTGAAACAGAGGGATAGCCCAGCGGCAGGTAGGGCATCAGTGCCACCCGACGCTCATGTCGCAAAGAGGCAAAAGTGGCTTCGAGCCGGCTCATTGTCCTCGCCTCCCTGCCTCATAGTCCAGGACGGTCTGCATATCCTTGTCCCCTCGGCCAGACAGGTTAACCAGGATGCAAGCGTCTGGTCCCATGCACCGAGCGCGCTTGATCGCCTCAGCCACTGCATGGGCCGATTCCAGGGCAGGGATGATGCCCTCCAATTGAGACAGCTGGTAGAAAGCGGTCACTGCCTCGTCATCGGTGGCCGATGTGTAGCTGACTCGTCCCATCTCGTACAGATCCACATGCTCCGGCCCGACCGCTGGATAATCGAGGCCCGCCGAGACCGAATGGGTGGCTCTGATCTGACCATCCTCGTCCTGGAGAACGTAGGTCATGGTGCCGTGAAGCACTCCGATGAGGGCTTCGGCAAACCGAGCCGCATGCCTCCCCGTGGACAGGCCCAAGCCTCCTCCCTCCACGCCGACCATCTCAACCGGGTCATTTCGAAAGGCGTGAAACAGGCCGATGGCATTGGACCCACCACCCACGCAGGCGATCAGAACATCGGGAAGCCCGCCTTGCATCGCGAGGAATTGCTCGCGAGCCTCAGTTCCTATGACGCTCTGGAACTCCCTGACCATGGTGGGATAGGGATGAGGCCCCAATGCTGATCCCAGCAAGTAGTGAGTGGTCCCTACATTGGTAACCCAGTCTCGAATAGCCTCATTAATGGCATCCTTGAGGGTGGCGCTGCCCGCCCGCACCCCCACGACCTGAGCTCCCAGAAGCTGCATGCGAAACACGTTGGGCTCCTGACGCCGCATATCCTCCGTGCCCATGTACACGCAGCATTCGATGCCCAGCATTGCGCAGGCCGCCGCCGTAGCCACGCCGTGCTGCCCAGCTCCTGTCTCGGCCACCACGCGGCACTTTCCCATCCGTTGCGCCAGCAGCGCCTGGCCCAACGCGTTGTTAATCTTGTGTGCGCCCGTGTGGGTCAGGTCCTCACGCTTCAGGTAGATTTGCGCTCCCCCGCAAGTCTCACTCAACCGCTTTGCCCAGTAAAGTGGCGTGGGCCTCCCCGCATAGTGGTGCAGCAGAG
>DDYO01000110.1 GCA_002348045.1 Anaerolineales bacterium UBA2232
GACGGCCGAACGTACACCTTCTTCTTGCGGGAGGACACCAAGTTCCATGATGGTCGGTCGGTTCGGGCGTCCGATTTCAAGTTCTCCATGGAGCGAGCGTGCAACCCGCGGACGGGGTCTCGGGTAGCGGCGGTGTACCTCGGCGACATTGTGGGCGCATTGGAGATGCTCTCTGGGACAGCCCAAGACATACAGGGCATCCAGGTCGTCAATGACCAAGAGCTGCGCATCACCATTGACCAGCCAAAGGCGTACTTTCTGGCCAAGCTGACCTACTCGACTGCCTTCGTTTTGGACCCGGCCAACGTGAGTCAGGGAAACTGGCAGCAGCAACCCAACGGTACGGGGCCTTTCCGCCTGGCGGAGTTGAGTTCCGAACGCCTCGTCCTGGAGCGCAACCCGCACTACAATAGCGGACCTCCTCAGCTCGACAGGGTCGTGTACCTGCTTTCGGGCGGCTCGCCTATGAGCATGTACGAAAACGGAGAGCTGGACATCGTGAGCGTTGGGCCTGCCGATGTGGAGCGGGTTCGGGACCCCGACAACCCGCTGCATCACGAGCTGGCCGTCGTACCACAGCTTGACGTGCAGTACCTAGGCTTTGATGTCACCCGCCCCCCGTTTGATGACGTGCGGTTCCGGCAGGCCTTTCTCATGGCCGTTGACCGCCAGAAGTTGTGCGAGGGATTGTGGAAGGGGATGTGCACGGCCGCAGAGGGCATTGTACCACCTGGCATGCCGGGCTTTGTCCGGGAGCAGCCCCTCTTGCGCTTTGACCCGGAGCGTGCGCGAGAGCTGCTGGCAGAATCACGCTATGCGGACCCAAACACTCGACCCACCATTACTCTGAGCGTCAGCGGGGACGATGGGCAGCTTCCTCCGGCAATCCGTGCCCTTGTGGCAATGTACCGGGACTACCTGGCCGTGGAGATTCTTGTCGAACAGTCCGATGACCCTTTTGCCGACGGACCGCAGATGTACTTGTTAGGATGGATAGCCGATTACCCTGACCCGGAGGACTTTCTGGATATTCTGTTTCACTCCAGTAGCAACCTCAACCGTATGGCGTATTCCAACCCACAGGTTGATGGCCTGCTGGAACGGGCTCGAGTGGAGACCATGGTGGACGAGAGAATGAAACTATACGCCCAGGCGGAAGCCTTGATTGTGGCTGATGCGCCCTGGGTACCCCTGTGGCATAACGTGAGCTATGTCCTCACCAAGCCCTATGTCCGGGGGGCCGTATACTCATCTGCGATTTTCCCATGGTTGAGGAACATCAGCATTATCAATTGATCATCCTTTGCGTAGATGTGATAAAGGGAGGCGAACTCTATGGCTACACTGCTGCAGGTGAAGGGGCTCAAGACGCAGTTCTTCACACAGGATGGTGTGGTCAATGCGGTAAACAGCATTGATTTCGATGTGAACGAAAGCGAGACTCTGGGCATCGTTGGTGAAAGTGGCTGCGGCAAGAGCGTCAGTGTGCTTTCCTTGATGCGCTTGATTCCTACGCCGCCCGGCCGGGTGGTCGGTGGAGAGGCATGGTTTCAAGGGCGCGACCTGCTGGCAATGGACCCGGAGGAGATTCGATCCGTTCGTGGCAACAAGATTGCCATGATCTTCCAGGATCCCATGACTTCCCGCAACCCGGTGCTGACCATCTGCCAGCAGGTGAGTGAGGCCCTGGAGCTGCACTTGGGTATGGACAAGAAGCAGTCGCAGCGACGGACGACCGAGCTGCTCGAGTTGGTGAGGATCCCTGATGCGGCGAGCCGCCTCGATGACTATCCCCACCAGTTCTCTGGCGGAATGCGCCAGCGCGTGATGATCGCCANNTGGGCCTGTCGTGCAACCCGCAGCTGCTCATTGCCGATGAACCGACGACAGCGCTGGATGTGACCATTCAAGCACAGATTATTGAGCTGGTGCGGCAACTCAGGGATGAAATTGGTATGGCGATCATCTGGATCACCCACGACCTCGGGATTGTTGCAGGCCTTGCCGACAGGGTGAACGTCATGTACGCGGGCCACATCGTTGAGACGGCGGATGTCAAAGATGTCTATGCGGACCCACGCCATCCATATACGCTGGGGCTGTTGCGTTCGATTCCCCGCCTGGATGCACAACGCAAAGAGAAGCTAATACCCATTGATGGCAGGCCGCCTGACCTGATCGGGATGATGTCGGGCTGTCCATTCGCTGACCGCTGCGTGTTCGCGATTGATCGTTGCCTGAAGGAGAACCCAGAATTGGAGACCGTGAGCCTACGCCATAAGGTTGCCTGCTGGGTTGATGTCACGGGAGGGAAGCAATAGCATGACCCAGAACGATATTCTGCTCAAGGTAGAAGACCTCAAGATGTGGTTCCCAATCCCGATGGGCCTTCTGCGGCGTACCGGAGCATACAACAAGGCGGTGGACGGAGTCAGCTTCTTTGTTCGCCGAGGTGAGACGCTGGGCCTGGTAGGCGAAAGCGGCTGTGGAAAAACGACCACCGGGCGGGCGATTCTGCAGCTCTACCGTCCCACGGGCGGAGACGTCTACTTTGAGGGCCAGAATCTGTGCAAACTGAGTGGTGAGCCCTTGCGGCGGATGCGGCGCCAGATGCAGATGATATTTCAGGATCCGTACGCTTCGCTGAACCCGCGCATGACGGTTGGCGATATTGTCGGCGAGCCCCTTGAGGTCCACAGCATGGCCCGAGGCAAGGACCAGCGGGATATGGTCATGGAGCTGCTGGAGAAGGTGGGATTGAATCGCTATTTCATCAATCGCTATCCTCACGAGTTCTCGGGCGGGCAGCGCCAGAGAATCGGAGTAGCCCGCGCTCTGGCTGTGCATCCTGACTTTATCGTCTGTGACGAGCCGATTTCGGCTTTGGACGTGTCCATTCAAGCCCAGATAATCAACCTGCTGGAGGACCTGCAGGATGAGTTGGGGTTGACGTACCTGTTCATTGCTCATGATTTGTCGGTGGTAAGACACATCAGCGACCGTGTGGCTGTTATGTACCTGGGCAAGGTTGTGGAGTTGACCTCGCGCGATGAGCTTTACCACAATCCTCAACATCCTTACACCAAGGCGCTGCTTTCGGCAGTACCGATCCCGGATCCTCTGGTGGAAGAAAAGCGCAAGCGGATCATCCTCTTGGGTGACCCGCCAAGTCCGGTGAATCCGCCCCAGGGGTGTCACTTCCACACGCGTTGTGAGCTCAAAATCGCGGGAACGTGCGATGTAGTCGAACCCGAGTTCAAGGACATTGGTGGAGAGCATTGGGTGGCCTGCTACCGAGCTAGCTAGTCCCATCCTGCGTAGCGATTTACAGAACAAGGGGCCATCACTATGGCCCCTTGTTCGTTATAGCCGTAAAGACCTTGATCTCGGTACGGTCGCCCTATCCCCTCTTGACACGTTGGCCAGCTACCGGCGTGACGTCCTCTGACGCGCAGGGCGTGATCACGAACCACCATCGGCGAGCCCCTGAAGCTACAAGAGGTGCTTCCCGAGTGGGGGCGCCATGCCCACGCCGTCAACGACGGTTCCACATTGGGGGCACTTTGAACCAGGCTGAATCACATTCTGCCGCACGCCAAAGCCAAGGCGACGGATGAGGAGGCGGTGGCAGTTGTAGCAGTATGTATTCTCACCCTCCGACTTGACCACATTGCCTTCGTACACGTAGCGCAGCCCTGCCTCAAGGCCAATCTCCCGCGCACGCTCAAGGGTTGTAACCGGTGTTGCTACCGCATCCAGCATCTGGTAGTCCGGATGAAACCGGCTGACATGCCAGGGTGTCTCAACCCCTACTTCTTGGGCAAGGAAAGTGGCCATTTCCCTCAGCTCGTCCTCAGAGTCGTTGTGACCTGGCACTATTAGGGTAGTAATCTCTATCCAGATCCCCTTCTTCTTCATGTACCGGATAGAGTCCAGGACTGGCTGCAGGCGAGCTCCGCAGACCTTGCGGTAGAACTCATCGCGAAACGACTTGAGATCCACGTTCGCCGCGTGCAAGTATGGGCCAAACGCGTCCAACATCTCGGTGGTCATGTAGCCGTTGGTCACATAGATATTCTTGACCCCGTAAGACTGGGCGATTACTGCTGTGTCATAGGCATACTCGAAAAAGATCGTGGGTTCCGTGTAGGTGTAGGCGATGCTGCGACAGCCATGGTGATGGGCCGCCTTGGCCAGGTAGTCGGGCGAGGAGGCGTGGTCGACCAGGCGGAACTCGTCGGCACTCACCTGCGAGATCTGCCAGTTCTGACAGAACTCGCAGCGGAAATTGCAGCCGGTCGTGGCGAAAGAATAGGTACTCGATCCTGGGTAAAAGTGAAACAGGGGTTTCTTCTCAATGGGATCAATCGCCTGAGAGATGGATTGCCCGTAGACCAGACTGTAGAGGACACCGTGGCGATTCTCGCGTGCCTGACAAATGCCCCGGCTGCCTTCAGCGATGGTGCAACGATGGGCGCACAGATAGCAGCGGACACGGTTCTCGGTCAACTTCTCGTAGAGTCGGGCTTCTTTCACGTGCTACCTCTCTTTCAGAGCCGTGGCGTATCTGTGCGCCAAGCTAACGTACATCTCCTTGAACGCGAGCCATTGCTGGCGATATTCGTCGGCAATCTGCTTTTCCAGGACTCTGGCCGGAACGCCAACGGCAATGCAGGACGGCGGGATTTCCTGACGCTGCCTAACGACCGCACCCTCACCCACTACGGCCCATTCTCCCAGGACTGCCCAGTCGCTTACCACCGCGCCCATTCCAATGACGGCCAAGTCGCCGATCGTCGCGTTATGGATGATGCAGCCATGGCCGAGGGTAACTCTTTTGCCGATGGTAGTTTTCTCACCGGGACGCGCGTGCACAACACAGTTGTCTTCAATGGCTGTGCCGTCCCCGATGACAACTATGCCATAGTCGCCACGGAGTCGGGCGCCGGGCCCAATCCAACAATCTTGTCCTATGGACACCAAACCGATAACATCGGCCGATGGGTGGATAAACGTGCCGGGGCCTATCGATGGGCAGCGGTCCTCGAACGTGTAGATGGCCATTGGCTAATGAGGTTCATCGGGCATGGTAACGACGCAAATGAAACGGAACAGCCCACTGCCGCGGTTGATGAACTGATGCCAGATGCCGGGCGACACAAAACCATAGTCATCTTCGGCCAGGGGCGTCTCGCCTTCCAGTGTTCGGAGCACTCCTTCACCGTCCAGCACAAACGCCTCATGCTCGGTGCCATGGCTGTGCCAAGGGGTGGCGGCGCCGGGCTGTACCTCAATAACGCGCATAGCGAAATTCCTCGCGCCGGCCTTCTGGGCAATGAGCCAGCGGATGGCTACCCCGGGAGCTTCAGCCACCGTCTCTGCTGGCACGTCGGCAGCGTGTCCTACCTGGGTCATGGTTACCTCCTCAGCTTGTTCTGATGCCGGTCAATCATGTCGGCAGGGGATATCCTGGTGGACCAGTGGACCAATGCGGACCAAGACTCACCCAGCGCTCATTGTGGTCCGATTGTACTGCACTGGCAACCCCCAGGCAAGGCCCACAGGATGCCCTGTGGCAAAAGGCTATGCAATTCCCTCGATATGTGGTATAGTCTGTGGAACACTTTGGAGGCTTAGCTTTGATCAATGACTGAGTGGATGCCGGATGGTTTCCCTCTCAAACCTACAGCGGAATCGGATACGACGGAGGAAGAACTAGCCCTCTTGCCAGTGCGCGATACCGTGCTTTTCCCTCGGATGACCACCCCTTTGCTGGTCCATCGGGAGCGGTCTGTCCGCGCGATCGAGAGCACTGCTAGTGGAGAGCCTCGTATTGCCGTTTTCTCACAGCGCGATCCTGAGACCCAGAATCCTGGCCTGGAAGACCTGTATGAGGTGGGCACGGAGGCGCTTGTTGGGCGCATCTTGAACATGCCGGACCAGACGACCAGTGTGCTCGTACAGGGTAGGCGCCGGCTGCGACTGCTCGGTCTGGTGCGCACTGATCCGTACATTGTGGTTCGTGTGGCGCCGATCAATGAGGTTGCTGAACCGGGGATCTCTGCGGAAGCGCGGATGCGCGCGGTGATTACTTTGTTCGAGAAGGTCGTCCGACTTAGCCGCAATATCCCCGATGATGCCTTTGTGACGGCGATGAATGTGGACGAGCCGGGTGGGCTGGCCGATCTGGTGGCCGCCAATCTCGGCCTCGACGTTGCGACGCGCCAAGAGCTGCTGCAGACCCTGGACGCCATGGAGCGGCTCCAGAGGGTCAGCGTCTTGCTGGCCAAGGAGCTTGACGTGTTGGAGCTGGAAAGCCGCATCCACTCTCAAGTTCAGCAGGAAGTGGACAAGAACCAGCGGGAGTTCTTCCTGCGGGAGCAGATGCGTGTCATCCAGTCCGAGTTGGGTGAGGCGGATCCCATGTCTCGGGAAATCGCTGAACTACAGGCCAAGATCGCCGAGACGAACATGCCAGAAGAAGTCAAGCAGCGGGCGGAAAAGGAACTAGCCCGATTGGCGAGTATGCCGTCTGCCTCGCCAGAGGTGAGTGTGATTCGCACCTACATTGACTGGCTGGTGGACTTGCCGTGGGACAAGGCGACAGATGATAACTTGGACATCGCCCATGCCAGCCGAGTCCTCAATGCTAACCACTATGGGCTGAAGAAGGCGAAAGAGCGGATTCTGGAATACATGGCAGTGCGCAAGCTCGCGCCTGACAAGAACCGAAGCACCATCTTGTGTTTCGTGGGACCGCCGGGAACGGGCAAGACGTCGCTCGGCAAATCGATCGCCGAGGCCTTGGGGCGCAACTTTGTGAGGGTAAGCCTGGGAGGTATCCGTGACGAAGCGGAAATCCGCGGCCACCGACGCACCTATGTGGGCGCCCTTCCTGGCCGGATCCTGCAGACGATGCGTCGGGCTGGCACAACTAACCCAGTGTTCATGCTGGATGAGATTGACAAAGTAGGCATCGACTTTCGTGGCGATCCCTCAGCGGCCCTCTTGGAAGTGCTGGATCCCGAACAGAACAACGCATTTTCCGACCACTACCTGGAAGTGCCGTTTGACCTCTCCAAGGTCATCTTTATCACTACTGCCAATATCCTGGATCCCATTCCACCCGCCCTGCGCGATCGCTTGGAGACCATCGAGTTCCCGGGGTACATTGAGGAAGAAAAGATCGCCATCGCCCAGCAGTTCATCGTCCCGCGGCAACTGGATCAACACGGCTTGCAGGGGTTGCATTTTCCAGCGGAGACCCTGCGGCGTATTATTCGGGAATACACGATGGAATCTGGGGTTCGTAACGTCGAGCGTGCGGTAGCCAACGTGTGTCGCAAGGTCGCTCGACTGGTGGCAGAGGGAAAGCGACCGCCGCGCTACGTGATGCCCAGTTCACTGATCAAGTACCTGGGCCCTGCGGAACAGCTTGAGACGGAGTTGGAGAAGAAGGACGAAATCGGTCTGGCGACCGGCCTCGCGTGGACCGAAACGGGTGGCGACACCATGCCCGTGGAGGTGACGGTCATGCCTGGTAAGGGTAGCCTCCTCCTCACAGGACAACTGGGCGAGGTGATGCAGGAGTCTGCTCAGGCTGCCCTCAGTTATGCTCGGGCGCACACCAAGCAGACCGGGATTACCCAGATTGATTTTGACAAGATCGATATTCACGTGCATCTTCCGGAAGGAGCGATTCCTAAGGACGGCCCATCGGCCGGCGTGACCATTGCGACAGCGCTGATATCTGCGCTGGCTGAACGGCCGGTGTACCATCAGGTGGCGATGACAGGGGAGATCACATTGCGTGGTCGGGTGCTGCCAGTTGGCGGCTTGCGGGAAAAGGTGCTGGCAGCGTACCGCGCTGGAGTCAAGACGCTGCTTCTGCCGCAGCGTAATAAGAAGGACCTCGTTGATGTGCCGCGGAAGGTGCAAAAAGGCCTCGCCTTTGTCTTTGTAGACCACATGGATGAAATCCTGCCCGTGGCGTTGGCTCCGGCTCTGGTCAAGGCCCGGAAGCGCGTAGCTTCCCAGACCAAGGGGAGTGTCGAGGCATATGGTCCAGAAGGCAACCCTGCGTAACGATAGGATTTTGGCCGTTAGCATCACCATCCTGGCGCCAGCCTTGCTGTTGGGTATGATGGTCCTTATGCTCACGGGCTGCAGCGAGCCGGAGGCGCCACCTGAGAATACCATCAACCTCGCCATGGATGTGCTTACTGGCACCAAGGTATTGGACGTGCTGCGTGTAGACACCGATAGCGATGGCGCCTTGGAGTGGTTAGTCTTTTACCGATTCGATCAGGTGGGAGACCGGGGCCCCGTGGCAGCGGTGATCTACGATGTGGTGCGAAATGGACCGTTTCCCGTGATCTATCCGTACCGCTTGCGCACTCCCAACGAGGCTTATCTGGCCCTGGCCTCCCCCCGAGCCATGATGGTGGACGTCCTGGACGAGGTGAATGGACCTCAGCGCCGCGAGCTCCTCCTATACACCAAGACCGATATGGCCTTTTACGCGGTGGACGCGGCTGCAATCGGTGTTGCTTCCGACGATCCCTCCGCCTATCGCTGCATTGGCTTCTTTCGCAGCGACACCGAGGTTGGCTTTGACCCAGAGACTCGGCTGGCAACGGTGGTGAGCCAGGCTGGTTACGAACGCAGCCAGTTGGTGACCAAGCACTATTACCGTCCCGAGGCGGACGGATTCTTTATCACTGGAACATTCACTTTGGTTCCCCCCGCCGCCTCACGCATCGAGTTTCCGAGCGGCATTCCCGAGACTATCCTAGAGACCCCTTATCCCGAAAAGATCGTGCTGGCCTTCTATCAGACGTTTGGTAAGACGAACCCCAAGCCAACTATCGACCAGTATCTCACCGCACAGGCTGGGGACGACATGGCGCATGGGAGGCTTTGGTATGGCCTTCCGAGCAACCTCAGCCTTGCCCAGCTCAGGAACGTGGCGGTGAAGGAGCTCAGTTACTACCCAACCCAGGATAGCTCCACTTCCACGGTCGTTGTGGTCAAAGTGGTCTTTAATGCCATCAACGGTGTGCAGAGCCCCCTAACTACGGTGCGCTGGACCCTCAATCGCATCGGGTCCCAGTGGAAGATGCATTTTTCTCAGCCTTGATCCTGTTGGTTGGCGGCCTCTCCTCGTAGACGCTCGGCCTCTTGTGTGAGCGACAGATGCCTGGCGCCGTGATGGCGCTCTTGTGCTATGTAGGGATTAACGTGGACCGCGCTTGCTTAAGGTCGACCGCGCGCCGCGAATCTTGGACTCGGAGACAAACAAATGCGACTGGCGATTACTGGTGGAGCGGGTTTTCTCGGGCTGCACCTGTGCACGAACCTTGCTGCTCAGCTGGAAGATGTCCTGGTTCTGGATATTGTTCCGATCAATCCCGCCGAGTATCCACAGAACGTGCGCTGGGAAAAGATAGACGTACGAGATGCAGCTCCGTTGACCAAGGTTCTGGCTGGCATGGACACGGTGGTTCACGCTACCGCGGCGCTGCCGTTGTGGAAAGATAAGGATATCTTTAGCACCAACGTGGACGGGACGCGCCAAGTACTGCAGGCCGCCCTGGCCAACGGTATCCCGCGAGTGGTCTTTGTGTCCTCGACGGCTGTCTATGGTGTTCCGGTGAAGCATCCCATCTATGAGGATGACCCGCTGGTTGGGGTTGGCGCCTACGGCGAGAGCAAGATCCAGGCGGAGGCCATCTGCGCCGATTATCGGGCCAAAGGGCTCTGTGTGCCAGTAGTCCGGCCGAAAACGTTCATCGGCCCAGCTCGCCTCGGAGTATTCCAGATTCTGTACGATTGGGTCCAGAGCGGCAAGAGAATCCCCATCGTTGGGAATGGCGGTAACCGCTACCAGCTTCTGGAAGTCGATGACCTAGTCCAGGCGATTCATCTGATGCTCACCTTGCCTGAGGACCAGGTCAACGACGTCTTCAACGTGGGAGCGGTCGAGTTCGGTACTGTTCTGGACACGGTGGGAGCGTTGTGCGATTATGCCTCCAGCGGGGCCCGGGTGCAACCCATTCCCTCATGGTTGGTCAAACCGCCGCTGGAGTTGTTCTGGCACTTGCGCGTGTCGCCGCTCTATCCCTGGGTCTACGCGACAGCCGACAAGGACTCGTATGTCTCTTCGGAGAAGGCTCAAAGCCAATTGGGTTGGACGCCTCGGTACAGCAATGCCGAGGCTTTGATTCGGTCCTACCAGTGGTACCTGGAACACCAGAATGAGGTCGCCCAGGAGGGTGTCACGCATCGCGTGGCATGGAAGCAAGGGGTGCTGGCCCTGGTGAAAAAGTTCATGTAAGGAGTGGAAACCATGCAATACAGACCATTTGGCAAGACAGGCTGGCAAGTCTCGGCATTGGGCTTTGGTGTGATGCGCCTGCCCGTGATTGGAGACAACAAGGCGCAGATCGATGAAGCCAGAGCTACCTACATGCTTCATGAGGCTATTGACCATGGAGTGAACTATGTGGATACGGCGTATCCCTACCATGAGGGTCAAAGTGAGCCGTTCGTGGGCCGCGCGCTCCAGGGGGGCTACCGAGAGAGGGTTCACCTGGCGACCAAGATGCCTTGCTGGCTGCTGGAGAAAAGCGAGGACCTGGACCGGCTTTTTGAAGAGCAACTGGAGCGCTTGCAGACCGATCACATCGACTGCTACCTGTTTCACGGCCTCAACGAATCAAGGTGGAAGCTGTTGCTGGAACTGGACGCGCTGACGTGGGCCGAGAAAAGAAAGGCGAGTGGCCAGATCCGCCACCTGGGTTTCTCGTTTCATGATCGCGCTGACGTTTTCGTCCAAATCGTGGATCAGTACGACCACTGGGACTTTACCCAGATTCAGTACAACTATATCGACCAGGAGGACGAGGTTCGTCAGGCTGGATCGCGGGGGTTGAGACACGCGGCTGCGCAGGGATTGGCAGTTGTGGTGATGGAGCCGATCCGAGGCGGGGTGTTGGCCGCCCCTCCTCCACCTGTAGTGGAGCTCTGGGAAACCGCGTCCACCAAGAGAACGCCAGCGGATTGGGCGCTGCAGTGGGTGTGGGATCATCCTGAGGTGGCTGTTGTTCTGAGCGGCATGAGCACTGAAGAGCAGGTGGCACAGAATATCGCCAGCGCCGAAGCCTCAAAGCCCGGTCTGTTGACCAGGGAGGAACATGAGCTGGTTGAGCGTGTGCGCGCCAAGTATGCTGAGCTGGGCCCAATTCCGTGTACGGCCTGCCAATACTGCCAGCCTTGCCCAAGCGGCGTCAGGATTCCCTGGATATTCGATGAATACAATGCGGCGTACGCTTTTGGCCAAATGGAACGCTCCCGACGCCATTATCGGGACTTGGACGGAGGCGCAAAAGCAGATCAGTGCACGGAGTGTGGTCAGTGCGAAAGCGTCTGTCCACAGCAGATTCCTATCATCGATTGGTTGAAAAAAGCTCATGAGGTGCTGGGCGTGGCAGAGGGCACCTGATTTCTGTTGATCAGAGGCGACTTGGGAGGCAGACGTGGAAGGTGTACAGAAGCGGGTGCTGGGAGTAGTGGGAAGCCCTCGGCGTGGTGGCAATACGGAGACGCTGGTCGACGAGGTGCTGCGCGCCGCGGCTGAGTCGGGAGCAGTCACGGAGAAGGTGATCCTTAAGGGGCTGCGCATCGGGCCGTGCCAGGCTTGTGACGGCTGCAAAGGGAGCGGCGTGTGCGTGCAAAAAGATGACATGGCGGCACTGCTGGTGAAGATGGTGGCCAGCGATGTCTGGGTGCTTGGCACGCCCATCTATTGGTGGGGTCCAACTGCCCAGTTCAAGCTCTTTATGGATCGCTGGTATGCTCAGGAAAATGGCCCGGCCAAAGGCGCCTTCAAAGGCAAGCGCGCGATTCTGACGGTTCCCATGGGTGACTCTGACGCCAGTACCGCACGCCATACCGTTGGCATGGTGCAGGATGCCCTGAACTGGCTGGAGGCGGACCTGGTGGACATCGTGCTCGCGCCAGGCGTCAACGACCCAGGCGAAGTCAAGCAGCATCCAGATGTGATGGGGGCCGCTTTTCGAGCTGGTACCAAGGCGGCAGCCTAGGTGTCTACCGGCTCCCTTTCGGGGGCTTGAACCTGGTAGAAGCAGAGCATGGTGCTGCCATAGGTGCGTTGGTCGGTCAGGGACAACCTGGTAAGGTGCAGCGGCGCGTATTCTTTTGGGAATATCTGGACCACGATTGTGCTGTTGTGCGCAAGGGTGGCTGACGAATCCAAGGACTGTAGCGTCTGTGCCCACAGCCCGCGGTATTGAGGCGGCGCAACGTGCACGATGTCATAGGCGCGACCGTTGTACTCGGCACTAAACCGAAACACGTCACGCCGTACTACTCTGGCTCGCAGACCCAGGCCGGTTGTATCCAAATTCCTGCGAATGGTCGCGACAGCCCGTTCGTCCCTCTCCACGAAAGTGGCCTGTGCCGCCCCTCGGCTGAGAGCTTCAATGCCCACGCTGCCAGTCCCGGCAAAAAGGTCCAGGAACAAGGCGTCGATCACCTCTTCGCCAAGGATGTTGAACAGAGCTGTCTTGACCCGGTCGGTTATGGGCCTGGTGGAGTTGCCGGGAACGGCGGCCAGGCGGCGCCCTTTCGCGGTGCCCGAGATGACCCTCACTGTTGGACCTCGGGACGGTCATGAGCTTTCACTGGATCCATGGTGCTGGCGAGGTTGCTTTTCGTTCCGGGAGGGAAGCGCAGATGGCGTTCCGTGGCGCCTTGCAGCTCATGGTACACGCCGCGGTTCTCGACCGGCAGCAACGCGGCGATCTGCATCATGATCTCGTCCACTATCCGCTGGCGTAGCTCGTGGCTCGCCCGTTGTCCGAGATCGTCAACGTAAAAACCCTGGCCGAATACCATACGAATAGGTGTTCGTCGCAACTTGAGTACATTGGCAGCCAGGTGCTCCTGACCAGACACTGCCACCGGTACGATGAGGGCATGCGGCACGCGGAGAGCGAGGAGCACAACGCCGGGTTGGCCCCTTTGTAGACGACCATGGCGACTGCGGGTCCCCTCGGGAGCAACACCCATCATACCCCCCGCCTCCAACACCCGCAGGGCCTGCCGGATGGCGCCTACATCCAACTGTCCCCTCTTCAACGGTATTGCCCCCAGGCTAGTCGCAATCAGACCGGTGATCGGAGAGTCCCACAGCTCGATCTTGGAAAGAGCCGTTATGTGACGCGGTAACACGGTGTACAACAGCAGCGGCTCCACAGCATTGACATGGTTGGTCACCAGGATCCCAGCTCCCGTCAGAGGGACATTCTGCCTTCCAATGACCTCTACTCTCGCCAGGATGCGGGTGAGCAGTTTGATGAGCACGATGGACAGGCGGCTTACAACGGCTTTCATACCACCCCTCTGGGCCTGGTCATTTTGTGCTGTTTACTCTTTGCCACATGTCGGCGAACGGTCGGTGGCGAACTCTGACGTCCCACCAGACGAGCAGCCACACGTGCATGCGGGCAACAAACAACAGTAACGTCCACAGCAGTTCGCGCGCATTCTGCGCGTAGCGGAGGGCACTCCAGATGCCATGCCACGCCTCACGGCGCAAAGAGCGCATGCCCTGAGCGCCCCGCAGGTAGCTCTGCGCGTAGCCGCCAGTAGAGCGGCTCTTCTGCCGGATCCAGTCCCGGTAATGGGTGGGATACTTGACGTAGACCAAAGCATCCGCAGCATAGGCGGTGCGATAGCCCTGTTGCCAGATCTGCAGTGAGATCAAACCATCCTCAGCCAGGGCGTCCTCGGGGATCGGCCGCAGGAGGGAGCGGCGGACCGCATAGAGATAGCCCGAGCATTCCAGAAAGGCACCGGCCTGGTCACGGCGCATGCGTTGCCGGTGCGCTCCAGCGTCCACCAGCAGATGTGACCAGTAGCCCAACATCGTGTCACGTGGGGCCAACGACACAGGCCGTCCGCTGACCGCGCCGACACGGGCGTCTGCAAAAGGCTTCAGCAGACTGTTAACGGAACCATCTCCCACATACACATCACCGTCACTGAGAATGACGATTTGGCCGTGGGCGGCCTCCAAGGCAAGGTTCAGGGCTGCAGGTTTTCCTCTGCCCTCATCCTTCAAGCAGAGTACTCGTGGTTCCTTCAATGCGTAGGGACTTACCTCACTGCTGGTTTCCTCATCTGGACAAACGACGAGCAACTCCCAGTTGTTCATGTCCTGGGAGAGAAAGGCTTCGATGGCCCTACCGATGGTTTTTTCTTCTCGTGAGGCGGTGATGACAATGCTCAGAACGGTCTGGTCGTGGGTCATGGTGGCCTAGTTTAGCATATCCCCCTCGGCGTTCCAAGGAGCCGCTTCGCTCACGCCTAGGCAGAAGAGCGACATGGCGCCGCAGGGCCTGGCGGGGTAACCGCTCGCACACTCTGCGAGACAGATCACCGTCTGCACACCATACGGCATCTGGGGTCTAACCAGCGGGCTCTGCCTCCAAATCATATTCCAGAGCCCGAGTGATGCGAGCCTCGATAACCTGTCCGACTGGGTGTCTGCCGCGTACCAGCACATAGCCGTCAATCTCAGGGGCGTCACGGTACGACCGTCCCACGCTCAGGCCTGCCTGAGTCCCTTCAACGAGAACCTGAAGCACACGGTCCACCTGCGCCTGATTGCGCCGGTATGATATGCGCTGCTGCAGAGCCATGGCTTCTTCATATCGTTCCTGGGCCAGTTGGGGGGGAATACGGTTGGGTAGTACGGCTGCTGCGGTGCCGTCTTCAGGGGAAAAGACAAAGATGCCTACTCTGTCGAACTGACAGTCCGACATAAAGCTCAGAAGCATCTCGAACTCTTCATCGGTCTCCCCAGGGAACCCTACGATAAACGTGGTCCTCAAGGCAATGTCGGGGACGGCATGCCGAAGATCGCCAATCAGCCTGTGTACCCTCTCCACATCGTGTGGGCGGTTCATTCGCCTGAGGGTATCGGGATGGGCATGCTGCAAAGGCAGATCCAGGTAATGGCAGAGCTGAGGCCGGCTTGCCAGCAGCTCAATGAGGCGTTCGCTCAGGTGGTGAGGGTACGCGTACAGGATTCGCAGCCACGTCAGTTCCGGTACGACCTCCAGTATGTCTTCGATGAGCTGGGGTAGAGCGTCATGTTCGCCCCGGTCGCGGCCGTAAGCAGTGGTGTCCTGCGCAATCAGGATGATCTCGCGCACCTGCTGTCCCACCAGTTCTCGGGCTTCGGTCAGGACGGCATGGACGTCCTTGCTGCATTGGGGGCCCTTGATCCTGGGGATCGCGCAGAAAGCACAAGAGGCACTACAACCGTCAGCGATCTTGATGTAAGCGCTGGCGCTGCTAACTCGGCGCTGAACGGGGGTGACCAATGATCCGGTGGGACGTGTGCCGGCTCCAACCCTCTGATCCGTGCTGTGGTCGCTCAGGGTAGCGACGTACTCAACGATCGTTGACCAATCGCGTGTACCCAAGGTGCCATCGAGTTCTGGTACTCTGAGTCGCAGGCCTTCGGGATCAAGCTGTGCGAGGCAGCCCACAGCGATGAACCGTTGTCCTTTGCGCTTGCTCCTGGCCAACTCCAGTAGAACTTCGTATGATTCTTCGCGAGCAGGTCGGATAAAGCCACACGTGTTGACGATGATGAGGTCTGCTGACTCCGGCTGCGCGGCCTGGCGCCACCCTGCATTCTGAAGCAAGGTGGCCATGCCCTCGGTGTCTACCTCGTTCTTGGGGCAGCCGAGGCAGACGAGGAAAAACCTACCTCTCAAGGCATTGCTCCGCAAAGCGATGTTTGAGCGACACTGTCAACGTTGCCTGGTGGAATCAAGGTAACCTGGTTGACGTGTCAAGGCTGGAATAGAGTGCGATGGTGCGGGGCGGCGAGATTACCGCGGTGTGGGCGTGCGAGTGGGCACTCCAGCCGCGGTCCACTCCAGTTCTGCCACTTGCCCAAAGCTACCCATGGTGCCCATATCCTGGTCGTTAGCGGTGACCCGCACGGCGCCAGCATTTCCTGTTCGCAGAATAACTCGTTCCGCTGCAATCCAATAGCTCTTGGCATTTGGCTCCAGGTTGGTGGCCAAGACCCGCTGGCCGTCCACCCAAACCTCCAACCAGGCACGTTGCTGCACTATCTCGACGGCTACCGTCAAGCCTGATGTTGCTGGCGGTGGAGCTTCAGTTGACGTTGGCTGCGGGCTTGGCTCAGGCGTTGGGCCGACGGTCGCGGCGGCAGTCGCGCTAGGCTGCGGCGATGGGGACGGAGAGGGCTCGGCAATGGTCAAGGTGGCCGTTGCGGCTGGTGGCGTCGGTAAAGGCACGCGCCAGGGCAGACCGCCGTAGGACTGGAAGGCCCACACCCCTACAACTGCCAGAGCTGCCAGGGCTGCAACAGGCAACAACCACTTCCACCAGGCAGATCGGGCGTGCAGCAGGGGCTGGTTCACCACATATTGTGGCAGTGCTGTTTCCTCGCGGGGCGGGCCATGGTGCAATTCCGGTAGCTGTTTAGGATCCAGGCCGAGGAAGACAGCATAATTGTGGATAAACCCCTTGATGTATGCTGGATGGGGGAGTTGATCAAACTCCTCATTCTCAATGGCTTGCAGGTAGGTGCTGCGAATGCGCGTGCCCTGTTCGGCTTGTGACAAAGACAAGCCTTTGGCCTCACGCGTGGTGCGCAGCAGCTCTCCCAGTTCGCCCATAAAGGAAACTTCCTCCCGACCTGGTAATCAGCCGAATATAGTGTGGAACCAAAGGAATGTCAAACACATCGGGAATGAGGCGGCATCGGCATGGAAGGGCGTACTCGTCCCGGTTGACAGCAATTGAGCGATGACGTACATTCGGCCATCACCTTTGGTGGTGCTTTGGACTCTGCGCCGATCGTTTGCTCGGACGGATCGACTTGCCAGTCAGACGCTCCTGACCGCTGATCGCCGGCGCAGGATCAAAATGATCAATACGGCTCTGGAGCCGGCCACCTGCACCAGTGAGATCTTCCCGCCGATGTCGGAGTATGAGGATCTTGCCCTGGCTGAAAGGGTGTCGTAGGGGGAGATCGGCGCGTTGGCGGCTTGTGATAGCATTGAGGCCGACGAAGGGCTGCCCTCGAAGGTGACCGACGTAAGCGTCAGCAAATCAGCGAAGGTGGTTGCAGTCGGTCCGCCTGACCGTTGGGTTGTAGGTTATCTGTGGATGCTGTGGCCATAGCTCGGCGTCCATGGCTATTCAGTATGCAGAGGAGCTGGTCAATGCGGGTATTGGAGCATCCGATTCTGGGCAGGAAAGAGATAGTAGGCGCCGTTGAGATCTGGGTAGACGGGGAGCGGGTCGAGGCGGTGGAGGGGGAGCCGATCGCCGCGGCGTTGCTGGCGGCGGGGAAGGTGGTGTTTCGGTACACGCGGAAGCGGGGGGAGCCCCGCGGGATATTCTGCGCGATAGGGCGGTGCACGGACTGCATGATGGTGGTGGACGGCGTACCGAATGTGAGGACGTGCGTGACGCCGGTAAGGGCGGGGATGAAGGTAGAGACGCAGCATGGGCTGGGTGAGCTGAGGAGCGTGGTAGATGAAGGCTGAGCTAGCGGTGGTGGGAGCTGGGCCTGCGGGTCTATCGGCGGCGGTGGAAGCGGCCCGGTGTGGGGTGAAGGTTGTGTTGGTGGATGAGAACAACAAGCCTGGTGGGCAGCTTTTCAAGCAGATCCACAAGTTTTTTGGGTCAAAGGAGCACCGTGCGGGGGTGCGGGGGATCGATATTGGGGAAGGGTTGCTGAAGGAAGTAGAGGCGAGTGGGGTAGAGGTAATGCTGGACTCGGTGGTATGGGGGATCTTTGGGGGTCCGGCATTGGGAGTGATACGGAATGGGCGGAACGTGCGGGTAGAAGCGGAGCGGGTGATCCTGGCAACGGGGGCGATGGAGAACGCGTTGGCGTTTCCTGGGTGGACGCTGGCTGGGGTGATGGGTGCTGGAGCGATCCAGACGTTGATGAACGTGCACCGGGTGTTGCCTGGGAAGCGGGTATTGATGGTAGGGTCTGGGAACGTAGGGTTGATCGTAAGCTACCAGCTGCTGCAGGCGGGTGCGGAGGTAGTGGGGATCGTAGAGGCGCTGCCGAAGGTAGGCGGGTACGGGGTGCATGCCAGCAAGGTGCGGAGGAATGGGGTACCGATCTTCAC
>DDYO01000291.1 GCA_002348045.1 Anaerolineales bacterium UBA2232
AATCAGACAGAGCAGGCCCGTGTCGGTGAGGACTTTGAGGTACTCCCGCCAGACAGTTTCGCCGGGCTCCCACCATCGGGCATGGATCTGCCAGCGGTTACAGATCTCCAGGATGCGATGATCCTGACCATGGTACTGGAAACCCTCTGGGCGGTCGGCAGCGCCCCACAACAGCACCCCTTCTCCTTCTGGCCACGATCTTTTCACTTTCCTTCCTCGGTCAACCAGCTCACCCGCCATTCTGGCAAGGGGGCAAAGGGCTGGGTTAAACTGGCTTGTAGCAGGCGATTGGCCCCGAAACGGGCTGACAAGTACTGCTTGACGCTCTGAAGCTTTCTCTGCCGATCTGCCTCCAGCGGGAAAAGGCTCAACTGCTCTCCGGGAAGGTCTTGGAAACGCTTGAGGGTCACCTGCAGGGTGACCGCGCCAGATTGCCACTGCATCTGTTGGAAGAGATTTTCCAGGACGAGCAGGGTTCGTGCTTCGTCGGCGGTGGGAGAACAAAGCAGTTGGGAGTTTTCCTGCGTGGTGGCATCGGCAAAGTGAGCGATGAGCTGCACTTGCCCGCAGACCAGGGCTTGCTGACGCAGTTGGGCCAACAGTGGGGAAACGAGGCGCCTCACCACCGCTAGCAGCCTTTCTCGATCGGAAAGCGGATCTTCCAGCGCGCAGGAACCGGTGAGGCAACGCTCCTGAGAGCGGGGTATCACGGGACGGCTATCCTCTCCCCGGGCACAACGCAGGGACAGCAGTCCGGGTTGCCCGAACTGTTGCCGCACTGCCGCAGAGGGTAGGGTGGCATAGTGCCCCAGTGTCCGCAGGCCCAGGAATCCGAGGCGCTGCAGCGCGTCCTTGTCCAGGGGCAGTAGGCGGACTGACAGAGGCCGTAGGAAGGCGCGCTCGGAGGAGGACTCTATGGCCAGCACGTGACCCGGCCGCGTACGTTTGGCGGCGGCCAAAGCGGTGAACTTGACGCTGTTCCATCCGAGAGCGGGCTGCAACTGGGCGCCCAGTTCCTGTCTGATCTTTTGGCCGGTTTCGCGGCAAAAGACGACGCCATCGGCCTGATCGCGCACCATGTCACCGAGGTCCAGGTATGCCGATCCCGTCAAGAGTTCGTGCGGTTCCACACAGGAGCTGGTGAGGTCGAGCAATTCCAGCAGGGCTTCGAATTCACTCTGGCAGCGGGCGGTGTCGGCGTCCAGGAGCTTGGCCTGGGGGCAGCGAATTTGGGCTATCCTGGCAGGCAGCCCACTGACCACGCCGCATTCCGCAGCTTCGGCCGAAGTCCCAAAGACCCGCTCATCGGGGCCGACGAGGATCAGGGGCTCACGCAGCAGTTCCGGATGATCCCGTCGCGCCAGGCTGGCCGCAAAGTGTGGAATGGTGCAATACAGGATGGACATGGTATGTCTCTATTCCCTCAGAGGCCCTTGCGGTGGGCCATATCGTTGAAACCGATGGTGATGGTGACGGCTCGTTGGGCGGCCCCCAGCCTGTTTTTGACGACCTCTACTCGGGTGGTGTAGCCCCAAACGTCGCCGTGGTTGTGCAGCCATTGTTCCCTGCTCAGTCGCAATCGCACGGTGGCATGGTGTCTGAGGGCAGCGAAATCTCCTGACTCTTCGCAATCTGGCGTATGCAGGACGAGGAAGACTGTGTTGGATTTGGCCAGGGGCGCGACCAGGCGGTTGAGGAACGGCCCCAAGGATGATCCGAGATGGGCGGTTTCCCAAAGGTGGTCCAGACCATCAAAGACCAGTGCGGAAAATCCGCCGCTGCCCACCAGCGCTTCCGCGATGGCAAAAGCCTCTTCCGCGCTCTCGGGCACTGCAATCAACAAGCGAGAGAGGTCCAGCCCACAGCGATGGGCATAGTCTGGATCGAAGGAACGTCCCGGATCAATATAGGCTACTTGTGCGCGATCGGCCTGGGCCTGGACCAGGAACTGGAGGGCGAGGGAGGTTTTGCCCGAAGTAACATTTCCCAGAAATTCGCTCACCCGACCTTTGGCCAGGCCGCCGATGCCCAGGGTCTCGTCGAGGGCGGGAAAGCCGGTGGGAATGTGGGGAAAGGGAGCTTGCGCCGGAGCAGTATCTGGTTTCTGTATCGCCCGTAATCCCCAACGCTGTTGAATGGACGTAACCGCCATTTCCAACCGCTTTGTCTTGTGGGACATTGCGTTTCCTCGGAGCAGGATAATGGGAGTAGAACATTAGTTCTACTCCCATTATATCCCATCTCAGCGGATTGTCAAGGGGTTACCTGTGTGGCCATAAGCTTGTCTAGCAGGCGACCACGGCGCAAGGCGGGCAACGAACGGCTAGAGAGGCAGGTCCCAACCCAGGCCGGGGCGGTTTGGCAGTTGAACCATGCCACCCTGAATGTCAAAGGGCGGCACCAGCAACTCGGTGCGCAGGGGGTTGGGGTTTATGTCCCATTCCACCCAGGACTCACCGCAGCCCGACGCCAGGTGAAAGACAGCAGCCTGGCCCGGCGCCGAGCCCAGAAAGTGGGGGTAGAGCTTGAGTCCGCGCCTGTGCACTGCCTGTAACAGTCTCAAAGCCACGTGGGCCGGACAATACTTGGTGATGTCCGGCTGAAAGATATCCAGGGGCGCCACTGCCAGGGCCTCGGTGTCGACCCCTGGCTCCATGAGGACATTCTCGGCGCCCGAAATGGGCACCTGCCTGCGAGCATGCAAGGTGGACAGCCCGGGCTCTTCTGCCACTGTGAGGGGCTCCTCCAGCCAGGCCACACCATGATCAGCCAGGATCGGCACCCACCGCAGAGCCTGTTCCAGGCTCCATGCCCGGTTGACGTCCACTGCGACCGATGCCCGAGCTGCCAGGTAGCGCGTCAGGTCAGCCAGATTCTTACGGTCCACATCATCGCCAAAGCCCATCTTGAGCTTGAAGAGGCTTACCCCGCGATCCAGCAGTGCGTCGATGGCTTCCCAAGGAATGGGATGGTTGATGCCGCTGGCATAGAGGCGCACTCGTGCAGCCGGGTTTGCGAACCACAGGCGGTTCAGGGGGACGCCCTGTCGTTTGGCCTCCAGGTCCCAGAGCGCCAACTCTACCCCGCACACGGCCGAGAGCAGCGGACCAACGGTGCCCGACTGCACTGCAGGACCCCGGAAGGCGCGGTACAAACTAGCCACGAAAGCTGGAATATCGTCCACCTGTTGACCCAGCAGATAGGGAATGATGGCCTGTTCAAAGGCGGCCACTCGCTCCCAGGGTGCCCAGGCGGGAAAGTTGATCCAGCTCTCTCCGATACCCGTGTATCCCGCGTCATCCTCCAGGATGAGCAGCACGGCGTTGCGGGTGGTGATGGATCCGAAGGAGACTTTGACGGGCTGGGCAACGGCAGCTTGCCGGTGCATAGCCCGGGCTTGGGCGACCAGCATGTTATGCCCCCTGCTGTGGATTCAGCACGTGTCGGAAGATAGCATCGGCGGCCTGCTGCGTAGTGGCACGGCCGCCCAGGTCGGGAGTCAGGGCTTCGCCGTGGAGGAACGCCTGTCCAATCCCATCCATAACTGCCTGGGCGGCCCGGGCCTCCCCCAGCCAGTCCAGCATCATCGCACCCGCCCAGATCTGGGCTGCGGGATTAGCGATGCCCTGTCCGGCGATATCGGGCGCCGACCCATGGACCGCTTCGAACATGGATGGCCAGCGGCGTTCTGGGTTGAGGTTGGCGCTGGGCGCCAGTCCCAGGCTGCCGGCGATGGCTCCGGCCAGGTCGGTGAGGACGTCAGCGAACAGGTTCGAGGCTACAACGACGTCCAGGGTATGGGGATGGGTAACGAACCGCGCTGCCATGGCGTCCACGTGCCAGTGTTCGGTCTGCACGTCGGGATAAGCGCGGGACACCTCTTCAAAGATCTCGTCCCACAGGACCATGCTGTACTGGCACGCGTTGGACTTGGTAACGCTGGTCACCTTCTTCCTTGGACGCGACCGTGCCAGCTCAAAGCTGAATCGCATGACCCGTTCCACGGCATGACGGCTGAACACGCTGGACTGGATGGCGACCTCGTAGGGTGTACCTTCGTGAATACGCCCGCCTACGCCCGAGTATTCACCTTCCGTGTTCTCACGAACGCACACAAAGTCAATGTCGTCGGGTGTGCGGTCACGCAAAGGGCTCTGTATGCCCGGCAGGAGTTTGGCCGGTCGCACGTTGGCATACTGCTGGAACGCCTTGCGGATGGGCAGGATCATGGTCCACAGGGCGACGTGATCGGGCACCAGAACCGGCCAACCCACAGCCCCAAAGTAAATGGCGTCATAGCCCTCCAGGATCTTGAGGGCGTCATGGGGCATCATGCGGCCGTGCTGGGCGTAATAGTCGCCGCACCAGTTGTGCTCCTCGAACACCAGGTGAAATCCACCTACCGCTTGCTCCGCCGCCTGGAGGACGCGGCAGCCGGCGGGCACGACTTCTTTGCCAATTCCGTCGCCGGGGATCACCGCGATCCGGTACTCCTTCATCGTGCCCTCCCTTGTTTCAGCCTGACTCAGCTCATGTGACCGTCGGCGCCGACGATAGCGTCCAGCGCAGCCTGGCAATCCGTAAAGTCGCGCAGAATCGCGTCGGGGCCGAACTGACTCAACAGCTCTGGGGTGTCACGGCCTGTCGCCACCGCGACCACCCTGGCGCCGATGGCTTTGGCGGCAGTGATGTCGTGAGTGGTATCGCCAACGGCCACGACCTTATCCATGGCGGGGGTAAATCCCTGCTCCCGCGCTCGATGCAGCAGGAGACGGAGCAGGTCAACCCGCTCATTGCCTTCTTCGCCAAATGTCATTGCGGCAAAGTGCCGGTCCAAGCCTGAGCGCTGTAGCACAACACGGCTGATTGGTCCCAGGGTTCCCGACACGACGGTGAGGAAATGTCCCCTCGCCTCGAGAGCTTCCAAGAGCTCGACGACGCCGGGTAGGATGTGCGGACGCAGGTCTTCCTCCAGTGCCGCAATGCAGGTCTCCGCCTGCAACTGAAGGGCCTCTTGCAGCTGCGGTTCGATGTTTTCGGGCGCAACGCCATTGTCCCGCAAGACGATGCGCATGATGTTGGCCATGGTATTGCCGGCGAGGCTTGGGCTCACCACCCTCCGCTCGACACCGTAGATCTGTCGAATGGCGATGGCCATGCTCTGGCCGTAGTGGGCAGTGACGTCGATCAGGGTCCAGTCCATGTCGAACATGACCAGCCGTGTCTCAGGGGTATACGCTTTCAACTCGAGGGTTGCTCCTTTCAAGGTCAGTTCAGCCCAGGATGGCATCCAGGGCGGCTTTGGTATTCTCCAGGGTGGGCAGGACGGCATCGGGCTGATGGTCCACTAGCTGATGGATGTCAAACGCGCCCGTGGCTACCGAGACAGCCCTGGCGCCAATGAGCCTGGCGGCGTGGATGTCCCTGGGCGTGTCGCCGATGAGAACAGTCTCCGAAGGGAGATAAGGTCTTCCACTCGCCCTGGCTGCCCGTTCCATGGCCAGGCGCCAGACGTCTACTCGCTGGAGCGCCTCATCACCGCAGGCCCGAGCCGTGAAGAAACCCGCCAATCCAGCCCGGTCCAGGATGACCTCAACGGTCGGCGATAGGCTGCCCGTACCCACGGCCATGGCGTGGTTGCACTGGCGCAGCGCCTGTAAGAGGGCCGGTACTCCGGGCAGCACGGCATGCCTCAGGTCGGCTGCCAGAACATCCACAATCGTCTCGTGGGCCAGGCGCTGGCTGTCCTGAAGGCGCGCCTCAATGGCCGGCTCGCTCCAACCTGCGCTGCCTAGCACAGCCCGCATGGCGTTAGGCCAGGTCTCTCCGCCATGCTGGCGGCCGTCATAGTCGCCGATGAAGCCATAGCCCACTCGCAAAGCGGCACGAAAACCGACGTGGTGTTCCGCGCTGAGATCTACGAGAGTATGGTCAAGGTCAAACAACACCAGCCAGCGAGGGTCGCTCCTGAGGGGCATTGCGCTCCTTCTGCGGGATGGTCGACGGGCTATTTTAGCGTGAAAACTCTGATTGGACTAACCGATGGATTCATCAACCGGCGAACGAGCCTGATTGTTGGAGTCCCAGGGACAACAAGCGCCCGGAGTTGCTCTGCACGTTCGTTTGTTGTAGAATCGCTGCTCAACAACCGCCGCCTGCAGGTTCCCTGGCAGCCGTCCGGCCAGCACTTGCAGGACTCTGATCAGGAGGTGTACTGGCTCCATGAAAGTGCTTGTCTTTGATTCGGAACGCTGCGATGGCTGTGGCGTCTGCGAGCAGACGTGCTCCCAGACCTGGTTCAAGGTGGCCGACAAGGACAAGTCGGCGATCCGCATCGTGGAAGCCCCTGATCTTGCGGGACGCTACCAGGCAGTGGTCTGCAGTCAGTGCGGCGAGTGCATCGACGTCTGCCCAACCTTGGCCATTGCCCGGGACAAGGCCGGGATCGTGCGCATTCGCAAGTCAGAGTGCGTCGGTTGTTTATCGTGCGTGGGCTTTTGCCCGCTGCTGGCGATGCGGGTGCACCCCGACGATATCGTGCCGTTCAAGTGTGTGGCGTGCGGCAAGTGCGTTGAGGCGTGTCCGACGGGGGCCCTGTCCATCCAGGACTTGCCCGATGCCAAGCCGAGCAGGACAGATGAGATTCTACAGGTGGTGGCGTGATGGCAGCAACAGAGAAACTACGTCAAGCTCACAAGGTACTGGCGGAGTATCGGTACGAGCGCCCGAAAGTAGACAGGGGCTATGCCGGTCAAACCCTGCATGTGAATGTCGGCGAGAACCGCATCCAGGCCAAACCCGTTAACGAGAAGATGAAGCAGACGTTTGTGGGTGGCCGGGGGTTTGGACTGTGGCTTCTGTGGAATGCGGTGAACGGCAATACCCGCTGTATGGACCCCGAGAACGAGGTGATCCTGTCCAGCGGCCCACTGGGTGGAACGACGGTCTATCCCGGCGCGGGCAAGTCGATCGCAGTCAGCCTCTCGCCGTTGACCTGCGCACCGGTGGACAGCAATGTCGGGGGCCACTTTGGACCGCTGCTCAAGTTCGCCGGTTGGGATGCCATCGAAGTGCAGGGCAACGCTGACGAAGAGGTCATCGTCCTGGTAGATGGCGACGCGGGCGTCGTGCAGATCCTGGCCGCGCCCGATGAGGCGGTGGATAGCTATGTCCTGCCGGAACAAGTGCTGGACGCCTTTGCCAGTTCGCCCGATGAGCGCGTGGGTATCTCGTCGGTTTCCACCGGCCCTGCGGCCGAGCACGTCAAAATGGCCTGTCTGAACGTCAGTTTCTACGACGAGCGCCGCAAGTTCGCCCGGCTGAAGCAAGCGGGCCGCGGCGGCATCGGAACGGTCCTGAGGCACAAGAAGGTCAAGGCCCTGGTGGTCAAGTTCAATGGCGTCAAAGGGGATTCCAATGGCCCGGCTGATTGGCCGGAATTGAGCGAGCTGGGCGTCAAGATGCACCGGGAGATCCACGACCTGGACGCTCGCATGTGCGACATGCGGGGGGGAGGGACCACGTACCTCCCGTCCATCATGGACAAGTTCGACCTCTTGCCGGTGAACAACTTTCAGTATGGCTCTCATCCCGATGCGACCAAGCTCTTCAAGCCGTACTTCACGCCCTATTTTAGCCTGGGTGTGCCCAACGGCTGCTGGTACGGGTGCACCCTGGCCTGCTCCATGTGCATCGAGCGGTTCACCCCGCGGACCGGGCCCTACCAGGGTCAGTCCGTCCGCGTGGATGGCCCCGAGTATGAGACCATCGCAGGGATAGGGTCCAACTGCGGGATCTTTGACGCCGAGGCGATCATCGAGGGCAACTTTTACTGTGACATCTACGGGGTCGACACCATCTCCTACGGCACAGCTCTGGCTTTCGCCATGGAGTGCTACGAGGCTGGCGTCCTAACCAAAGAGCACACCGGCGGAGTGGAGCTGAACTTTGGCAACGCCGATGCCATGCTGGACCTGTTGCACCAGATGGCGCGGGGCGAAGGGTTTGGCGTGCTGATTGGACAGGGCGTGCGGCGCATGAAGCAGGTCTTTGCCGAGCGCTACGGGGCTGATCCAGGATTTCTGCAGGACATTGGCATGGAGGCCAAAGGGCTGGAGTATTCGGAGTATGTGACCAAGGAGTCCCTGGCGCAGCAGGCGGGCTACGGCCTGGCCAATAAGGGCCCGCAGCACGATGAGGCCTGGCTGATCTTTATGGATATGGTCGCCAAGCAGATCCCCACTTTTGAGGACAAGGCGGAAGCCCTGCACTACTTCCCCATGTTCCGCACGTGGTTTTCCCTCAACGGGCTCTGCAAGCTGCCCTGGAATGACATCGAGCCAGCGGACAACAAGACCAAGAACCCGCCGAAGCTGGCGGCGCGGGTGCCGGAGCACGTAGAGAACTATATTCGGTTCTTCCGGGCCGTCACCGGACGCGATGACCTGCGCGATCCTGACGACCTGGTGCGTATGTCCGAGGCAGTCTACAACTTTCAGCGGGTCTTTAACTTGAAGATGGGCTTTGGCACCCGCGAGCAGGACGCAATTCCGTATCGTTCTATGGGCCCGGTGACGGTGGAGGAATACGAGTCCAGGGCGGAGCGCTACGACCAGCAGTTGGGTGAGGAGGCGAGGATCAACCCGGAGGGCAAGACCACAGCCGAGAAGGTGGCAGCGCTGCGGGCTTTCCGCGAGCAGCGCTACGAGTCCCTGGTGGACGCCGTGTACAAGCGCCGGGGCTGGACGTCAAACGGGATTCCAACGCTGGAGACGGTCAAGAGCCTGGGCATCGACTATCCCGAGGTCGTGCAGTTGGTCACGGACCACACCACCTAGGGAATAACCACGTTGTGGGCCAGAATGTCAAACGGGGTCGGATCCGAAGCAGGGTTCCGACCCCGTTTTAGATCTCTGGCAAGAAGATGCGGTAGACCGTGCGATAGGCATAGTTGGTGTTGAGGTACCGGGCGCTCCAGCCGCCGATGATGTGAATCACGGCACCCTCCAGACCAGGCACGGCATCGGCCCCCAGGGTTCGCCATTGTCCAAGGACTGGCGACTCAAAGGCTGTCCAGGTATCCTGGGCCGGGTCGTAACGTTCGCTGAATCCCAGGTACTGGGTCCAGCCGCCGCCTATGGCGTACAGGTAACCCTCGGCGCCCACCACGGCCAGTCCGCCGCGGGGCGCCCGCAGCGAAGCTTTCCGCTGCCACGGGCTGCCCGACTCGCCTTCTCGGCCGGGATCGTACGCCTCGCACAGGGTGGACTCACTGGCCCCGTCGTAGCCACCGACCACGTAGATTCGATCGTTGAGAGCGGTGGCCGCGCAAAAGCCACGGGGGCTGCTCATGGGTGTGCCGGCTGTCCACGCGTCATCAGTTGGGTCATAGATCCATACCTCGTTGAGGTAGCGGACTCCGCTTGACCCACCGTACAGGTAGAGGCGACCCTCAAAGGCCGTCAGCCCGTAGGCGAACGCCGGACTGGGCAGGGGGGCGGCTACACTCCACGTATCGGTACGGATGTCATAGACCTCCAAGGCAGCGATGGCCTGGTCCTGGCCGTCGTAACCACCGGGCACGTAGATGAGCGGGCCAATAGCCGCGGCAGACGCGTTGCGCACCGCTTGCGGCTTGTCGCCAAGTCGGGACCAGCCATCGGTCACGGGGTCGTACACCTCGACCGCTGCACTGACCCCGTCAGCAGTGTCACCGCCGATGGCATAGACCTTGCCCTCCACGGCTACCACCGCCAGCCTGGCCCGGGCGGTGGGCATGCTGGACCGGGTCGTCCACCGGGAGGGGACGGGGTCGGTAGGATTGGCGGCTGAGGAGCCAGGGCGGTCGCTGAAGGGACCGCCGACATTGCTTCCGGCGGTTCGGGCCGGGGGCAGGACCACTGCCGCGCCGATGAGCAGCGCCGATAGGATGAAAAAGGCCCGCTGCCACGCTGCGATGCGTGGGCGCGGCAAGCGGACCGGCGGGGCCTCGGTGGAGGCCTGGGGTTCCTCCGCGGCACGCTCAGCGACGTGCACCAGGCCACTGCGCACGGCGTACATGGTGGCCTCGGTACGCGATTCCACGCCCAACTTGGCAAAGATGTTGCGCAGGTGCACCTTGACGGTGTTGACGCTGATGTACAGATCCCGGGCGACTTGATGATTGGTGGCGCCGGTGGCCACGAGGCGGAGGATTTCCACCTCGCGCTCGCTGAGAGCGCCGGGGGATGCTTGATCATTCTGCATGGCGACGGCTACTTGTGTCCGATCCAGAATTGCTGGGGAGGGATGTTGCGACCCTGGCGGACTTCCAGGGGCAAGCCGGCTCCCTGCAACGCCGCCAAATCCTGCTCGTGGCACATCAGCACCGCCGCTGGCTGAGAGTACCTTTCCTGGTACTTGGGCAGCCAGGAGCGCACCACATCCGCCAGGTTGTCGCCTGATGGGGCCACCACCCAGACGTACTCCGGTCCTGGCTCGGGACCCTCGGACGGTCCGCGTCCGGCTGAGGGCGCCGTGCGCTGGGATACGCTGCGCCGGACAGGCCTGGGTGGCGTCAGGTGATCCAGATCCACGGACGCCCCATCGTCATCCAGGCCGGCCTCCGGCAGCTCTTCTCCCCAACCAGTGGCCTCATCGGCAAGCGTTTCTGCAGGCACTGGCTCGGCTCGGACGATTGGCTTGCGGAGGGCAGGGGTCACTTTGGGACTGGTGTCCACCTCATCGACCAGAGCGCTGATGGCATCCAGGGAACGGTCAGGAACCAGGGGGGTCTCTGGTGGCTGAGACCGCTGGACCGCCTGCGGACGCTGAGGGGATGCCGGTCGTGCCTGCCGGACGCCCGGGCCGTCGGCTCCCTTGTTTTGCTTGACCGCAGGGACGCTTCGGGTGGGGCCGGTGGCTGTGGTGGGTCGTGGCGGCGAGGTTTGTGGGACGGGCGTTTTTGAGGCCTGGGGTGCCGCCGGAGCCGCCGGGGAACGCTGAGACAATGCTGGAATCTCCAGGTCGTCAGTCGTCGGGACCGAGGGCGGCGTTGGATGGGTGACCGTCACGGGTGGTCGGACGGTCGCGGCTGGCGCCTCAAACCCGGGAATGTCCACCGTGTCCGCGTCGGGGCGTCGGGCTGCCGTCGGGCGACTGCTGGCGACAGGAAGCCCAGCGGGTCCGGTGAGACCCGGGATCTCCACCACATCGACAGAAGGCCGAACCGGTGGCTTGGCCGTCGAGGCGCGGGAGGGTGGAGACTCAAGTGGGCTGGGGCGGTCTGCGGGCCTGGGACCGGACGCTGATCGTGCAGCGGAATCAGGCGACAGGGAGGTCCGGGGCAAATCTGCTTGATCGCCGTGAGCAGGCGTCGCGGGTGCCGCACGACGGACCACATCCATCCAGATGTCGTCCTGCGCGTCCAACGATCGCTGCCAGGCCTCCACTTCGTCGCGGGTCGCGGTGCCGACGACTTCGCCGTCCACCAGCCTAACCCAACGACCGGGCCTGAATTCGTGGTAAGTAATCCTGGTCATCTTGACGTATTCTACATCAGAGGAGGTCAAGGGGCAAGGGATGCGATAGCGCCGAACCTCAGCTCCGACTGAGATTGCCCTCGAACTCGATGTCCCGTTGGTGGCCGGCGACGCCACGCCAAAGAGCTGAGTCACTGCGGAACAGACTGCGCTGATAGGCATTCCGAGCGACACCGTCCAGGGTGGCAAAACGGGGTTCAGGCGCGCCCGGAGGGATTTGAACCCACGGCCTTTAGATTCGAAGTCTACTGCTCTCCCGTCAAGCGGGACGAACGGTATCCACTGAGCTACGGGCTAGATATAGTATGTCCAAGGCACCGACCTACTACCAGTAGTGGTATTCCTTGATTACTTGACCTTGCGATTACGCCGAATCTATTGCTCGTTTCTGGGCGATACTTCGCCCATGCTCTACCCAGACTTGAAGCGATTGATAGTCAACCTGCCACACGCGCCCAAACTTGCGCGAGGCCAACTTGCCGGCTGAACAGAGTTGCCGGATGCGTTGCTCTGTTACTCCGGCAATCTTGGCGGCCTGTTGTGCGGTTATCCACTCAGTAGTAACGTTGCCCATTTGCGATAACGCAAGTATAGAGCGCTTGCGTGCTTTTGTCAAGCGGCCCGTTAACGAAGCAATGGAAATCCCAACAGATGGCGGATATGCTACTCGCCACAGTCGTTGCTTTCCAGCACACACAAGCGGCTGCACGTGGTCGTGATGCGGTTTGAAACTGAGACACTCATGCGTCTAGGTATTTACCGCTGCCGTACAGAACTCACGATAGTCCCGAAAGTGAGCTTGGCCGTTTCTGCAAGACTCTCCCCTGTTGTACGTAGGATGACAAAGACTTCATCACCCTCTGGTGTTACGACAATGGCGCATAGCTCTTCTGCTATCTTATCGCTATTCGGGCGACGCACGGAAAACGCAACCAAATAGCCTCGATTAAGGGCATATGCGCCGACTTTGGCAGAATGCTCTGAATAATGGTCGAAGCCTTCGCTTTCGAGCGTAGTCTGCAGCAAGAACAAGCGTCCCGCGTCTGAGTCTAGCTCTGTGTAAGCGGGCTCGTCATGAATGACGACCCGTACTTCTGCAGCACCATCCGCGCTTGTGAAGAGTGCATACCTATTTTCACTACCGATGTAACTCCCAGTCCAGTCACCTGGAACAGAGACAATCAGACGCTCGCTATCGGCCAACCAAAAGTGTTGCCAACCGTAAGGTGGTGTGAAGGGTTTCGCCTGCTGTAGCCGTGCCTCTAGCGCTTCTGCCGTGGGATTAGAGGCTTCGTAGGCAGCCAAAGGGTTCTCAGTGAACTTCCTAATCTCCGCGTTAACGACTTTTCTGGCCGTATTGGCCGCGCTGAATTTCCGGTCAATCGCAGTATCATCTTGTTTCTGCATGAAGGCTATGAAGGAGTCTATCTCAGTTTCCATCGCGACCGTGACAAAGTCGTGCAGATGGTTGGCACACTCTGGGCGTTCCATCTTTCGGGCGGCCCTTTTGACATCCTGCAATTTCTTGACAATTGGTGCGAGTAATGCTCGCGGGGTAGAATTCGCCACCCTCACGGTGTCGTCCCACTCTTCAAACAGTGAATCTAACTCGTTTAGATAGCTCCTTGCGTCATCGTCAAGACATGAAACGCGAGGTTTCGCTGCCTGAGTCGGCGACGGGACTTCCGTAGGTGTCGCCGGCAGAATAGGTATCAGCGCACAAGGCGAACACGAAACCGACAGTATCAGAACGAACGCAAGGAGAACCAGACGGACATTGGGCGTGGCTGCTATCTTGCCTGTCAGAGAACCTGTTCGCAACAGCGAAGCATGAAACATGGGTTTCCTCGCATGTCTCAGCAACCTATCACGGGTTGGAGGTATCCCGTATCCGGGGGAATATCACCCGCCATGTGATGTCGTTGGTCGTGCAAGTAGTGGCTGGGCAATCACCCTGTCACACTACACCCTCAAACAGGGTACCACGCTCGGCCCTTCAGTTCCAATTCCGGCAATATCAGCGCAAACAACTCAGCCAGTTAGCCGACTTGCAGCCAACGGGACTCGATGGCGGAGTGCAGGCAGTTCGGAGTTCACCCTCCGATGGACGGTGCCCGGGACTTCAAGCAGTCCCGAGGTGTCCTGTTCTGGTGCCATTGTACCTTGTCCCTTACTAGTCGTCAAGGCTCGATGCCAGATGTTACCGCCGGCAGTAGGTTGACCCTGTGATTGGCAAGGGTGTTTCCCAAGCGGCTCTCTCCACAATCTAGCTGCGCTGTAGCCTGCCCTGGCGATACTGCCTGCCGGAGTCGCAATATCGATTCAGGTCGTTCAACAAACTGAGCATGAATTCGAGGCCAGCTACTGCTTGGTGTGGCTTAGGCTCTAGTGCCTGCGATGAGCTGCGTCCGGAATGAATCAGGTTGCGCCATTCGCGGAGAATATGGCTTATTGAGTAGGTCTGCTCACTAATGCCTTCAGCCCCTTTGCGAGCTCTATCATCGTATAGAATCTCCATGACAATAGAGGCGCCTTCACGGGCTTTGAAAGTCCCAGGGCAGCGGCCATGGCCTTTGGCTTGTTTCTGACAAGGTAGTCCAGCAATGCTGCTTCCGAAATGCTTCCCAAGAGCAGGACAAACGACTTTGGGTTAGCTGTGGGGTCGAGCCGTCGCAACTCGGACAAGTCCTGCGCGGCTACTCCCAGCAGTCTTTGGTCTTTGATGCACGACAAAGTCACCTGCTGCAGCCTCAGGCGGCTACTCACCACCTACCAGTACCTAACCCCAATTACGAATCTCATTCCCTGGTCGTTTGGGCTGAGGTTGTGTCTTTTGCTCGGCTCCACACACGCCTTGAAATAGCTTTGAATGCACTAACGCTGAGTTGACCTCGTTCATTTCTTGCTCTAGAGCCGGGGGCTTGAAGAAGGACTTCTATCTTCAGTCTGTCTGAAGCATATATCTCGATAGGTTCGAAATCCTCATCAAGAAGCACGAGCAATACTTCATCCCATTCGTGGTCGAGTCGAATACTGCCCAGTCGCCCAGTACTCCTGGATGCGCTGGAAACGCAACGCCCCTTTATCTGCAACTTGCGTCCCGAGTCGATTCTTTCAGCGTCGTATCCGGCTTGCCTTGCTTTGCAGAGACGAAGGCCCAGCAGCCGCGCTGCTTCGTACTCTGCAACCTCGCCAGTGATGCCAAGCGGCTTGCCCGTGAGCTTGCGATACGACTTTGCAGTCGCTTTCGCTTCTTGAATAAGTGGTTCGATATCTCGAAGCTCAATCTGCGTATCACTAGATTCCATTTCAGCCTCGCACGCGTCGAGTTTATCTCTCTTCTGCTGGTTTGGCGGCTTTGACCGAATCGTTCCAGGCGCGAGTGTCGGACGATTGGCCTACTTGTAGTTCCAGACATCTACGCTGTCGCGCCCTGAGAGGAAGTGAACCTTGACGTATGTCTGCCACACGCGCCAGCCGTCGTTCGTACTGCTATATCCTCCTACATAGTACCATTCTTCGCCCAGCCAGTTCCACGGGTCATCTGTGTACCACAGGTCTTTCACATACGCTGAACAGTCCTGGTTCGCGAAGAACGCCTTCGTATCTGCCAACAACCTCCTGCCGTAATCAACAGCATCGCGTTCCGTCTGCTCATCGAAGACGGCGGCAGAGTCGCTCGTCAGCCGCAAGGTTACGGAATTCATGCCCGTGGTCTCGCCGTGGTAGATGTCTATCTGTTCAAAGCTAATCGGATGTCCGGCAATGACTCCATAGTTCTGGCGCAGGTACGTGGTGAAGCCTGCATCGTCGCGTGGGACGGTCGCGGCAGCTTGTGGATAGGAGGTAGGACTCGTCAGCACAATTGCTGTTGGCGATAGGGCTGGCCTGAGGGTGGGTTGGGTCGTGTGGGTCGGAAATGGAGTGTAGGTCGCGAGTGGAGTACTTGTCGGGTAAGCCGTATAGGTAGGCATTGCAGTGCTGGTTGGCTGAGGGGTATGTGTTGGAAGTGGCTCAGGTGTACGGCTGGGCAGCACGGTGAGCGTGGGAAAGGGGGTGTACGTCGGATAAGGCGTGGCAATGAACCTGGCGATTGTCATCGCATTGGGATAGGCCCGGAGGACTAGGAAAGTTGCCACACAAGCCATGACCAGAAGGCCTAAGCAGCCGGCCAAGGCCCAGAAGAGGTACTTACGCCGGCCTTCCCATTGGGACTGTCTCTCCCTCTGCGCCCTTGCCTGCGCTCCTCGCTCAGCCATTCTGTCAATTTCCTCGCGCGTTAGCGGCATTGCTGGCCATCCTTCCATCGTATGCCGGAAAAGACCAGTATCACGGATACCACACGGCAACCCCCCCGTGATGTGAGCAGGTTCCCTGCCTCGTTTTTGAATAACTGCATGTACCGTCTCGGCACAACGCCGTCGCCCCCGCGCACCGTCTCGGCTGTGGTGTTGGAGTTTGCGCGACTACCCGCGGTACACTTGTGGCGGGAAGTCGTGTCGCGGTTGGTGGAACGCTCGTGGCAAGACGGGGCGTTGCGGTTGGCGGCACCGACGGAAGCGGTGATGTGACCAGCGGCGACGTAGACGATAATTGCGCCTCACCGCCGACTGAGCGAACTGCACCAACTAACGGGATAATGAGGGACTGTCCGACCACAATCAAGTTGGTATTGGAAATCCCGTTCGCGAACGCGAGGGCGTCAACCGTACACCCGAAGCTTTTGGCAATCGCGCCGAGCGTATCTTTTGGTTTGACGACGTAGACAGTGAATGTGGGCGTAGGGGCGGGGGTGAGCGAAGGTAGTGAACTGGCAACAACCGTAGCACTCGGCCTTGCCGTGGGTGGTGCCAGCGTGACTGTGGGTGTGCCAGAGCCGCATCCGGGCAAAAGGCCCGCGACCACGAGAAGGGTGGACAGTACCACAAGAGCGAGCCGGTTGGCGATGGCGACTCTACCTCTCCACATCTCGAACCTCCGCGCAATCACTGTCAACCCGACTTTGCTCGTGATGTTCCGACTACCTCTATGGTACCGCAGAACGGCAAGCACGGGTCGCCAGGGGGCTGACCATCCGCTGACAGCTGACGGGGGCAAGGACTACTGGACACTCTCGGAAAACAGAACTGTTTTCCCAATATCGTTGCAGTAATCAGCACTCATCTTCAGAGCGTTGCTGAGACCATCTGAAACAAACCACAGTACGACTCTACATCCCTCTGCTTTCACCGCTTCCACCAATGGGACGTAATCCTCATCTCCGGCCACAAGAACGGCAACGTCGTAGTTTCTGCGAGCTGCGTGAGCCAGCATATCTGTGGTCAGAGACACATCAACGCGCTTTGAGCCACGCTCCTTGGTCTTCTTGAACACACGTGGGGCTTCGATACCTGCGTCTTTCCGTTCCTGTTCAACTGTGTCACGAAGCGCTTCGTCTCCGCGCAATGCTGTGTAGTAGTGCTTTCTGATGACTGTGACGTTCATGCACGAGTTCAGCTTAGGCGACCACACGTATACGTCTGGTCTGTAGCGCACATGCTTGAAGGGAATGCCGCCCTTCTTTGAGAGCATCTTGCCATAGCGTATGGCTAGGTTCTCCCCATCGGCAAAGAGCATTACCCTGGCATCTCGTCGGACAGAATTGGGAAATAACGTCGGCATATCTGGTCCACCTCCTTAGCCACTGCAAAACCTCGTCAGGCATTCGTCGTCCTGAGTGGCTGCCTCAATCAGCATGCACCTGGCCATGCGACCTAATAGCTGTATCGTTCAACTAGAACCCACCCCGCATCACGCAGGTAGACGGTGTCGCCGCTATTGTTCCATGTCGCGTCCGACGGCACTAATGGAGGTCAGTCAAAGTATTCGCTCCACATCCAGTGCGTACCTTGACCCGCGCCCTGGGCAACAAGCTGAGAGTGGGGAATCCGTAGGTGTGGCCAAAGGCGTCTCTGACGTGCCAGTCCGTCATACTCGCGGGTGCGATGCCTTCATTCTCAAAACATACGGGCGCTTCGCTCAGATTGTAATTGTCATTACCGGGAACACCAAATTGAGGGCAGAGGGACACGGTAACAGGCCTTCAACTGCGTGTGGGTGGCTGTCAGCGCAGAGTTCTAGCTCTCGCGGGGACGGATGTGGCTCTTGCACAATAGAAAGGAGAATGCTGCGTGCCTCTCTGAGCATACCTGTGCGTTCTCCGGCCACGAAGAGTGGGCGCGATATGGTTCGAACCTGTGACCTTACGGATGTGAACCATGCGCTCTGGCCGGCTGAGCCGCAGAACTCACGTATACTATGGCTGGGTTCATGTGCGCGATAGAGCACATCTCTCGCATTGACTAACTTTGCGCCCTCGGGTAGCTCTCCACAGGTAACACCGCCAAGAACCGACAGTCCAGGGCGACTCAGACGGACACCATAGTACTGTAACGCTCTCTCTCCATGCGACACCAGAAGGACTCCAAAAGCTGAGGGTCATTGCCGTTAGTCGCAGCATCTTCCACAGCTTGCATGAAGTCGCGCCCGGCAGCAAGAACATCTGCACAGAAGGTGTCCACATGCACATAGACTCGTCCCCCAGCGTCCACCGTGCCGTGCAAATGATTCTTGCCATCCCCGTGTATGAGGGTGAAAACCTTCTTCCCCTTGCGAGAACCACCAGGAATAAGCCCATGCAGCATATTGCAGCGTAGGCTCTCGTACACGTCTATCAATGTGTAGTCGAACCCTGACCGTGTGGCTCTCATGTAGGTCTCGACAAAGGCTTCATAGCGTACTCCGTCTCGGCCTTTGCAGCAGAAACCCGACATGTACCCGATGTAGGCCAGGCCGTAGACCAGCGCCGCCACTGGCGCTCCTCCTGTGATGGCATTGTACATGTTAGGATGCGCAGAATTCTTGGTATGCTGACGCATCAGATTGATAAGGCGCGTGACCCGCTGAGTGTCCATGGGATACCTCCACCTGGCATGCCGTCCCAGACCCGCGGATGCTTACATCTGCCGCTGGGCTATCTCAGAGCGTACAATCTCCTTCGCAAGCATCATCACAAGCAAGTTCTGGTCGCCACAGGCGCCTGGCCTCTGTTGGGTCATGGCCATCTGAGTCCTGCCATCAGAGGTGCCTGACAACGTGGCACTTTCCACTGGCTTCGCCAAGCACCAGCACGTGCCCAGAGATTCCCAGCGTGTGTCTTCGCTCCTTGGTCTACGCGTTGAGAGAGCCTTTCTCGACCTGCCATGCCCTATCGAACTTGCGCGACGTCAACTTGCCGGTAGCGCAGTGTTACCTGGCGCGCTGCTTCGTAGGTTCGGTGCACATATTAGCCTTTTGTGCTGCTTCACCCTCGCTACTTGCATCGAGCAGATGCGCTTGCGCAATAGCAGCACGACCTGTCTGGGGCGTCAAGACTTGCGAACGGTACTGACGGCGTTGCGTACTCTTGGCCGACGAGGCGGTGTACGGCCACCGGCTGTTCGCGGCCAGTGATTCAAGTCCCCAGACCTACAATCGAGGCATCGATGTGCCTTCCCTGTCGACTTCCTCTAGTTGCACGTGGGCAAGACCACGCCCGTGACCGCATAGTAGGCTAGGTAGATGGCCATTCCGTAGTTCTCATAGAAGTCATCGGCTCTTACCGGAGGAACCCACTGTTGCTGGCCTCTTGGCTCAGGATGGACTAGACAAACTCGCTGTGCATGGCATTCCTTGAGCATGTCTGGATAGCCCGGCATCTCACGGAATACCTTCTCCACGTGGTCTACGGTCGGCTTAATCTCAAAGTTCCCTCGTCCAACGAATCTGCGATGGATTAGTCGTAGGCAACCTTCTAGTCCGAAGAAGGTGTTGGCGATTGCGTCTTCCGCAAACATCCTGCGGTCGGAGGCCTNNTCTCGAAGGACGCGTAGAATTGCTTGGCTCGCCCAACGTCAATTCCATTGGTTCTGAAGTTGAAGGGCTGAACTCCAGTGATGCCGTCTCGCGACGGCCTAGAATTGAGCGCCTCCAAGCGACTGAGTATGCGCGCAGCTGTACGAGCGCGCTCACGCGCCTGCTCGCCGAGGATGTCATCTTTCGTGGCGAGAAGGCTCGCCGGTAGGTCAAACGCGCGTTCGTTGGGCTGAAAGTAACAGACCGGCCCATGGTCCGAAGGCGTGGAGAAAGCGAGGGCCGAAAGAATTCTGACCTCGGCTCGGGACACTAGCCCTACCTCTGTGCTACCAAGGCTTAACTCGTCTTGCCACGGCTTGGTGAGCATGGTCAGCAAGACCGGCTCTTCACCCCAGAAGAGATACACTCCCTTATCCGAACTGAAGGACTCTCCGAAGTAGACTCCACCATCCGAGCAAAACCCCCGAACTCTGAGAAAGAGGTCCTCTTGGCTGGCCCTGTTTCCCAGCTCTACAACAGCGCAGTATCGCTCGTCGAGGATATCCTCGCCCAGAGTCCGGAGTCGGGTTTCGACATAGTTCGCTAACACAAACGGGTGCAGGAGGAGGTCCCGAACACCAGGGCCGCCGCGCGGCATTGCCAAACCGCGCTGCATTGCACATTCGACCGCATCCGGATTGCTTACCTGGCCTTCTGCCAGCAGCTCCTCTGCTGCGGAGAGCAGAGGTGCCAAACATCGTAGTTCAGACTGAACAAGTAGTGAACTCATGGCACACCTCCCAACGGTAGCTACGCGCATCAAGACCGGTAGGCCCGTAACTCGACCATCTCATGTGGATACCCAAGGTAGATATCTGAAGCCGAAGCCCTAGTCCAACGCCAGGGAACAAGGCGGAAGTCGCAGCGAATGCTCCACGCTTGTTCAGTTCGGCAACGACAAAGTGCTCACCTGCACGTGCAGTTTGTTGATTGCGTGCACCGCGTGTTGTCTCCGTGCCATGGAATCTCCCTACGTGGTTGCTTCATGCCGCGTACTATCGCGTTCTACCGGATACAACGGCTGCCTGACCCGAGAGTACGCCTCCGCTCTTGCACGAAGGTCTAGTCGACTGTGGTATCGGGCTGCATTGCTCGGCCTCTGCCCTGTATCATCGGTATCTGACGCTGTCTTGCATCATCGACACAGCCAGTCGAGGTCGATGCCTCGTTCCGCAAGATATGTGCACATGAGGACATACAGCCTACTAGATGGCTCCTTTAGGAATAGCTGAATTGCCACTATAACAAGAATGCCGCGCGCGACAGCCAGAATCTGGGTGAAACGTCTTCCGAGTCTTCCTCCGATATGTTGGCGTAGTTCCGACTTCTCCAAGTCCGTGAGCCCTTCGTATTTCGCCAATACAATGGCTCTGGCGAGCCTGCGCTGCGAGAGCGGAACCGCAAGCGAGAGCATTTCCTGGTTCGAGTAGACCGCCCTCAGCATCTCATTGAGTGACGTATCGCTCTGGTTGAGGCCGCGTAACCTAGCGAGGGAACGCTGTGCCATGAATACTAACAGCATGGCTACGGTCAAGAGCGTGAGCATATCCGGCTCTGCTCTCAGACGGTAGTAAGCAATCATGGTGGCGGTGACGCCGTCGGCAAGCAGGTCAAACAGCCAGGAAGGCCATCTCGCGAAGTACACCATGGGATTCCTGAGTGCCAAGATAACGAGCAAAGCCCCGCATGCGGATAGGCCCAATGCAACGATGCCAACTACGTCCAGGGGCGTTGGCCCGGCCGACAACGACAGAAGCGATACCAGTCTCTCTGCCACAAAACTCGCGCTGAGAATCAATACCCCCCAATAGAACAAGCGAACCGCAAGCGCGGTAAGCGGCCTTTTTGCTACCGCACCGATGCTGGCCTGAGTGAACATAAAGCAGTGGCAGCCGACATATGCCATTGCTATGCCGGTCACCGTGCCACTGAGAAACGCTACGCGAAGCCAAAGCACAGTGCTCGCTGGACTCTCTCTTAACTCGCGACAGGCCGCAGCCAGGGCGGTCACTGCGGCGTAAGCAGCCACAAAAAGCAGAACAGCGCCCAGGAACCAGACTATCCAGGCGGGGGCTGACCCTGGATACTGCTCATGGATATCCTGAGCAGGAACCGCGAATCCGCCAAGGGTTCTCGCTTTGTGGGGCCTACAGTATATGCTTCCAGTACTCGCCTTGTTCTTGCATTGCGTCCCGTCGTCTTTCAGGTACTGGCATCGTGGCATGGTCCGTCCTGCTTTCTATCGCACACGCTGAAACGCGCGGTAGTGGCGCTGTTGGAATGCCTTGTGTGCACTCTGCATCGAGTGCGTTCTTGGTCTTCAATGCCCAAGCGGATTCGGTTGCCTAGCGTAGCGCCACCGTTACTCGCGAAGCAGCCCATGCGCCCGTTGACCGTTTTGCCTAGGCACAACTGACTTCCTGTGAGCGTATGCCATGGTGTTGGTGCCGCAGGCGTTCGCATGGGTGCCACACACGGCTAGAACCCGCGCGGATTCTCCCGCGACAGCACGTATCCCCTCTTCGTGCCAATCTCGCGCCATGTTTCTGGGTCAACCTCGTTGAAGTGTCTACCGCGCACTCGACAAACCCACCGCCCGCAGCATGACCTAACGAGTGCGTCATCCGGAATCACTCCGCGCCGCAGGTCTTCCAAGACCTTGTCTTCGGTTCGATTGCAGTAGCACACGTCGGTACCCTCGTTGCGCGAAAGGAATGCCGTGGCGATGGCTCTAACCACAAGGCTTGCTTGTCCGAAAACCTCCACTTCGGTGCGCATCCAGTGACGCCATGCCCTGTGCTGTTCTACCCGCCACTGGGTACTCTCTTCGACTGCCATTCTATAGCGCCCATGGCAAGTTGCCAAGGCTCTGCGATGCCAGACGCTACCGCCGGCAGTAGATTCGTCGCGTGATTGGCGAAAGCGTTCCAAAGCTGGCTCCATCTAATATCCCCAACTGTCCATTTCGTACCCGTGCGAATCATAAAGCTTGGCCTCATCTCCGTCATTGTTCCAGATGTAGGCAGCCGTCCACCGCAAGTCGCTAGGCGGGGCATGCGTCGCATCAGGCCCGCTGTTGACACGGACTGTCGAGCCGGCAGCCAAGACAAAGCCTGACGGAAACGTATACCATTGGTTACCGACAACGCTCTGGATTTTCCAGCCCGTCATGTTCTACCCACTAGTTCCTTGATTGCTGATGCAGACAGATTCCTCGCGCCCGCTGTAGTTCAGGCACGTGATGTGGATGTCAGCGTAGGGCGTGGTGGTCGGCGTGCGGGTTGGTGTTGGCGTGCGGGTAGATGTTCGCGTCGGTGTGGCAGTCTTGGTAACCGTGGATGTTCGGGTGGATGTGGCCGTATGTGTTCGGGTCGGCGCAAGGGTTTGAGTATTCGTAGGGTCTGGTGTACTTGTGGCTATGTATGTTGGAGTCTGTGAAGGTGAGACTGTTGGGGTCGGCGTCTCGGCCTGAGCCAGTGTCAGGCACGCTTCAGTCTTCCTTGCGCATACTCTGCCACACTGAGACTATGAACGTGACAACTGCCCCTGCAAGGTTAACTGCCAGTTCCGCATATGGCGCAGCGGCTTGTATGTCACTGTTGCTCTTGCCATGTGCATCGCCTAGCGTGTTTCTGATAGCAGCTAGCCCGTTCACCACGGCTTGGCAGTTCCCGAGGACTAGGCGGACAGACCTTTCGATGTGCTGATTCGGCGCAAGTCGCAGAAGGTCCGCCGTGAGATGGTAGAGTCTGGGCAAATCGCCGTCGTCTGCATATTCTATTTTTTCTTCATCAAGGATGTACTTGCATGCAGATTCTAGCATGGCACGGGCCGCAGTTATTGCCCCCTCGGGGTCACTGCTTTTGCGGCTCAGAGCTTTGTCCCATGCCTTGCGAACGTGCTCAGAGTCTAGCTTATCAAGCATCGCTGAGATTTGCTCCTCTGCCGATGTTCTGACCGTTGTCACGAACTTTGGAACCCACATGATATCTCGTACAGGTGTGCTTGCTGTCTGCGCACAACGGCGGATGGCGTCTTCAATTCGCTCTCTTATCAGGGGGGCTGTATCAATCTCCCTCATAGCTTTGCGTGGTGCTTCAACGTTCACATCGAACAAATCATGAACTCGCTGACTGCCTAACTCAAAGAACATGTCAACATACTCATAGTTCAGCGAGCATTGCGCCAGAAGACTCGCAGCCTCATCCTCATCGCCATCTTTCAACCATTGCACAACTTGCTCAAGCATGTTGCACCTCAAGTAGCCGGGCACCTGCCAACGGACCAAACCTGCCAATGCTTCTCATGACTTCACCTTCCTGACAGCGTAACATCCCAAGACCTGTCCGGCACGGCGCCATGGGCGACACGTTCGACACACCGAGTACGTACTTCGTCGGTGCTAAGCTGGTTGTGAGTAGATACTTACCATCTCGCTCTAGGACACGTATCTGCCGCCTTCGCGGCTGGCACTGGGCTGTCCTACAGCCAGCATCGCGGACAGTGCGGCCGGTTCGCCATGTCCGCTTCGGTCATCGCCTGAGGCAGGGCAAGGCAGCGATGCAGCGAACGTTCAGCGACCTGGCGAACAGGGCGTGTGGAGAACCACTTTCGCTCATCCACCAATGCTGCTACAAAAGCCACGTGGCTTCTTCCTGACGTGTGTTCCTCGGAACAGATACGTCTCGGTTTTCAATCGTTCACGGCAACTGCGATACCGTGTGTCTCTTGAACTGGTTGACCAGATTCTCATACGAGCTGCGGTAAGCTCGTGCGAACGCCCCCCTAAGGGGCCAGGACTTAACGTGAAGGATTGGATATACACTTTGTTTGCCATGCGAATAGCACTGCCCGCAGATGAGCTGGAAGGCTCCGCTCTGCCTGGGGTCGTAATAGGGAGGGTCGTGCTGTACGCCACTAAGTCTGGGTTCTGCCTTGTCCAGGAACTCGGGCACGGCTGGGTAGAACTCCAACTTCTGCAGCCAGTAGTTTACCTGTTGGGACATTGCACAGACGACCTCGATATTGCCCTGGCTCAGGATAGTCTGGATGGCTTCGACGCCGGCTCGCGCTTTGTCCTCCGGAATCAACGTGGTTCGCCCTTTCGGGGCGTGAGGCAGGGCAGCATTGCAGAGATTTGTGAGAACAAGCTGCTGGGCGGTGTACTGGTAGCTCGTCAAATGGCCGATGTAAGCGAAGACGGCTTGGGCAAGTCCATACTTTGCCCGTTCGCTGCTGCGGGCCGGTATAGGCTTGAAGAAGTAGTCGGCAAAGAAGGCATACTCCGCTTGCGTGTGTGATGTTTGAAGTCGCGGGTCGTGGCCGATGACGAGGACTCGGGCCTGTTTCAAGTCTCCTACATAGAATGGTCTGGTCTCCATGTGGTAGCCCTCCAAAGGATACTGCGCGCAATAGGTTTCAATGATAATATCGACACGAGTCACAGACGAAAGCTACCGCTCTTACGTCGGAATATGCGTCTCGTTCCGCAGGAAAGCTCCTGACGCTCGTCTTCTATGCCTGCGGCACTGACTCTGATAGCCGTCATCACGTTCTCTTGACTCTCCGCATCGATGTTACATACCCTCCCCGGTCGGTAGCGACCGGCTCCCACCCTTGTGCTGAAAGGTCCGAAATGAGCTCAAGATGAACCGGCATGTAGTCACTCTGGCTAAGGGCAGAAACCTTCCGGGTCTTTCGGGTCACCACCCTGTCCACTACGGCCTTCCACCCTCGCCGCAAGAGAATATCGTCATAGCCAACTATGCTACAGTATTCATACGTGGCCTGTGCAGGAGGTTCTACAGTAGCTGCCTTCTTTGGCTGCCCACACTTCCAGCAGAACAGGTCCTTGTCCTCCAGCTCGGCCCCACACTTGCTACAGAACATCATGCCCTCCTGTATGCCCTGTTTTCTATATCTGCTATGACTCCTTTACAGACGTGGCCGGTAAGCACACGGTTCTCCTCATATGGAATAGCTTGTATGAAGAGAAGCCGTTGTCTGAGTACGCCGAGGCAGCGTCGAAGGGCTCCCATCCCTGGCAGCACATCTCCCCAACAAGCCACAAGAGGACGGCGTAGTCCCTGTTATGAAGGTTGCTGACTCGTACACTCGTCTCGCTGCCATCCTGCAGTCTGTAGACCTTGCAGTCCGGACACTGTGTCCTGACTAATGCCACCAGCCAGTCACTTATCGCCAGTTCTGTTGTCTCCACAAAGATTCCTTGCATCCTGGTCGAGAGCCCTGCAAAGCCACCACGTGAGTTGGTCTGCATCTCATCCCTCCTGCTTCTCTGCCTGGCTGAAGTATGCCTTGAGCTCCTCCTTGTGACATACCGCTTGCGGCCAGCTTCCTGCCCTTGAGCTTGCCATCTCTGAAGAGCTGCCTGGTCGTCTTTGGCCGTACCTTCATTAGCTGACGGCGTTCCTTCGGACTGGGAGGCTGGCCCTCGCCCGACCGTGTCCGGTGTTAGGTCGCCGCCGAACGCGAAATACAGCCGTCCCATGCTTGTGCAGGGCAGAGTTCCATCGCGCGCGCAGGGTAATACCGTGAAAGAACGTATGCCCACCGTGACCACTAACCAATGCTGACATCGGCCACCGCACTAGCAGGCGGCCGATACTACATCACGGGTGTGGAGAGCCCTTCTCCTGTCCACTCATGATTAGACGGGTGACGGCATGTATCGTTGCCAAATAGAAGTAGAACATCCAGCTGAACCATACAGCTTCATCATAGTCGGTCTTCTGCTTCACGTCATGGTGCCTTATCCCGAACTCATTGGCTATCCGGAACAGCGTGCCGTCGTCCTTGCGAGTGATGACCTTCCCCAACTGCGGGCGTAGGAATTCGAGAACGTCCGCGAGTGCTCTGACTGAAACCCTTCGGTCATCCAATGACGAGCCGCGCCGGCGGAATCGCTGGATGGCCTCCCTTACCCTTTTCTCGACGTTTGTGGGGTCAAGTTCGTACAGTGTACCTTCTAGGAGTGTTCCGAGGCCCACCTCGGGAATCTCCTGAATCTCGCCGTCTGGTGATAGTTCATAGCCGCAACCGTAGTCGCACAGGAGTCCGTTTATCTCCGTACGATACTCTTGCTGTCCGGAATGTCGGTCAAAGGTCTCATAGTGCCAGCCGCACTCGCCGTAACTGTGGTATCGGCCCTCCAGTGGCTTGGAAACCAAGTCGTGCAATAGTTCGATGACGTCAAAGAGGTCGTCCTCGGAATACTGAGTGGCGTTGTCATCAATCGGCCACAGACCAGGTTTCCTCAGCTTCCTGAGAAAGAAGCCTTCCTCGTCCGCGCCAATCGTGCCAGGGACGTCTCCAGCATCAACACAGTAGTAGCCAAGAGCTTCTTGGAAATAGTGCCTCTGCCGGAAGTCCCGCAGAATTGTGACAAACAGGTCGCGCAGGCACGGCAAGTCGATGTGCGTGACCTTGTGCAGCCCTCTCCTTCGTGAATAGTACTGCCTGTCCTTTCTCATTCGGCCCCTTCTGGGTGCACCCTGGGCAACCTGCAAGTACGTGATATCCTTGTGTCAGAAGCCGGGCCCTCCCACCACTTTGCGGTCGGATGGGGAATTGCAGTGACTGGAGTAGATGGTGCGCTTTCGATACCGTGGCCTACTGCCAAGCCATTCGGTAAGCCAGGCTTCGGCCTGGGCCGCTAGTTCACCGCGCTGTCGGCAGCAACCCCGTTGCGTGTATCCCTTGATAACAGCACCGCGCCACCGTGATGCACAGCCTACCCTTGGTCTTCGGTCAGCTCGCCGGGCTGTTCATAGTAGGCATAAAGCGGCACGCGCTGAACACCAATCCCCTTTTCAATCATGAGAGTCACGATGCCTTCGCCATTCAGCAGTATGACCGGCACCGCGCCGCTTTTCAGAGATGCATCTCTCGCCTCCGCAGTGAAATCGGACGTGGCAAAGAATACGCCCTGTTCAAACTCGCCTTGTATGGCCCCTCTAAACTTGTCCACTTCTGGGCGTCCAACATTGCCTTGCCACCGCTTGCACTGGAAGGCAACTTTCATCGTAGCTAGCCCAAGCCTGAGCTTACCGTAGCCGTCTATGCCGCCATCTTTCGAGACCTGCGTGACCTTCACATCTACGAATCCATACGCCAGCAGTATTCTCCGCCCAAACTGCTCAAACTGGTGCGGTGAGAGGCTGTACAGCAGTTCAAGCAACCGTCCACGAAAAGAAGCCTCGTACTGCTCATACAGCTCTAAGAAGGTTGGTGGTTGCTGGGTAGACTGGCCTGTGTGGCCGGCTCCCAATCGTTGTCGACCCTTGTCGGTGATTCTCCATGTTCCATGAGAGGGACTGTCCAGTTCACCTTCTGTCACGAGTTGCTGGCGCGCCCACTGCACGCGGTTGGAAAACCTGTTGCCGCCGGATGGCACGGTTTCGGCCATGTCTTCATCCCGCAGGAGGGGGAACTTCTTGGCAACGAGGGCATAGATGTCCTTTGGATGAGCTTGTCCGCCCAGTTCCGCAAGCACCTGAAGGAGGGGTACCTCAATCTCTTTTTGCGTCGGTAACATCGTCAACCTCCAGTATTCAGGCGAGGTCAGCACACGCGTCTGAGACAACGTGCCAGGGAATCGCAGAAAGCAGCAAGCCCCGTCGGCCTTGGCCACCGACAGGGCTTACCGCACAGTTTCGTTGCGTCTGGTGGTCACAACAGCGACGCCATAGCCCTGGACCGTTCTAGCGGTAGCAGGGCTCTCTTCATTCAGCTCAACCATAGTGGCTTTTCATCTTTGGTCAAATCAGCCCGGGTAGGCGCGAGGTCACCATTCCACACAAAGTAGCGCCGCCCGATCCTCTTAGTCGGAAGCAAGCCAACCTTGCAGCACCGGCGCAGGTCTGCACGTTGACGCCGATCCCATGTCCACTCGCGCCCCTGCGCTGGTTGCGCTCGCAGCGCTAGTTAAGAGCGTCACCGAGCCTAGGCCAGCAGTGTCGGGGACCCTACTTTGCCGATTGCTGCGACGGCGTCTTCAGCAAGAACACTGTGTGTCCAAGAAGTAGGTAGAAGGTGCGCGGGTTGCGCATCGCCAGGGTGCGAACCGTCGACGTCGCCCACGTTCGACTGACTGCGCTGAAGGCGTATGGTAGCGGCAGCAGCGCGAGCCAAAGGAAGAGTGCCGCCCCCATAGATCGCAACATGAAAGCGAGTAGCCAAGCGCAGGCTATCGGTATCAGCGCACGCCTCAACGACTGCGGCCCCAGGAAAGACCTACGGTCAAACCATTGGTACACGATTGACCACAAGGGCAATCCTACAATGCTGTACCAGCGCAGAGCGTATATCGTAACGGCCCAGACGAGAAGGATCGAAAGGTGCGAAGTCCACAATGCGAGTGTTACCCAACGGCTTTCCGCAACGAGATTCTCTCCTAGCTTCGTCGCCACCTGTCGCGGCGTAGAGCGTAATAGGAATCGGCTTGCGTTCGCCGGGTCAACCCCGATGCGCACTTGACCGCCCGCCACCTGATGCATCCAACCTTCATACGCGACAAGCTTTCTTCTTCCCAGTGGCTCATCCAGGGTTGCTGCCGTCAGTCCAGCACACGATTCACTTTTCAGCCAGTCTGGCTTGTCGAGGTAGCTTTCCAGGTTTGCCATAGCTGCGTTGCGCTGGGCAGTCTTGGTGTCCCACGGGGGACCACTGTAGGGACGGCCGCTTGTGTAGTCGCGCACAAGGTCGATTCCCCACGGCGAATCTTCGAACGGGCGAATCATGGTTGTGCCCTTGACTGCTGGCGCCCCCTGATCAAGTAGCCCCACAATGGAATTGGCCGCCTCATCGTCGAGGCGGCCAGCGAAATCGGCGACCAGCTTCGTGCGTGCCAACCACAAGATGCGCTGACCCGCGTCAGCGTCCGGGTGTTCTTCGCAGCGCATCAACACTGCTACGGTAAGGTGGTCAACGAGATCCAGCCGACCATCATCAGGAAGCATCTGCAGCCATTGTTCTAACGGTCGACCTTGCAGCGAGTAGAGTCCTAACAGCTCGATCATGGTAGTGGTAACATCCTCTTCATACAGCAACTTTTCCACGTCACCCATAGTCTCGGTAGGAGGGGGCAGGCTGAGCATCGCGACAAATTCCTCACGTTGCGTCCTGCCTCTCGATCTCCACCACTCTTCCAGCACCTCGATTATGCGTCGGCTCATGCTAATCCTCTTAATTGCGTCCCTGAGCGGCTTCTACAAGACCTTGAGTCAGTGATACTGCTGCAGGCGGCTTGGAACCTCGGTGCGGATAGGGACGACTGCCAAACCCTACTTCATACCGTTGATAGCGGACTCATAGGCTCTTGCCTCGTCTTCAGGCAAATCGCCATTGATCTGGACCAGGATGTTATCCTTCTCGAACGTCCACGAAAACGCCAGCGCACTCGCCTTACCCATTTCGATATAGAACTGCTTCGTCAAGTCTAGATCTTCCTGGTTCGCAAAGGCAAATACCCTGCCGCCACAGTCAGAACACATAGATGGTATCAGAAAACGCGTGCCTTCCACTGCTCTCATGGGGGCAATACCATAATCATCCTTGGTCATTACCCAAGTGTCCCCCACATCTAGACCGCCCCCTCTGAACGCACTTATGATCTGGCTGCTCGTCCATTTCTGGTACGCCGCCTGTTTCGGCGGTAATGGGGGCGGCACAGGTGTCGCAGTGGCTGGTGCGGATGGGTATGGTGTGTAGGTAGGTCGCGCTGTTTGTGTTGGGGCAGTCGTGTGCGTTGGTTGGGACGTGTACGTCGGCCGCGTCGTGTACGTTGGCAATGCCGCGAGCCCGGTGGCCACAGGCGCGGGCGTTTCCGACGGTTTTGACCCCTGCGCGCAAGCGCAGGCTAGCAATAGTGCCAAGAAGGCCACACCCAGCTTCTTCATCGCCCCCCCCGGTTCACGATGGTTAATCCGTTGCACGGCCTGTGCACCTCGAAGCATCTGCAAGTCCCGCCACTGGCACGACTGTGAGGGTCAGCAGTTGGATGCCGTCGGTCCCAGCGCACGGTTTGCGGTGGCTTCCGGCGCTAGGTCACCCCCAAGCAAAATAGCGTCGGCCGATCCTTCTGCTGGGCAAGACGCCTGTCTGGCACCAACGGCGTGCGTCTGCACGTTCCCACCCAGGATTGCCGCGACCTTTTCTAGCTTGTAGAACCGTCCCGATTCCAGCACTCGCCGCGACTCTGAAACCAAGTCGCCGATGCTTACATTCCCAACTCTGTCATCTTCGCACTACACGATTTATGGTTAGTAGGCTTATCTACTATATCGCTAACTTATCTCCAGTCTAGATGATACCGACACGGTTCTCAAAGCGTTAGGGCGCGCTGGCGCCTGATGCTACTGCCAGCAGTAGCTTCGGCCAGGGTTGCTGACAGTACGGTGTTACTGCAGATCTTCATAGAGGCTGCGGAACTCGGCCAAAGCATTTTCAAGGCTCTCCACGATTTCCGCAGCCAGGTCCTCGGGGGCAGGCAGGTTATCGGTATCTTCGAGGCTCGCGTCCTTTAGCCAGAAGATGTCAAGGTTCGCCTTGTCCCGCTGGAGAAGCTCATCGTAGGCGAAGGCGCGAAATCGTTCGGTCTCTTGTCTCTCAAAGCGGTTGGCTGGATGGTAGCATCTGACAAAGTCGTCTAGGTCAGCGCGCGTCAGTGGCTTTGTTCTGAGGGTGAACTGTTGATTGGTGCGGAAGTCGTATATCCAAAGCTTTTGCGTCCAAGCCTTCTCGCTGGCCGGCTTTCTGTCGAAGAACAGGACGTTCGCTTTGACGCCCTGAGCATAGAAGATGCCTGTCGGCAAACGCAGGAGGGTGTGCACATCGCACTCGTGGAGTAACCTTCGCCGCACGGTCTCGCCGGCCCCGCCTTCAAAGAGAACGTTGTCCGGCACCACTACCGCCGCGCGCCCGTGGATTTTCAACAAGGTCTTGACGTGCTGGACGAAATTGAGCTGCTTGTTCGACGTGGTAGTCCAGAAGTCGGGACGCTCATAGACTAGTGAGTCCCTTTCTGCCTTGCCCTCGCCGTTGACAATCGTTACGCTGCTCTTTCGCCCGAAGGGAGGATTGGTGAGGACAAGGTCATAGCGCTGCCCGGGGTCGGAGATAAGAGAGTCTCCCACTTCGATGGGGCTATCGTCACCACCGATGCCATGAAGGTAGAGGTTCATCACGCATAACCTTGCGACACTGTCAACCAGGTCTTTGCCGCTGAACGTGTTGAAACGAAGGAATCGCTTCTGCTCTTTGTCCAGCGGAAAGTGCGTGGACACATAGTCGTGTGCCGCAAGCAGGAAGCCCCCGGTGCCACACGCTGGGTCGCATATCGTCATTCCCGGCTCGGGGTGCTCGACCTCAACCATCGCTTTGATGAGCGCCCTCGGCGTAAAGTATTGGCGTGTAGCCCGTACAGCGGCACAGG
>DDYO01000237.1 GCA_002348045.1 Anaerolineales bacterium UBA2232
TGATCCGCTTCCACTCGGCAAAGTGGCCCCACTCAGCGCTGACCGTGCCCAGCCGGCTCTCGGCGCCGTTGGAAAGGATGAGGAAACCCGGGTACCGGAACAGGTGGGTGATGGTCTCCTTGTAGTCGCACAAATTGTGGTCATAGGCGGTGCGCAGTTCCTTGTGAGCCGCCTTGAGCTCGACAAAAACCAGGGGCAGGCCGTTGACAAAGCCGATCAGGTCCGGACGGCGGGTGTACATGTCGCCGGTGACCCAGAACTGGGAGGCCAGGAGAAAGTCGTTGTTGAGCGGCTGCTGCCAGTCGATGACGCGGACCGTCTCCACGGCCTCTTCGCCGTGGGCGTCGGGCGGGCGCCAGGCGACCTGGACGCCGTTCTTGAGCAGCGCGGTGATTTCGCGGTTGGCCGCCGCCAGGCTGAGGGCGCTGCGATCACGGGTGATCTGCTGGACCGCGAGTTCCAGGGCCTCCTGGGGCGCGTCGGGGTTGAGGCTGCGCAGGGCCGAAAACAGGCGGGAGAGCAGCACCACCTCGCCCATGTTCTCCCGGCCCAAGGGACTGGGTCCCCGGCTGAACTCGTGCAAGGCATCGTAGGTCTGCCAGCCGAGCTCGGCGAAGACGGCGATGGCCGGCGCCTCGACGGAAACGGCTTCGGAAAAGCTATGCGGCATGCGAATCCACTCCCTGACGCCTACAGTTGACCATAAGCTATTGACATCCACACCATACTGTGCTATACTGTGGTCGTGACGAGGTCACTCCTCTGCTGGCGAAAGTCGGCTCTTACTGCCGTGCGCCCGGTAACGGGCCTAGCTACAGAGGGGTGGCCTCTGCTATGTCAAAGGGATTCTTGCGGCTGTACCAGCTTTCGGGATATCGCTGGGTATCGTACAAGTCCACCAGCAGCGCCACTTTGTCTTGCACAAGTCGGAAGTAGCGCATCTCCCCAGTCGTGTAGGCTCGATGTACAGCCCAGTTGACGTAGTCAACCACGCTGAGGCACGGTTCTCCCTTGGGCGTCTGCGCCGCGACGCTGACCTGCGTGGTAACCTGAGTGTTCCATTGCTTCTCGAAAGCTCTAATGCCGTTGTAGATTGCCGCAAGCAACGGGGCCTGTCGGTTGCGCGAGCCACGCTTGGCAAAGATGATCTGGTTTTGGGAGTAGCGATGGAGCAGGTTCTGAAACAATCGCGTGACCAAGTGGTCGTAGAACGCCTGCTCCTTCGCCTCGAAATTGGTGCGAAAGACGCGTTCGATCTTTCGAGCGACGATGATCTGCGCCTCGAACTCTAGATCGGCTAGCAGCTTGAAGAAGCGGTAGCGCACTGCAGGTTCGTCATCTTTGGCATGAAATGCCACTCCGGTGGTGTGGGTCACGCGCGGAACCCCAGCAAAGTACGGCTCGCTCAGGATCTCGCTCTGTAGGTCTAGCACCGCCCTGCGGATTGTGGCGGGCGCTTGTGTTTCGATGAAACCAAGCATCAGCAGCTTGGAACAGCCTGGCCTCCCAACAGCCAAGTTACCCTCTTTGTCGTAGAAGGTGGGATCTCCAGACTCATCCACAAAGAACCATGTGCAACCAGGTTGAGGCTTCTTCACACGCGCCCTTCTTCAGTTGAACCACAGTACTCCTGCCAGTGAAGCCGCAAGTGCTCGTGGATGCCAGATTTGGGCCGGTAAGCGGGGTACAGACGCCGGAACTCCTCCTCAGCTGCTTCCAGCGAGCAAATGGGCAGCGTCCGCGCGCGCGAAGCCAGATACAGCAGGGCCAGGGACGGCGCCCGTGATTCGCCCAGGTTGCAGTGGACGAGTACCTTCCTTCCGCTGGCGATGTGCTCTTCCACGAAATCCATGGCGGTTAGAATCAGCCTCGGATCGAAGAACTCTGGCAAGTTTGCGTCAACCATGTTCAGGTACAGGCGCACGCCTCGCACAGCAAAGAGGTACTCAGGGTCATCCTTTGGCGCGCCCTGAGAGCGATAGCCCAACAACTGGCGGTGGTAGGGGTCTTTGCAGGCATGCACCACTGCCCATTCAGGGCGCCCCGCAACTCGCAGTTCATAGTCCCTCTCGTCGCCCACGAAGAGACCAGGATGCACTTCGATCATCGTGTTGCCTCCGCACCTGCCGCCTCCACCCCCTCCACATCCACCTCCCCGCCCACCAACTTGGGCAACAGCATATCGCGAGCCCGACGCAGAAGGTCACATTGCCTCCTGAGGACGTCGCGCTGTGCGTAGCTCGCGCCCGCAAAGCTTGCATAGGTTTCTTGGAGCCACAGCGGCGCTATCGCGAATGAAAAGTCCCCTATTCGGTCGGGATGCAAGTGCAGCACGTTGACACCATTGGCGAATTGCTTCACCTCATCGGCGAAGACCGAGAACCTGAACATCCCGTACAAGTAGTCGGATGGCACATATGCAGCAGGCGCGACCTTGACCAGATCCATGGAGTACACGAAAGGCGTCTCACCGATATCCGGAACCCGAGCTGCCCTTGCGACTATGCGGCGTTCCTGCGTAACGTCGGTGACAGCGATGACGATATCCCCAGGCGCGGCAAGGTGCGTGTTCTGATATTGCCCCGAATACCGCTTGAGACCATCCCCTCGGAATCCACCTTCGCGATCTACGCACTTGAGATTGAGGAATGGTAGGCCGCCTTCGGCCACGAGGTCGGAACTTCGGTATGAGCGACCTCGGTGTGTCGTCGCAACCTCCCGAACCTTCACCACCTCCCACCCCTCCGGAATCCGCCCCAGCGGCGAATCCACCATGCCCACCTTCTCGTGCCCGGTGAAGCGGAAGTGCACGAACCACTCGCGGTAGATCAGCCGCGCCATCTCCTCCAGGATCTGGATGCGCCGCTGGTTCACCTCGATCAGGTCGTCGTAGGCCGAG
>DDYO01000120.1:0-1571 GCA_002348045.1 Anaerolineales bacterium UBA2232
GGGCCTGGAGCTTGATCAGGTGCTTGAGTCGATTGTTGCGGTTGACCACCCGGCGATAGAGATCGTTTAGATCACTGGTCGCAAAACGCCCTCCATCGAGTTGAACCATCGGTCGTAGATCCGGTGGAATCACAGGCAGAACCGTCATGATCATCCACTCAGGGCGGTTACCCGACACCCGAAGCGCCTCAACAATGCCAAGCCTCTTGGCCGCCTTCTTGCGTTGTTGCTTGGACCTGGTCACCCGAATCTCATGGCGAAGTCGCAAAGCCAGGGACTCGAGGTCAATGGACTTGACGATATCATAGATCGCCTGGGCACCCATGCCAGCACGGAAGACTCTGGGCCACTTTTCCTCGAGCTCACGGTGGCGGCTCTCGTTGATCAGCTGCCGCACACGCAGGCTGCGGAGATCATCGCGCTCATCCTCGATGCGTTGCTCGACAGCTTCAATCTCATCGGCCACCTGGCTCTGCAGCTCAGCCCGCTTTTCGGCGATCATCTGGCTTAGAAGCTCTTGTCTCGCTTCGATGGGGGCCATGGCCTGGGCTTTTTCTGCCTGTGCTGTGGCTTCCACTAAAGCCAGCTGTCCCTGCGCCACCTCGTTGAGCCGAGCGTACGCGTCACGGGTTACTGGCTCGCCCCTGTCCACAATGGTAGCTCCCGACGGGGCAAAGACCAGGGCCATGGGAACGTTCTGCTCTTTGTAGAGATCCAGTTGACGTTGAAGGGTAGTAGCCTCGCTCATCACCTCGTTGGTCGCCGCCGACAGCCGCTCGTCCGCGGCCTGCACAGCGTGGTTATGCCTCTCTTGGAGCTGAGCTAGCTCCTCCGCCAGCTGGGCCTCGAGGACCTGCACCTGCTCCTCAACGGACTGATTGATGCGAGCAGTGTCCCGCGCCAACTCCTCGTCCAGCCGCTTGAGCGCTTTCTCTCGAGCATCCTCGTCGATGTCCGTGATGATGTACTGGGCAAAGTAGAGCACTCTATCGAGGTTTCTCTGCGAGATGTTCAGAATAAGCCCCAGATAGCTGGGAGAGCGGCGCGTGTACCAGATATGGGCGATAGGTGTAGCCAAGTCAATGTGTCCCATTCGTTCTCGCCGTACGCGCGAGTGCGTCACCTCAACCCCGCACTTTTCGCAGACAATGCCACGGTACCGGATTTTCTTGTACTTTCCGCAATAGCACTNNAGATCGCTTCGCAGAACAGCCCGTCCTTCTCTGGGCGGAGCCTACGGTAGTTGATTGTCTCTGGCTTGGTTACCTCGCCAAACGACCATTCGCGGATCTTTTCAGGCGATGCAAGAGAGATACGAACAGCATCGATATCTCGGATTTCCAAAGCGGTTCCTCCTCAAGCGAGCCTTTCCCTAGGGGCATCAGGGGGGATCATCGTCGAGACCTTTCTCGCCCAATTCAAAATCAGCACCTCACGGTGATGGATGAGCCAAGTGGAGCATCCTCTTTTCAACTCGTGAGAGAAGACATCTTGTCCGACAGTCCCCCGAGGGGCAGCAGTTCAACAGCATACTATACATGAATCCGCCCTGTCTGTCAAATCGGCTGACG
>DDYO01000120.1:1719-5266 GCA_002348045.1 Anaerolineales bacterium UBA2232
ATCAACCCCAAAGCCGACGAGATCCTGGGCCTCAAGTGCTACGCGAGCGTCTTGGATGTCCCGGATCCTATTGACCTCGCCGTTCTGGTCGTACCCAACAAGTTTGTCCCTCAGGTCATTGAGGAGTGTGGCCAAAAGGGCGTCCAGGGTGCCATAATTATCTCGGCAGGCTTCCGCGAGGCCGGCGCCGACGGCATCCGTTTGGAGAACCACGTCATAGAGATCGCCAGAAGCCATGGCGTGCGCGTCGTTGGGCCCAACTGCTTGGGCATAATCAGCACCCACACGCCCCTTAACGCCTCCTTCGCCGCCGGCATGCCTCCCCGAGGGAATATCGCCTTCATGTCTCAATCGGGAGCGCTGTGTACCGCTATCCTGGACTGGGCCTTGGCTCAGAGTATTGGCTTCTCGTACTTTGTCAGTTTGGGTAACAAGGCCGACGTAAACGAGGTTGACCTCCTGGAAGCGTGGGAAGACGACGAGAACGCCAGCGTCATCATCATTTACATGGAGGGCATCCCCGAAGGGGGACGCTTCATGGAAGCGGCCAGGCAAACCACTAAACGCCGTCCTGTCATTGCCGTCAAGTCGGGGAAGACCGCTGCGGGTCAACGAGCCGTCTCCTCCCACACTGGAACCTTGGCCGGCTCCGAGCGAGCGTATGAGGCCGCCTTTCGGCAGACGGGCGTTCTCCGCGCCGAATCCATTCAGCATCTGTTTGACTATTCCCTCGCCTTTTCTTATCAACCTCCCTTGCGCGGCACCCACATCGCGGTGGTCACCAATGCCGGCGGTCCAGGGATTATGGCAACGGATGCCCTGGAAGGCAGCGGCCTGCAGCTGGCTACGCTACAGTCTCAGACCATTGAGCGCATGAGGCCAGGCCTTCCCGCTGCGGCCAACCTCTACAATCCCATTGACGTGATCGGGGACGCCCTGGCCGACCGCTACGCCTTGGCTCTGGAGGCTGCTCTCGAAGACGCCAACGTACACGGGGTGCTGGTCATTCTGACACCACAGGTCTACACTCAGATTACCGAAACCGCCGAGATCATCGGTCGTTTGGCTGCTGCCCACGAAAAGCCGGTGCTGGCCTGCTTCATGGGAGAACTAAAGGTTGCACCGGGGATCAAGGTGCTCAACCAGCATCATATCCCCAACTACCCCTTTCCCGAAAGGGCGGTCGGCGCGTTCAAAGCCATGGCGGAATTCTACCAATGGCAGAACAGGGCGGAGCCGGAGTACCGGAGCTTTGAGGTGGACGAAGCGCGGGTCCGACAGGTCTTTGACCGCGTCCGCGCTGACGGAAGGCTCACGCTGGGCGATGCAGAGTCCCGCGACATCATGGAAGCCTATGGATTGCGCATCCCCAAGTCCATACTGGCCCGTAATGTGGATGAGGCCATTAGCGCAGCCGAGAGCATCGGCTACCCCGTGGTCATGAAGATTGCCTCGCCCGATATCTTGCACAAATCAGACATTGGCGGCGTCCGCCTAAACGTTCGCGACGCCGAACAAGTCCGCGACTTGTTCGACCTGATTATCTATCGGGCTCAGCGCTACATGCCCACCGCCGAAATCTGGGGAATTTCCGTTCAGGAGATGGTGCCCCGGGGTAAGGAGACGATCATTGGGGTCAACCGCGACCCGCAGTTCGGTCCACTCCTGATGTTCGGGCTGGGCGGTATCTACGTAGAAGTACTCAAGGATGTCACTTTTCGCATCGCGCCCATCTCTCGGTTAGAGGCCCAGGAGATGATTAGCGAGATCCGCACTTACAACCTGCTCCGCGGTGTACGCGGGGAAAAGCCTTCAGATCTGGACGCTATTGCTGATACCTTGTTGCGGATTTCCCAGTTGGTAACGGACTTTCCAGAGATTGTGGAAATGGACATCAATCCACTGATGGTTCACGAAGAGGGGCAGGGAGCCATGTCAGTGGACATGAGATTCGTGTTGAAAGAAAAGGAGACCAACTAACCATGATCACTCTATACGTTACCTCCACCACGCCGTACGCTGGAAAGAGCGCCTTGGTCGTTGGCTTGGCAAAGCGTTTCAAGAAAGATGGCTACACCTGTGGTTATATGCGACCGCTGACCACCAGCAAGACTCGCATCGGCGAGTGCGTGGTGGATGAGGAAGCCAACTCCATGTGTCAGTCACTGGGGTTGACCAACAACGTAGAATCCATCTGGCCTGTCTGCCTGGACCCCATGACGGTCGAGGGCATCCTCCGCGGTGAGGAGCAGGACTATGAGAAGCACATCAAGGATTCCTTTGGACGCATCGCCAAAGACAAGGATATCGTCTTGCTCGAAGGCGGAAGCCGTTGCGCTCAAGGAGCATTGATTGGGTTGTCCTGCGACAAGATAGCCGAAATCTTTGATGCCAAGGCGCTGGTAGTGGCAAAACACGACGTGCCATCCGTCTTGATGGTCGATGACCTTCTGGCTGACAAGCAACGTCTTGGCAATAGAATGATAGGCGCTGTTCTCAACGCCGTCGACAGGAGCAAGCTTGGCTTCGTGCAGGAGATCGTGGTCCCATTCCTGGAGCGCAAGGGCATACCAGTCCTTGCCGTTCTTCCTCTCGACCGGATCTTCGCCTCGGTCTCGGTGGCGGAACTGGCACAGGCACTGCACGGTGAGATCATCGTGCGGCCAGATCTGGGCAGTGTTCTCGTCGAGAACCTGATGATCGGCGCTATGAGCGTGGACTCGGCTTTGACCTACATGCGGCGAAAGCTCAACACCGCCCTCATCACCGGTGGAGACCGATCGGACATCCTGCTGGCAGCCTTGGAGACCTCCACCCGGTGCCTTATCCTGACCGGCAACCTCCAACCCAGTGCGTTCATCCTGACTCGGGCAGAGGAAGCGAGCGTTCCTATCATCCTGTGCAGACATGACACCATGACAGCCGTCCAGCTGGCAGAACAGGCCATGGGACAAACTCGCTTCCATCAGGAGAAAAAGATAGCCCGCTTTGAGCACATGTTGGAGGAGCACTTTGCCTTTGATCGTCTTTACGACGAGCTTGGACTGAAGCAGAAAGTATAGCGCACCCTGAACTTGAGGAGTTGGAACCATGACCACATTGATTGAAGACATCATCGCGCGAGAGATCCTGGATTCGCGCGGCAACCCCACCGTCGAGGTCGAGGTATTCTTGTCTGGCGGGACCATTGGGCGAGCGGCTGTGCCTTCGGGAGCATCCACGGGCATGCACGAAGTCTTGGAACTGCGCGATGGTGACAAAGGCCGTTTTGGCGGCAAGGGCGTCCTGAAAGCCATAACCAACATCAACGAGACCCTGGCCAACGAGCTCTCGGGCTGGGATGCCCTGGACCAGGTTGGCATTGATGAATTCATGTGCGCTCTCGACGGCACCCCCAACAAGAGCCAACTGGGGGCGAATGCCATACTCGGCGTGTCTCTGGCAACGGCCAAAGCAGCCGCCGACGCCCTTGGGCTGCCCCTTTACCGTTATCTGGGCGGCGTGAGCGCTCGCCTCATGCCGGTACCGATGATGAACATCCTCAACG
>DDYO01000138.1 GCA_002348045.1 Anaerolineales bacterium UBA2232
CACCTGGACCAGGTGCCCAATGATCGGGAGGTCTATGTCTTTTGCGGCAGCGGAGTGCGCTCCATGACGGCGGCAAGCCTTCTCAAGCGCGGTGGCTACGATCAGCTCACCGTGGTCCTGGGCGGCATCATGGGCTGGAGCGCCCTGGCGTGCCAGTTGCCCATCGCCAGGTAGCTCGAGTCAGGCAAGCGCCTATCGAGGCGCGCAGGGAGTGGAAAATGGAGCGATCGCGAGTTTGGCGGGCGGCGCCCGGGTATGCCATGCCGGACTTTATACTGCCCGATGGAACCGGACGGCACGTGCACCGTGCTCAGTATCGCGGTCACAACAGCCTCGTCGTCGTATTTGTCGGCGATGGTTTGGGGGAAACCGCTCGCGGGTTCTTGAGTTCTCTGGTACGCTGGTATCCCAAGTATGCCATGGGCGGTGCCGAGGTCCTGGCCATCCTGCTCGGTCCTCCTGCGGCGGCTCGTGAACTCGAGGTGGGGCAGGAATTGCCGTTCCCTGTCCTGGCGGACGAGGATGGTCGCTTGTACCGCGAGTGCGCCGCATTGGATGCGCGGGGCCAGCCCAGGCTTATGGTGTTTCTGGTGGACGTCATGGGACAGATTGAAGCCGTGTACCGCAAGGATGGCGCTGGCCTGCCGACGCCAAACGAACTGCATCAGTGGCTGGCGTTCCTGGGCGCCCAGTGCGCGGCCTGAGGGCCTCCAGTAGTGGCGTAGGTTACGCCACAGAAGAGAGCCACCCATCAGCGTCGCGCGGCGAGGCAGGATGGGCAGCCGGCGCTGCTGCAAACCGGGAGCCTCCACTATTCCCCGTAAGGAGCGAACATGTCCGTGACCCCCAACGCCAACCAGCTGCATGTCCTCGGTGTTTCCGGTAGCCTGCGGGCAGGTTCCTTCAATCGTGCGCTCCTCGTGGCAGCGCAAGGTTTGGCGCCCGCCGGCATGGAGATTGCCATCTTTGTGGAGGCGGAGGGAGATCCGGAGCCGGTCCTGGCTCTCAAGTCGGCGCTGCGAGCCGCTGATGCTTTGCTGCTGGCCTCGCCGGAGTATAACTACTCTGTCTCTGGCGTCCTGAAGAACGCCCTGGACTGGGCATCGCGCCCCCCATCCCAGTCGCCTCTGACGGGCAAGCCGGTGGCCATCCTGGGGGCGTCCACCGGTGCCTTTGGCACAGCCCGCGGGCAGCATCACCTGCGCCAGGTTTGCCAGGCAACTGGTATGCTGACCATGCCGAGACCCGAGGTCATGATCCCTCGGGCCCAGGAAAAGTACGACGCCGAGGGACGCTTGACCGATGATGTGACCCTGCGCTATCTGCGCGTGTTCCTGCAAGGTTTGGCCGACTGGGTCCTGCGACTGCGAGCATAGCGCAGCCGGGCCGATCCTGGTTGGGGCGGGCGGTACCTGAGGGCTTTGCTGCCAAAACCTCTTGACAAGGCGGCTCAATGTGCTATACTTGAAGCATAGGTTCGCTGCCAACTCCCGACGAGTTGCCTGGTCCCGGTGAGTTGTGGGCGGCCGAACCAAAACCCAACTTGAATGAAAGGTCGTTATTGCTTGCGCGTCAAGCGGGTGCAACATTGTTGCTCTGTTCGGATAAACGGCCACGTCTAACCTTGGAGTGGGAAGGAGTCGCGTGACATTACAGACCGCTTCCCAAGCGAGTAGCTCTCACCCCCGACTGTCACCGTGGAAGTTGCGCAGGATGCGGGAGATCGTCCTCGGCTACGGCTTTCTCGCTCCAGCCCTCATCATTCTCATCGTTTTCGAGCTATTTCCGGTTCTCTACGGTCTCTACATCAGCGCTTGTGATTGGCGCCTACGCTGCGTTCGGTTCGTGTGGTTCGACAACTATCTGCGGGCGCTGCGGGATCCTGACGCCTGGCGCGCGTTGCGAGTGACCGCCACCTACTCCCTCATCTCCGTTCCTTTGCAGTTGGGCCTTGGCCTGATTCTGGCCTACCTGCTCTTCCAAAAGATCCGGGGCCGTGAGGCTTTTCGAGTGCTCTTCTTTCTGCCCTATATCACCTCCACCGTGGCATCTGCCGCGGTCTGGGCGTACCTCTACAGCCCGGACAAAGGCTTGATCAACGCCATCCTGGGGCGCCTGGGCATCGCGGGTCCCCGGTGGCTGGGCGAGCCCGCCGGGGTATTCACCGTGTTGGCCCGCAGCGCGGGCATTACCCTGCCATCGTGGGCGGGCGGACCCAGCCTGGCGCTGGTCGCCCTCATCGTCTACACGACGTGGGTCTTTCTGGGCTATGACATCACGATCTTTCTGGCAGGGCTGGGCAACATCCCTCCCGAGCTTTACGACGCCGCCAAGGTGGACGGCGCTGGCGGCTGGGACCTGTTTCGCCACATCACCCTGCCCCTGCTTTCCCCCACCACCTTTTTCCTCTTGCTCTACACGACCATTGGAACCTTCAAAGCTTTCAACCACATCTACATCATGACCTACGGCGGCCCGGGCAGCGCAACCACCACCGCCAGCATCTTTGTCTTCCGGCAGCTCTTTGAGTACAACCGCTATGGGTACAGCGCCGCACTGTCCTTCCTCCTGTTCTTTGTGATTCTCCTTCTCACTCTTGTGCAGAACCGCTTCGCAGGACGGGAGGTCATTTATGATTGACGACAAGTTTGAAACCGCCAAGCCCGTCTACTCGTCGCCAGTGATCACCATTGGCTGGGAGCGCAAGTTGATCTACATCGTGCTGCTAGTTGGCGCGATCGCCTCCCTCACGCCATTTGTCTACATGGTCATGACGTCATTAAAGTCCTACGGCAGCATCATCACCACCAACTTTTGGCCGTGGCCTCCTCTGGGAGATGAACCGCTCCAGTGGCAGAATTACCCTGAGGCCATCCGCGACGTGGGATTCGACAAGGCGTGGCAGGTGCCTCTGATGGTACGCTACTTTGCCAATACCATTCTCGTCACCGGGGCTACCATCGCTGGTGTGTTGATCACGTCTACCCTGGCCGCCTATGCCCTGTCGCAGATGAACCTGCCAGGCAAGAACTGGGTGTTCATGTTCATCCTTGCCACCATCATGATCCCCAGTGACCTGACCCTGGTGCCCAAAGTCGTGATGATCTTTAACTTCAAGTGGTACAACACCTACGCCGCCCTCATCGTCCCGTTCCTGTCCAGCGTGTTCAGCATCTTTTTGCTGCGCCAGTTCTT